>UQAR01000049.1 GCA_900539095.1 uncultured Ruminococcus sp.
TTACTTAACATTATTTTTTGAGAAGATGTGTCACCTATCATTGACAACTGAACAAAAGAGGATACAAAACAGAAAAAAACGCCTTGACAAGGTTTGATGGGTGTGATATAATATTACAGTGATATTTCGAGGTGTGGCTCAGTTTGGTAGAGCGCTGCGTTCGGGACGCAGAGGCCGTGGGTTCAAGTCCCGTCACCTCGACCAGTCACTCGCCGTGACGGGCATTGTCCGTCATGGCCTTTTTTATTATCAGAACTTAACGCCGCAGGGGGAGTTTTTGTATTACCTAAAAAAGTAGGGTTATGCTTTGAGAAACCGAATAGCGTAACTCTTTTTATTTTGGTCGAAACGCAGGCTTGAATCCACTGTTCAACGTCCCGTCACCTCGACCAGTGTAAAACCGCTTGTTTACGTCAAATGATGTAGATAGGCGGTTTTGTTTATGTGCTGAAATATGCGTAAATCATAAAACACACGCCAAAAACATAAATATATGACATGAAATATGACACGAGATTTGTTCTCAATTTTTTTATGTAAGGGGTGTGCCACTGCTTGTGCTTATCCTATAAGAAATCGGCAACTTGATTGTATGTAACGGCGAAAATATGGTGATATTCTTGACAAGACGGCTGAACTCTGTTAAACTACTGATGTAGACATTAAACTTACATACGAAAATGGTTCATCACGACCATCTGTTTTTGATGTAAGTTATAAAATTGATGATTTAAAAATTATAAGACACTTTACACAATAAAGGAGAAAATTATGATCAAAGGTTTTGAAGACGCATTCACTGATTTACAGTCAGAATTTGTTTCGCTATGTATGGAATACACCAACGGAAGTGTTGATAAAATATATATCTATATTTATCAAGACACATCGCAGAAAATGTTCAACGCTATTTTTGTTAAAGGACAGAATGTTATACCTGCTGGGAATTTTGCCGATGATGAGGCCTCTGACGAGTTTTTATCGATCGGAATAAAAGATATTGACAAACTGGTTGAATTGTGCGATATGTATCAATGTAAAGGTCCTAATGAATATAAGTTGGAGTTTGATGTTGCTACTCATAAATTCGATGCATCCTACCGTTATGATAACTATACCAAGAGTGGAATATCACCTGTGTCGGAATTGATGAGTTGGTATGAAGAAATTAAAGAGAAATATGGCAAACTATCATAAAATCTGGATTGGTAATGTCAAGACGTGCATGATATATCCAAAGGATAGGTGAGGATATTTGTTTAGAAATAAGAGAAAGAAAATTATCAATTCTGTTTTTGGAGAATTGGAGTATAGGAATTTAATGTATCATGGTGAAACCCAGATAACATTATGGGATAAAACATTCGATATTAAAGTTATTGCTGTCACAAATTCGAAATCAAAAGAAATAACGCCAAAACAAGAGCGTGCTTATGAATATTTTTTGAAAAACACCAAAGACATCCAAAAGAAAATAGAAGAATTTCTAAACAAAATTTGTGAAACCCAAGATACAAATGTGATATTAACAAAATATGAGCCATATGAGTTGATTTTTGATTTAAATGGAGGATTCAGTTTAGAAATAATTGATAATGTTACTGATGATGAATATGATTCGGATCTTGTTATAATTATACTTCCCGATTTAGGAGTAGATACAAGCGATCATTATTTAAGCAATGCTATTTGTGATGATTATATTTGTGATTAGCAGGGAGAACCCATTAGAACAATAATTGATTTTAAGGAGATCACTATGAGAACTGTAGGACTCAAACTGGAGAGTTCAGTATTCACAGCTACTGTGGCTAAAATTATACGTAAATATCAAGAACTATCCATTTCTCAAATCAAACAAATTGTTTCAAACAACGATTATGTGTATAAGTGTGATATTATACGTGCGAACGGAATAAAGACACTTTTACACGTTAAAGAAGATTTGTCCAGAGAAGGAATAAATAGCTGCATCTATGTAGAGGGACAGCCAACAAGTGAAGAATATCTGAATAATTTACTTGTATCATATAAGCAGACAGAAGAGCAAGTTGAGGAAGAAATGGATAGAGAGGCATTATTGGAATGTGATGAATAAACGCTGTTTTATTCAAAAACTCAGGATATTATTAGGGCAGCACTGCACGAGTTTTGTGCGGTGCTGCCTTGATAGTATCCTGAGTTGGCGAGTTCCTGCGTACATAAGCTAAAATATCCTCGTATAAGTTGTCAGCATCAAAAATAAGCACCCAAACTATCCCCCTCACGCCCCTTGACTTATCACCGCAAATGTAGTATAATGTAAAAGTTAAGGCGGTTTTGTGCCTTTTGGAACGATGATTTTTTTCGGAAAGGAAATGGATAATAAAAATGGCTAAAGCTAAAAAAATAACGGCTGCTCTTACTGCCGCTCTGCTTTGTTCCGCAAGCCTCACTGCTTGTTCGGATACAAGCTATGTGATGACAGCAGGTGACAGCAAGATAAACGCAGGTATCTATATTTATAACGAGCTTACAGAAATGTCATATCAGATGACGATGATGTATTATCAGAATGGCATCAAAAAGGACTATTTCGATCAGAAGGTAGACGGAAAGGCATTTGACGAGTATCTTTCAGATTATGCTCTCACTGCAACTAAGGAGTACGCTGCTGTAGTTGACAAGTTCAACGAGCTGGGTCTGACCCTTTCAGACGAGGACCTCAAGTCTATCAATGACAGCATAAGCAGCACTTGGGATTCTCAGGGTGAGTTTTACGAGTCAGAGGGTATCTCAAAGGAATCTGTAAAGCTTGCACTCAAAGGCTCGAAAATGAGGGAAGAGCTTTTTGATCACTACTATGCAGAGGGCGGCGAGGAAGCCGTTTCAGACGATGAAATGGTGAAGTATCTTGATGATAACTACCTGAGATATAAGTCCATTTCCTTTGCAAAAACTAAAGCATCAACTGATTCTTCATCATCAGCCACCGATTCTTCTACAGACTCAGCAGACGCTGCAAATGAGGAAGCCAAGGCAAAAAGAGATGAGTTCCTTGAAAAGGCTCAGGGCGTTTCGTTTGATGACTTTGACAGTATCATAGATGAATACAATGATTATGTTGCATCAAAGAAAGCCTCAGATTCAAGCTCCGCCGCTGACAGCGATTCATCAGCCGCAGACAGCAGCACGACTTCTGACGACACTTCTTCTGTAGCAGAGAGCGACACAAGTTCCACAGCAAGCGATGACACATCTTCAGTTTCTGACAGCACAGCAGATTCAAGCACAGCAGCGTCAGACACAGATTCTTCCGCAGACAGTTCTTCTTCTGCACCTGACCCGTATGCAAATGAAAAGATGATGAATTACGGCACAATGGACGATTCTCAGAAGGACACCACAAACGGAAAGATACTCAAGGAAGTAAGCGGCATGGACACAGACGTTGCAACAGCTTACGAGGACGACAACGCTTACTACATTCTTATCAAGGGCGACATCAAGGACAGAGATACAGAATATGCCAAGGATAATCACGAAGATCTTCTTAAAGAAATGAAGAGCGATGAGTTCCAGGAGAAATTGACAGGCTGGGTAGAAAAGCTTGATATCAAGGTAAACAACAAGGCGATAAAACGTTACACGCCGAAGGTGGTCTACGATAAGCAGACTAAGTATTACAGCAAGAAAAATAATTCATAGCAGATAAAATTACCGCCGCAACCGAGTTTGGTTGCGGCGGTTTTGTCATGTTGACAAATCCTTCGGCTTTCTCCTTGCTGAATTGTAGCACATAAGGAGAAGATCCAAAAATGTGAACACATTCACATTTTATCAACAGAAACCCCTTTTATGCTTATATTTTTATTATAAAGACGAAATGCACTGTGAATATGCCCAAATATTTAGTCAACAACACATTCCACAACAGCACAAGGCGGAATATTCAGCTTTAACACATTGTCCTTGATGACTGCCGTATGCTCAGTAATGCTCACTCTGTCGGGACAGTCGAAGTCGTTATAGCTGTGTGCCTCGTTTGTAAGTATCCTGCAAGAAACTGATGATGCTTTAAATCCGAAAATGCTGCATTCAACAGCAGCCTCTTCCGCAAGTGAACAGTTTGCGGCGGTAACGGTCATACTCTTTTCGTTCACCGATGCGGAAACCGAGATCATCGGAGCATTTTTACCTTCCGACATATTTTCGTTCTGCGTATAGCAGTAAACTGCCTCGTTGTTTTGGTGTGTTTTAAAAAGGTCGAAAACGTGATATGTAGGCGTTTTTATCATCTTATCGCCTTCTGTAAGAATGACCGATTGGAGAACATTCACCGCCTGTGCAAGGTTTGCCATTACAACACGGTCGCTGTGTCTGTTAAAAACATTCAGCTCTATTGCAGCAACGATAGCATCACGCATTGTATTCTGCTGATATAAAAATCCCGGGTTCGTACCCTCTTCTACCTTATGCCAACAGCCCCACTCGCCTATTACAAGTCCTATTTTCTTTTCGGGATCATAGCGGTTCATTATCTCCGAATGTCTTGTGATAAGCTCATCGGAAAAGTTCGCTGCAGCGATAGTTTTATAATAAAGCTCATCGTCAAAATCGGTGGCAGACTCCATTTCGGGCCATACTGGCATCGTATAATAATGCAGGTCGATAGCATCAACATTATTGCTGTCAAGATTTTTCATCATGACTTCTGTCCAGTTATAGTCGGCAGAGCTTGGACCGCAGGCTATTCTGTAAAGTCTGTTTCCCGAATAATTGCGGCAGAATGTCTGATACCTTTTATAAACGTCGGCGTAATATTCGGGACGCATATTTCCTCCGCAGCCCCAGTTTTCATTGCCGACACCGAGGTATTCGAGTTTCCACGGCTCGGCTCTGCCGTTCTTCTTTCTCTGCTCTGTGAGAGGTGATTCCGCATCTGAGGTCATATATTCTATCCATTCGGATAATTCACGAACACTGCCGCTGCCAACATTGCCGTTTATATAAGGCTTGCAGCCAACAAGCTCACAGAAACGCATAAATTCGTGCGTGCCAAAAGAATTATCCTCCGTAACTCCGCCCCAGTTCGTGTTCACGATCTTTCGACGCAGAGATTTTTCGCCGATACCGTCCTGCCAGTGATATTCTTCTGCAAAGCAGCCACCGGGCCAGCGGAAAACGGGAGCTTTTATATTTCTGAGTGCCTCGATGATATCATTCCTTATTCCGTCTGTATTCGGAATAGGTGAATTTTCACCCACATATATACCATTGTAGATACATCTTCCGAGATGCTCGGAAAAATGTCCGTATATCTCGGGAGAGATATGTCCGAGCCTGTCGTCTGCATTTATTACCATTAATATTTTTTTCATGTTATACCTCCGCCGCATACTGAATTATTATATTATTAGTTTAAGTCATTGACTTTGGTATTGCAATGACTTATAATATTATTATACTAAGTCAAGGAATCCTCATATTTCAATTACAGATGATTCTATGGACAGCAAAAGCTGTGCATACAAGCTGAACGATATTTTTATCAGCCGTTTTAAGCCTGTCCTTGAAATGATCAATGCCAATGATTTTTTGACCAGCAAAACCGAAAGTGAGCTGTTTGAACTTTACAATAAGATGTTCGATCTTGATGTTCATCACTACATGACAGGCACAAAGGGCGGTTTTGTCATATCCGAAATTTATTTATGATACCTAGTATTAGCACTTATCTGAAACGCCCTATATACCTGCTCCAAAAGCATTATCCTCGCAAGCTGGTGCGGAAAGGTCATCTCAGACATTGATAACCGCAGATCAGCTTTTGCCTTTATCTCAGGTGCTATGCCGAAAGACGAGCCTATTATAAAATTTACCGTGCTGAATCCGTTCAGTCCGCAGTCGCTGAGCTTTTTGGATAGCTTTTCGCTTGAAAGCTGCTTGCCCTCAATGCACATGGCAATGTTGAAAGCCCCCTTGATGTCAGTGTAGCTTTTCATTGCCTTTGCCTCGTTTTCAAGTGCCAAAGCTATCTCCTTTTCTGAGGGGTTATCAGATAACCTCGACTCGTTCAGTTCAACTATCTCAAGCTTGCAGAACGCCCCTAAACGCTTTGAGTATTCCGCCGCTGCGTCACGCCAGTATTTCTCTTTTAGCTTTCCTACCGTAATAAGATTTATCCTTATCAAAATGCCACCGCCATTCCGCTGCCCTCAGGCTTTGCTATATGTAAAATGTAGTCGCTGTTTCGCTGATATTCCGCCAACGCATTCACCGCCGAGCTTTCAGCCTGCAAAGGCGTGTTGTTTTCTTGACTGAGATGTCCCAGTATGAATTTGTACGTCCCCGCACGCATAAGCTTTTTTAGCTGCTCGCCACAGTCAGCGTTTGAAAGATGTCCGTGGTCTGATGCGATACGCCTTTTCAGTTCATAAGGATACGACCCATTTTTCAGCATGGATTCATCATAGTTTGATTCCAGCAGAACAAGGTCACAGCCGCTCAGGTGCATATCCACCTCGTTCGTGACAGTGCCAAGGTCAGTGCATACGCAGACCCTTTTTCCGTCAGGGGTGTTTATCTGATATCCGCAGCTTGCAGGGGTGTCATGAAATGTTGCAAAAGCTTTTACCGAATAATCGCCTATGGCTATCTCTCCGCCGTCCACCTCTGTGACGTCACAGGAAGGGTCTATCTTTCCGTCAGCCGCAAGTATCTCAAGATTTGTCCGCTGTGCAAAAACTGGGATATGATACTTCTTTGTGAAAACTTTCAGCCCCGAAACATGGTCTGAGTGAGTGTGGGTGATAAAAATGCCCTGTATCACAGACGGGTCTATCTCGTTGGCTTTCAGTGCGTCGCAAAGCCGCTTGCAGGATACACCTGCGTCAACAAGTATGCCGCCGTCGCTGTTGCCGATAAAAGAGCTGTTGCCCTTGCTTGATGAAAAAAGTGGATATATCCGTGCCATAGCTAGTTCCTTTCAAAAGTTTTCAGCAGATACTCTGCAACGCCGTTCTCCTCATTTGTGCCCGTTACCTGGTCGCAGCATTCAAGCACCTTTTTGCAGGCGTTTTTCACCGCCACGCTTTTGTCCGCCGCCCTGAACATTGGTATGTCGTTAGTGTTGTCGCCAAAAGCCGTTATGCGGTCGAACCCAAATTTATCACGAAGAAACCTGACCCCGTGCTCTTTTGACGCCGCAGAGGAGAACACCTCAAGATACCAAAGTTCATGGTCGTAAACGTCATAGTAATATGTGATACTAAGCTCGCTGTTGTCTTTAAGAGCCTCATAAAGAGGTGCAAGCTTTTCCTTTTTCGCAATGAATGTGAAGTATATAACATTGTCCAAGTGCTGTGAAAAGTCACTGACCTGCGTGAACGACTTGTAGTATTTATCCCTGCGTTCCTTGTAAAAATGCTCCATAGCAGGGGAGATGAGCCGCTCATATCGTGTGGAAAGTTGGTTGTCCGAAACGGAATACATAAAAGGCTGGAGCATAAACTTCCTCGCAAGATCTATAACAAGTTCGGAAAGCTCTCTTTTCAGCCCATTTATCTTTATGTATTCCTTTTTCTGCATATCATAAATAAGCACGCCGTTCATGAGAATGACAGGCACTTTAAGTTCAAGTCCCGAAAGTATTTTCCCCGCCGAGGCTAAAGACCTTGCCGTTGCCACCGTAAAAAGCATACCCCTCTCAGTGAGTTGATTTATGGTATCTCTCGTGAAGTCTGTCACCTCTGCGTTGCCGTCAAGCAGCGTACCGTCAAGGTCTGAAATAAAAAGCTCCATATCTTTTCCCTTTCAAAACACAAAAACGGCGGCAAATCCTATGCCGCCGCATTTTTTTCTTTATCAGCCGCTAAGCTCCATTTCGTTAGCGTCAGGCTTGTAAACACGCTGTATGTCAGCACCAAGCCCTCTGAGCTTTTCGTCTATCTTTTCATATCCTCTCTCAATGTAGAAAATATTGTCTATCTCAGTTGTGCCCTCAGCCGCAAGACCGGCAATGACCATTGCAGCACCTGCTCTCAGGTCGGTCGCTACAACAGGAGCACCCTTTAGCTTGCCAACGCCCTGTATTACAGCCACCTTGCCGTCAACAGAAATGTCAGCACCCATTCTTCTAAGCTCTGCCACATATCTGAATCTGTTGTCAAAAATATCGTCAGTCACAATGCTCGTTCCCTCAGCAAGCGTCAGCAGTGTAGAGAACTGCGGCTGCATATCAGTAGGGAATCCCGGGTGAGGCATTGTCTTTATAGAAGTTTTCATAAGAGGACCGTCCACCCATACATGAACGCTCTCGTCGCTTTCTTCAACGTTTACGCCTACCTTGCGGAGCTTTGCTGTGATAGATTCAAGGTGCTTAGGGATAACGTTTGCGATAACAACGTCGCCCTTTGTGGCAGCCGCAGCTACCATGTAAGTTCCTGCCTCTATCTGGTCAGGGATAGTCGCATAGGTAACGCCTTTAAGGTAATTAACGCCTCTTATCTTGATAACGTCAGTACCTGCACCTCTGATATCAGCACCCATTGAGTTAAGAAAATTCGCAAGGTCAACTATATGAGGCTCTTTCGCCGCATTTTCGATTATCGTAAGACCCTTTGCCTTTACAGACGCAAAAATAGCGTTCATGGTCGCACCCACAGTAACAAAGTCAAAGTAGATCTGATTGCCCACAAGCTCGTTCGCAGTGACGTGGTTAGCACCGTTCACTATCTCGTCAGACGCACCCAGTGCCTTGAATGCTTTAAGGTGCTGATCTATCGGTCTGTCACCAAGATCGCAGCCGCCCGGCATCGGCACAAAAGCCTCGTGAAATCTTCCCAGCAGTGTGCCAAGAAAATAGCATGACGCTCTCATAGTTCTTGCAAGCTCATAAGGCACTTCAGGCTTTTCAATGCCCTTAGTGTCAAAATATATAGTATTTTTATCTAAAAGTCTGACCTCCGCACCCATTTCACGAAGGATCTTCATACACTTAGTTATATCGCTTATCTCAGGGACGTTCTCAAGAACGCACGGCTCGTCGCACAGGATAGTTGCTGCGACCAGTGCAACGGCTGCGTTTTTCGCACCGCTTATCTGCACAGTACCATGCAGCGGCTTGCCTCCATGTATAACAAACTTCTCCAAGTTTACACACTCCTTAACGAGATTGTCGGTTTATTTCTCTGCCGACACTCAGAATATTATACCACAGCCACAAGGAAAATAAAAGCACACAGGGAAAATTTCAACGATTTGGTTAAAATCATTTAACATACAAACACGCAATCGTTTAATCTGCCCATAATTTGCAGGCTGAGGCGGTCTATATAAAGAACAAATGTTCACATACTCTTAATAATAGAATACTCAACTCTTATATTTTAACACACCCCATTCAAAAAATCAATAGAGAAAAAGGATATTTTGATAAATTTTCGACAATTTTTTCGACTTTTTCAACGAAAATTACAGCAATGTTACAACTGTACGAAATCTTGTACTTTATTGTAACCTTGTTGTAATATTTAAGTACAAAAAATCAGACACTTGCCGTTTGTCTTGACGAAAAAGAACGGCTGTGGTATACTCATAACAACAAATATACTGTAAAAAGGGGAGTGCGGCAGTGGTAAAAAGAAAGAATCTCATATGGGCGGCAGTTTTTGCGGCTGTTATCGTTGCGTGCCTGATATTTATTTTCCTCACAGGTGGAAAGAGCGGCGAAAACTCTGCCGAGATATACGAGGACGGCAAGCTCGTGAAAACCATAGCCGACCTTGACCCTGAGAAAGAATATTCCTTTGAGATAAAAACGAAAAACGGCACTAACGCCGTGTCCGTTGGCGGCGGAAGTATATGGGTGTCCTCCGCTGACTGTTCAAACCGGACCTGCGTCCATGCAGGAAAGATATCCATTGCAGGTCAGACCGTAATTTGTGCACCCCATAAGCTTGTTATAAAGGTCGTTGGCGAAACATCTGCCGACGCCATGACATAAGGTTAAAGCTATGAAGATATCTATACGAAAAATCACCCTCATCGGTATTTTTACCGCCCTGTCCCTTATCATTTTTATGGTTGAGGCACAATTCCCTGTTATGCCCATAGGCGGCATGAAACTGGGTCTTGCCAATATCGTCACAATGGCGGCAATGCTTTTTGTCGGCAGAAAAGAGGCAGGCTTGGTGCTGCTTTTGAGGATAGTCCTTGCGGCGGGACTTTACGGGACTGTGGTAAGCTTTGCGTTCTCTCTGACAGGCGGAGTTCTCGCCTATGCCGCAATGTGCATAGCAGTGTCAAAGGTGGGGGAAAACCAGCTTTGGGTGACCTCAGTTTTCGGCGGCTTTTTTCACAATATCGGTCAGCTCTGTGCGGCGGCAGTGATATCAGGCACATGGGCTGTTTTTAGTCTGCTGCCATATCTCATAATAAGCGGCATTCTCACAGGCACTCTCAACGGACTTATACTCCAAAGGCTGTGGAAGTCGCCACTTAAAAAATACAGCATGAAAAAATAGCGGCGTCCGGTTTCACACTTGGCAGCCGCTTTTTGCCGCTGTTGGCAGTTTAGCTAAAAACAGGCTTTTTGCAGGGCGGCATTTCTACAGCTCAGCTCTGTGAGAAATAGATGAAAACGCAGCAATTTGCTTGCATTTGACCGAAAAATATGGTATAATTAATTGTTATTATAGGATAGTATTGTCTTTGAACGGAGGCGGCATTTTGAGAATACTCGGTATCGACCCTGGCTATGCCATTGTGGGTTTTGGCGTGCTGGATTACAGCGGCGGAAGATTTTCCGTGGTGGACTTCGGTGCGATAACGACCTCTGCGGATATGGACTTCAACAGACGTCTGAAAGTCATTTATGACGATATGACCGAGATAATAACCACCTATAAGCCTGACGAAATGGGAATAGAAAAGCTGTTTTTCAATACCAATGAAAAGACCGCCATTGACGTTGCACAGGCAAGGGGAGTGACCCTGTTGCCTGCAATAATACGCAATATCCCGATCTATGAATATACTCCTTTGCAGGTAAAGTGTTCTATAGTCGGCTACGGACGTGCCGAGAAAAAGCAGGTGCAGGAGATGACAAAAACAATGCTGCATCTCAAAGCTGTGCCGAAACCTGACGATACCGCTGACGCAGTCGCTATCGCTATCACTCATGGACTTTCGGTGAACACAAGGCGTGTTATGAAGAAATTTGAGGAGAAATAATATGATATATTCACTTAGCGGAAAGCTCGTTCATACCGAGAGCGACCTTGCCGTAATAGAATGTGCAGGCGTGGGCTATGCCTGCAAAACAACATTTTCTACCTTGCAGCAGATAGCAGGAAAAAGCGAAGTAAAGCTTTATACACATCTTGCCGTAAAGGAGGACGCCGTGGAGCTTTTCGGCTTTGCAACGCAGGAGGAACTGAAAAGTTTCCGTATGCTCATATCCGTTAGCGGCGTTGGACCAAAAGCAGGCCTTGCCATACTTTCAGCCTGCACTCCGTCACAGTTCGCATTGGCGGTGGCAACAGGGGATTCAAAAGCTTTCACGAAGATAAAGGGCATCGGTGCAAAGACCGCACAGAGAATAGTCCTTGAACTTAAAGATAAGGTGGCAAAAGAGAACACTATATCCGTCAGAGGCGGTTCGGCTCAAAGCTTTACTACCGTTCCAAGCGGAGCAGTGGAGGAGGCGGTCACAGCACTTGTTGTTCTCGGCTATACCGAGGGCGAGGCAATGTCAGTGATATCAAAGCTTGACCCGAATTTGAGCGTTGAGGAGCTTATAAAGAAAGCTCTTATCGGACTTGCGAAATTTTGAGAGGAGAACTCCGTAAATGATCGAAAAAGGAGATTTTGATATAGACAGGATAGTCACCCCGAAAGAAACTCAGGCGGAAACCACTGACGACTTTGAGGTGAGCCTTAGACCTAAAACGCTTGACGAGTATATCGGTCAGGAAAAGGTCAAAGAGAACCTGAAAATATATATACAAGCGGCAAAGAACAGAGGCGACAGCCTTGACCACGTTCTGCTTTACGGCCCACCGGGACTAGGCAAGACCACACTTTCTGCCATAATTGCCCATGAAATGGGAGTGAATATCAGGATAACCTCAGGCCCTGCTATAGAAAAGCCCGGCGACCTTGCGGCATTGCTGACTAACCTTGAAAAAGGCGACGTGCTTTTTATCGACGAGATACACCGCCTTTCAAGACAGGTGGAAGAGGTGCTTTATCCTGCTTTGGAGGATTATGCACTTGATATAATCATGGGCAAAGGCCCTGCGGCAAGGTCCATAAGGATAGAGCTGAACAAGTTTACCCTTATCGGAGCGACCACAAGAGCAGGCTCACTTTCCGCACCGCTGAGAGATCGTTTCGGCGTTATCCAGCGTTTGGAGCTTTACAATACCGAACAGCTTTCCGATATCGTAAAGCGTTCCGCTGTTCTGCTGGGCGTGGCTTGTGATGATGACGGTGCAGAGGAGATAGCAAAGCGTTCAAGAGGAACGCCGAGAATAGCAAACCGTTTTCTCAGAAGAGTAAGGGATTTTGCCGAAGTCATGGGCAACGGCAGGATAACCGCAGACATTGCTAAGATAGCACTTAACAGAATGGACGTTGACAAACTGGGACTTGATTCTCTTGACAAACGTCTGCTGACAATGATAATAAAAGGCTATGACGGCGGCCCTGTGGGACTTGAAACTCTTGCAGCGGCTATCGGCGAGGAGTCTGTCACCATTGAGGACGTTTGTGAGCCGTATCTTATGCAGCTTGGTTTCCTTTCAAAGACCCCAAGGGGACGTGTGGCAACTCAGCTTGCTTACGATCATTTGGGCTTTCTCAAGGACGGACAAACGCACCTTTGATTTAGTGAGGAGTTAGGAGTTAGGAGTGAGGAATGAGGAATTAAGGTATCGCCTAGCGGCGATGAATTTTTCATTCTGTAGGGGCGACCTGAGGTCGCCAGCTCCACCACCCTGAAACCATTTGTATAAATATACCGCTGTTGTTTTGCGTTAATACAGAGTTTACATAAATAAAAAATAATATAGAGAGGCATGACCTCGAAAAGGAGTTAATTGTTATGGGAAGACTATTTGGAACTGACGGTGCAAGAGGAGTAGCTATCACCGAGCTTACCTGCGAGCTTGCTATGCAGATAGGCAGAGCTGCCGCAATGGTGCTTACAAAGGAAACGAACCACAAGGCAAAGATAATCATAGGCAAGGATACCCGTATCTCAGGCGACATTTTGGAGTCCGCACTGGTGGCTGGTATCTGTTCAGTTGGTGCAGACGCCCACATTCTCGGCGTTGTCCCTACACCTGCCGTTGCAATGCTTGTGAAGAAGTACAATGCAGACGCAGGCGTTATGATATCTGCGTCACACAATTCAGTTGAGTTCAATGGCATAAAGCTTTTCTCAGGCAGCGGTTTCAAGCTTTCTGACGAGATAGAGAACGAGATAGAGGCTCTTATCCTTGACACACCTGAGAAGATAGAGCTAAAAGACGGCTGCGATATTGGTCACGTTTACTACGAGAAGGACGCAGCTTGGGATTATATCCGCTACGTTATGAAAACAGTTCAGACCGATTTCAATGGTATCCGTGTGGCTCTTGACTGTGCAAACGGTTCAGCGTCAGTTTGTGCACAGAGAATTTTCGAGGGACTTGGTGCAAAGTGCATAATGCTCAACGATAAGCCTGACGGCACAAACATAAATAAGGACTGCGGCTCAACACATATTGAGGGTCTGCAAAAGGCAGTTGTGGATAACCATTGCGATATTGGTCTTGCCTTTGACGGCGACGCCGACAGATGTCTTGCAGTTGACGAAAAGGGCGAGCTTATCGACGGCGATAGGATACTTGCTATCTTCTCAAAATATATGAAGAACATGGGTATTCTCAAAAATAATACCTGCGTTGTTACCGTTATGACTAACCTCGGTTTCTTTAAGTATGCAAAAGCAAACGGTATCGTTGCAGCTACCACAAAGGTAGGCGACAGATACGTTCTTGAAGAAATGCTCAAAGGCGGATATAATATCGGCGGCGAGCAGTCAGGTCATATAATCCTTCTTGACTATGCAAACACAGGCGACGGCGAACTGACAGGTACAAAGCTGCTAACAGTCCTCAAATGCACAGGCGAAAAGGCAAGCGAGCTTGCTGCCTGCATGGAGTGCTACCCACAGGTGCTTGTTAACGTTAAGATAACAGCAGACAAAAAGGGTATGTGGGATAAAGTCCCTGAGATAACAGACGCTATCAAGATGTATTCCGAAAAGCTTGGGGACGAGGGCAGGATACTTGTCCGTGAGTCAGGCACTGAGCCTCTCGTTCGTGTTATGATAGAGGGCAAGAGAACAGGCATAATCACAGAATATGCACACAATATAGCCGAGCTTATCGAAAAAATGTAAGGTGATATTTTGAAAATAGCTTTGATAAACGGTCAGAACCATAAGGGCTCTACATATCATATAGGCAGAATGTTAGCCGATAAACTTGGCGGCGAGGTTACAGAGTTTTTCCTGCCGAGAGATTTCGGCGAGTTCTGCTGCGGCTGTACCAACTGCTTTATGAAAGGCGAAGAAAAGTGTCCCCACTTTGAAAAGCTCGACCCTATCACCAAAGCGGTCGATGAGGCAGATGTGCTTATACTCACTTCACCGGTGTATGTCTACCACTGCACAGGCTCAATGAAAGCATGGCTCGACCATTACGGCTGGCGTTGGATAGTCCATAGACCTGAGGAGAAAATGTTCTCAAAACGTGCTGTGGTCATATCCACAGCTGCAGGTGCAGGCATGAAAAGCACTAACAATGATATGGCAGACAGCCTTTCTTTCTGGGGCGTGCCGAAGATATATAAGATAGGTTTCGGCGTGCACGCAGTAAGCTGGAAAGAAGTTTCCGACAAAATTCTTGCGAAGATAGAGAAAAAGACCGACAGCATTGCCGCAAAGCTTAAAAACGATAGCTTTGAGCCAAAGGTCAGCCTTAAAGGCAGAATGTATTTCACTATTTTCCACTTTGCAAACAAAAAGGGCTGGAATCCTGCGGATAGTTCATATTGGCAGGCAAAGGGCTGGACGGAAAAGAAAAGGCCGTGGAAAAAGTAATTTTATATAAGGATAAAAAATATGAGAATTGCAGAAAACTGGAAAGACTATAAGATAATAGATACCTCAAGCGGAGATAAGCTTGAAAGCTGGGGCGGAAAGGTGCTTGTAAGACCTGACCCTCAGATAATCTGGAAGTCCCCGAAACGTTCTGACCTGTGGACAAAGGCAGACGGTGTTTATCACCGTTCCTCAAAGGGCGGCGGCGAATGGGAATATAAAAAACGCCTGCCTGAAAGTTGGAACATCAGCTATAAAAATTTGAAATTCATTATCAGACCCACAGGTTTCAAGCACACAGGTCTTTTCCCTGAACAGGCTGTGAACTGGGACTTCATGGCTGATAAAATAAGAAACGCAGACAGAGAGATAAAGGTGTTAAACCTCTTTGCATACACAGGCGGAGCTACCCTTGCCTGTGCCGAAGCAGGTGCAAGCGTTTCACACGTTGACGCATCAAAGGGCATGGTGCAGTGGGCAAGAGAGAACGCCACTGTGTCAGGGCTTTCCGATAAGCCTATTCGCTGGCTTGTAGACGATTGCGAAAAGTTCGTTCAGCGTGAGATACGCCGTGGCAAGACCTATGACGCTATCGTTATGGATCCTCCGTCCTACGGCAGAGGACCTGGCGGAGAGATATGGAAACTTGAAGATTGTATCTATGACCTTGTAAAGACCTGCTCAGGCGTTTTGAGCGACGAGCCGCTTTTCTTCCTGCTCAACAGCTATACCACAGGACTTTCACCCTCAGTTATGGCATATATCCTGAGAGATGTCCTCGGAACGAGGTTTGGCGGAAACGTCACGGCTGATGAGATAGGATTGCCGGTGGAGGCAACAGGCGGTGTGCTTCCATGCGGTTCAACGGCAATTTGGCAGAAATAGCTTTGCTATAGTAAGGAATGGTGTTCACATGAAATATACTGAGAATTATGTTTATATGTACGGTCAAATGATCTCCACCTGTTCGTTTCTTCTTGACGGTGATTTTCCAAAGGCAGACGGTACGGCAGAGATAAAGGAAAAGTATCACCTTGTCGGTGGTGAGACCGGAACAGCGGCGGCTGTTCTTTGCAGCCTGAATGTGCCTGTAAAGCTTGGCGGTACTCACCTTGGAAGCGGCAATGAAAAGCTTATAAAGGATTATTTTGCAGACAAGACTGCTGACCTTTCGGAGCTTGTAACAGAGGGTTTCGAGGGCGTGACCGACTATGTTATCATAGATAAAAATACACGCACCTGTTTTGGCGAGTGGGATAAGCTTTATTCACGTCCAAAGCCTTTTTATGAACAGCCTTCGGAGGAGTCAGTGAAAAATTCAGCCTGCGTTGCGGCTGACCCTTATTTTGGTGATAAGATAGCCGAGTATTGCGTAAAATATGGCAAGAAATACGTCACCGTAGATTGTGCCTATGACAGCTATATCAATAAGCATTGTGCAGTAAATTGCATATCTCATCAGCACCTTGATGAATATTATCCTGACAAGAGTTATGATGAGCTTTTCAGGCTTTATACAGATAATACAGACGGGCTTGTGATATTCACACTTGGCGAAATGGGTGCGATGTATGGCAGAAAAGGTGCTGTGCCAAAGATGTGCCCTGCATTTAAAGTAGACGTGGTGTCAACGCTTGGTGCAGGCGACAGCTTTAAGGCGGGTGCTGTATATGGGCTTTATAAAGGTCTTGATGACGATACATTGGTGAAAACAGCCTGTGCTGTGGCAGGTGCGGCGGTGGAAAAGTTCCCTATCGCACTTTATCCGCCCACAGTAAAAGATATCGAAAAGCTTATGGGCAATATGTAGGGGCGAACAGCGTTCGCATACCTATATATCTGTCTCTTATACACATCTCCGAGCCCACGAGACTAAGGCGAATC
>UQAR01000050.1 GCA_900539095.1 uncultured Ruminococcus sp.
GTGTATAAGAGACAGGTATAATATTATTGATTATAACCGTTTGCCTTGACAGCAGCGAAAGGGAGTGACTTTTTTGCCTAAATTTGAAAGCGGAATGGAAAATATGGCGGATATGTTCGTCTTTGAAACAGGCGACCTGCTTGAAAAGCTTGACGAGATATTGATGCGAACAGAGCAGGAAGAAACCATAGGCACAGAGGATATAAACGAGATATTCCGTACCATGCACACCATAAAAGGCTCAGCCGCCATGATGAGTATGCACAATATGTCTACCCTCGCACACGCAGTCGAGGACCTTTTCTTCATAATCCGTGAAGACCCTGAGGTGAAGTACGATAAGCCTGCCCTCTATGAGCTGCTTTTCTCAGCCTCCGATAACCTTAAATCAGAGCTTGATTCACTCTATGACGACGCACCGCTCACCGATTTTTCAGAGCTTGAAAATAAGATACACGCCTTTGCAGCCACCATGAAAGGTCAGCCTGCCACAGACAGTTCCGATACTTCATCAGCCGATACCGCCACCTATGAGGGGCTTTTCCCTGATGATGAAAAAGAGGGCGTCCTTACATATAAAGTGACCTATTCCGAAAGCTGTGCAATGCCCGATATGCGTGCACTGGTGCTTTTGCGTGCACTTGGCAAAATGTGCGAGGTCACAAAGACCTTCCCTGAAGACCTTGACGCCGACAACGCAGGGGACGAGATATCCAAAAAAGGACTTTATATAAAGCTTATCACCGATGACCCCGACGGCGTTCTCGACCTTATGAAAAACGCCGTGAACGTTGACAAAGCTGAGCAGGTGAAAAAGCCTGAGCAACCTGCTAACGCAGCCAAAAAACCTCAGCCTGCACCCGCACAGCCGGTCCCAAAACCTGCCCAGCCTGCAAACGCAGCCCCTAAAAAGCCTGCCGAAAAGCATGAGCAGTCAATGATATCCGTAAAGCTCGATAAACTGAACAGACTTCTCGACCTTGTTGCCGAGATAGTTATCACCGAAGGTTCTGTCATATCATCCCCGGACCTTAGAAAAGCCGATATAGACCTCGACCGTTTCAATAAATCTTCCCGTGAGCTGAAAAAGCTTACCGACGAACTTCAGGACGTTGTAATGTCCATACGAATGGTTCCGGTTTCCACAGCATTCCAGAAAATGAACCGTGTGGTCAGGGATATGAACCAAAAGCTTAAAAAGAACGTCACCCTTGTGTTTGAGGGACAGGAAACGGAAGTGGATAAATCCATTGTGGATATCCTAAACGACCCCCTTATGCACATCGTCAGAAACGCAGTTGACCACGGCATAGAAGACCCCGAAGTCCGTGCAAAAGCAGGCAAGACAGAACCTGCCACCGTCACCCTCAGTGCAGGCTATGACTCAAACGAAGTCGTTATCTCCTGCCGTGACAACGGTGCAGGAATGGATACCGCAAAGCTTATGGCAAAAGCAAAGAAAAACGGTATGCTCACAAAGCCTGAAAACGAATATACCGATAAAGAGATATTCAATTTCGTTGTGGCAGCAGGCTTTTCCACCAATGAAAAAATAACCGAATATTCAGGCAGAGGCGTTGGAATGGACGTTGTAAAAAAGAACCTTGAAAAGGTGGGCGGCAAACTTATCGTCGATTCAAAGTTCGGCGAAGGCTCTGTCTTTACTATAAGGATACCGCTCTCCCTGTCTATCCTCGACGTCCTTAGCGTTGACGTTGGAAACGAGAATTTCTCAGTGCCGGTGTCCGCAATTTCCGAGGCGTTCTCCTGCAAAGCCGAAAACTTCATCACCGACCCTGAGGATAACGAGTTCATAATGCTCCGTGACAAATGCCTGCCTCTTATCAGAATGGGCAAGCATTTCGATATCCCAAACGCCGAGCAGGACGTAACAAAAGGCATAATGCTCTGCTGTAACGACGGCGGCAAAGAGGCTATCCTCATGGCAGATAGGATAACCGTTGACCAGCAGGTGGTAGTAAAACCGTTCTCCCCTCTCCTTGACGCCTATCCCCTCAAGGAATCAGGCTTGGCAGGCTGCTCAGTCCTTGGCGACGGCAGCATAACTATGATACTTGATATGAAAGAATTTCTCGGCAATTATGACTTCCGAAAGGGTGAATAAAAATGTCAGAACAGGATATAAACGAATTTTGTCAGAGCGGCGGAAAAATACTCTCCTTTGTTTCTGACAGCAAATATTACGCCTTTGAGGTAAAAAACGTCACCGATATAATAGGACTTCTGCCTGTTACAAGACTGCCGAAAACGCCGAAATTCATAAAAGGCGTTATAAATCTGCGAGGAAAAGCCGTCCCCGTTATAGATTTCCGCCTGCGTCTTGGTCTGCCCGAAACGGAGTATGACGCAAGGAGCTGTACCATAATAATAGAAGTCGGCTCAAATCAGGCAGGCATAATATGCGACAGAGTGTCTGACGTTGAGGATATCCTCCCCGAACAGACCGCCGCATCGCCTGTTAAAAACGGGCTTGTGAAATGCTTTATAAATACAAAGGATAAGAATATATCCCTGCTTGACCCTGATGTCCTTGTCAGAACAAACAGGTAACAAAAAATAAAGGTGGGAAGATAAATGCTGTCATGTCTTGAAATTTCTCAGGCAGACTTTAATGAGCTTACCGCATACATAAAAGAAAAATACGGCCTTGACCTTGCAAGGAAAAAGTCTATCGTTGAAAGCAGGCTGAGCAACTATATCCTAGACTGCGGCTTTAACAGTTTTTCCGAATATCTCAGTGCCGTCTACTGCGACGAAACAGGCAGAGAAACTGCCAACCTTATAAACCGCCTTACCACCAACCATACCTACTTCATGCGTGAAACAGACCATTTTCACCACTTCATGGAGGAGTTTCTTCCCTATGCCGAAAAAACTGTCCTTGACCATGATATGAGAATATGGAGTGCAGGCTGTTCCTTTGGCAACGAGCCATATAATCTCGCCATGTGTATGGACGATTATTTTGGTTTCAACCGCCGCTTGTGGGACTTAAAGATACTGGCTACAGATATTTCCCTGAACGCACTGCGTACCGCCAAAAACGGCATCTATACCAGTATGTCCATAAAGAATATCCCCGAAGAATGGCGTAAAAAATACTTCCACCCATATTCTGATACAAAAGACCTCTGGCAGGTGAGCGATACCATAAGACAGAACGTCGAGTTCCGCTATCACAATCTTATGGACGAGTTTACTTTCAAAAAGAAGTTCGACCTTATCGTCTGCCGCAACGTCATGATATATTTTGATGATGACACAAAGTCCGAGATATGCAGAAAATTCTACGATGCAATGGAAAAGGGCGGCTATTTCTATATCGGCCACGCCGAATCCGTGCCGAAAGATATACCTTTTGTGAAGGTCGCCCCTGCAATATACCGCAAGCTAGGAGGGGATAAAAAATGACGCCTCTCTTTCTTGTGATAACCGAAAATAAAGCCTTTGCACAGCTTTGCCGAAGATCTCTCTCAAAAGCAGGTTTCCAGCAATCAAAGCTAGTGTCGGCTTGCCTTTCTGACGGAAGAAAAAGTATCATCGCCCTCTCTCCCGAATATGTCCTCCTTGACGGCGACTGTCAGGAGCATATGGACGATTACATCATAAGCCTTGCACCAAGATATTCAGTGCCCATTATATACCTTACCGTAAAACGACACAATAAATATCCAATGATGCAGGCAGGAGCTATAGACGTCGTTTACAAGCCTGACGACACAGCCGCCGATATCGAGCGTTTTCAGAAACGTTTTTCCGAAAGCATACAAAGGCTTGAGAATGCAAGAGCAAATTCCATTGCACATAAGCCTGCCGTGAATACCTCCCATGTTATCGCCATAGGCGGTTCAACAGGCTCAACAGAGGCTCTCAAAGAAATCCTCAAAGACCTCCGTCATGACCTTCCCCCTATCGTGGCAGTCCTCCATATGCCAGCCGGCTATACGAAGATTTACGCCGAGCAGCTATGTACCGAAACAGGTCACAACGTTGTTGAGGCGAAAAGCGGCTTGTATCTCAGTCAGGGCATGATAGTCATTGCACAGGGCGGAAAACACCTGAGATTGTTCAGAGATAAAAAAGGCTACTTTGTCACCTCTGAAACAGGCGTAAAAGTATCAGGACACTGCCCGTCAGTGGACGTGCTTTTTGACTCCGTGGCATACAGTGCAAAGCGTGACGCTATAGGAGTTATCCTCACCGGCATGGGCTGTGACGGAGCAAAGGGTATGCTCAACATGAAGAAAATGGGAGCGTATAACATCGGTCAGGACGCCGCAAGTTCAGTGGTCTACGGAATGCCAAAAGCCGCCTATGAAAACGGCTCAGTATCCAAACAGTGCCCTCTTGACAAGATAGCACAGGAGATACACAAGCGGCTCGACAGCGGTTTCTGAAAAAAACAAACAGAGCGATACAAAGCCTGTCCGTGATCTGTAAACAGCCTATAGTATCGTTTTAAGATAAGGAGGGATAGCTGTGGAAAACAGCCGATATCTCATTTTCACCTCAGCAGGGCGGAATTTTTCCCTGCCCTTTGGTGACATAAAAATAATAATAGCGGCACAGACCCCCACCCCGGTGCCTGATTTTCCCGACTATGTACCGGGAACAGTGGTGAACGAGGGCGAGGTAGTGCCTGTGATAGACCTGCGTAGGCGTTTTCACTATGAACCTAAAGCCATATCCGACAGGGACTGCATAATAATCACAATGGGCGAAGAAGTTTCCGTAGGACTATTGTGCGACAGCGTGACAGGTTTCACAGATATCCCCGAAGACAAGCTGTGCAAAGCCCCAAACGTGAACGACGAGGCTTGTGCAGATTTTCTGAAAGGGGAATTTCTTCTTGAGGGCACGCCCTGCTATGTCCTTGACAGTGAAAAAGTAATAAAACTCAGCGACCGCAGCACCGTTATCAATACAGACCGAAAGGATAAATAAAAATGAGAGAGATAAACGTATCAGAAGTAGAAGAGCTTGTAAGGGATCTTTGCATAAAAGCAAATCTGTATCTGCCTGAGGATATGGAAAGCTGCATCGAATGTAACGCCCAAAAAGAGCAGTCCCCTGTTGGAAAGAACGTGTTTGCAGACATTCTTGACAACATGAGGGTAGCAAGAGAAGAAACTATCCCTATCTGTCAGGACACAGGCATGGCAGTGATCTTCATGACCGTAGGACAGGACGTGCATTTTGTAGGCGGTTCTCTGAACGAGGCAATAAACCGAGGGGTAGCAAGGGGCTACACCGAGGGCAGACTGCGTTGTTCCATAGTTTCCGACCCGCTTGAAAGGGTAAACACAGGCGACAACACACCACCGGTAGTGCATCTCAAAATAGCAGAGGGCGAAAAGGTAGAGATAATGGTAGCACCAAAAGGTTTTGGCAGCGAGAATATGTCCCAGCTGAAAATGATGACGCCGTCGGTTACCGAAGACGAGATAGTTGACTGGGTGGTATCAGTCTGTGCACAGGCAGGCTCGAACCCATGTCCGCCTATAGTGATAGGCGTAGGCATAGGCGGAGATTTTGAGAAGTGTGCATATCTGGCCAAGAAAGCCCTTTGCCGCAGCGTATCAGAGAGAAATCCAAAGGAACGTTACGCAAAGCTTGAGCAAAAGATGCTTGAAAAGATAAATCTTTTAGGCATAGGACCGCAGGGCTTTGGTGGCACGCAGACCTGTCTTGCCGTAAACATAGAACAAGCCCCGACCCACATTGCAGGCCTGCCTGTATCGGTAAACGTAGGCTGTCATGTAACACGCCACGCAAGCGGAGAGATATAAGGGCATAATGTAGGGGCGAACACCGTTCGCCCGTCGAAGAAACAAGCCCACGATTACGACCATTGTAGGATAGAACAAAAAACTACCCCACCGCACCTGTAGGGGACGGCGACCTCGACGTCCCGCTCGGAGGGGTAACGACGTGATTGTCATATCTTTGATGTTGGAATCTTTTCGGTTGCCGAATGGAGCACAAATACGATGTGGTGTCAAAAAATTTGAGAGATACAATAAACGTGTGAGAAATTGGACACTGCATTTTTGTGAAACAGAAATTGCGTCGCTCCCCCACAATTCTGAATTTACAGCAAACCCTGAGCACGGGCGACCTACATCTTATTAGGGTAACTTCCTTCCGCCGCAAAATCGCTCCGCTCGGTGCTGACTTTTGCTTTGTACTTGTTCTTTACTCTGGTCGGCTGTGCCAATTCCTCATTCCTCACTCCTCATCCCTCATTTCTACCGCTTTTTCTCCACAGCACCAACACCCCGATCACATTCGGCACTGCCATAAGCCCATTGAAGATATCCGACACCCCCCACACAAGCTCCATGCTCCACATCGTCCCCATGCACCCACACACAAGTGCCATAAGTCTGTATGTCATGGAACTCCGTGGAAAAAGATACCTCCACGCTCTCTCTCCAATGAAAAACCACCCTGCCACTGTCGCTAACGCAAAAAGTATCAGCGATAATGACATGAAATACTTTCCCCCTTCCCCAAGGGTAGCCACATAAGCCCTCACTGCCATGTCCTCCCCCGTGAGGTCAGTGCCGCTTATTATTATGACTATAGCCGTCAGCGTGCATATGACAAAGGTGTCTATAAAGACCTCCGCCATTGCCCATGTACCCTGCAATTCAGGCGACTTTATCTCGCATGAGCTGTGCACCGCCACCGTCGAGCCTAAGCCTGCCTCGTTTGAAAACGCCCCACGCTTTAACCCCTCGACCATGGAAAATATTATCGTCCCTGCCGCCGACCCCGTCAAACAGGCACTCGGACAAAAAGCGTTTTTTATTATGAGCGTTACCGCTCCTGCGGCTTTGCATGGGTGAAATATTATCACTCCCAAACTGCCGCCTATGAAAAGTATTGCCATTATGGGCACAAGCTTTTCACAAAGCCTAGCTGCTGAGTTTTTGCCCACAGCTACTAAAAACACGAAAATAAGCACAATAAGTGCAAATATATATGAGGATATCCCGAATCCCTCACGGGCAGCCGCAGCCGCCGAACCCGTCTGCACCATGTTGCCCATTCCAAGTGACGCACCAACTGTGAATAAAGCAAACAGAACAGCTGTGAGCCTTGTCCTGCCTATCTTTTCAAGATAAGCCGCCGCACCGCAAAGCTTTCCCTCAGAGTATCTCACTCCCAGATAGTTTTCGCAGTAGGCAAGCCCCATTCCGAAAAAGGCTGACACCCACATCCAAAATACCGAGCCTACGCCCCCTATTCTGATACATTCCCCCACGCCCACCACCGAGCCTGTTCCCACAGTTGCCGCAAGAGCCGTGGAAAAAGTCTGAAACTGCGAAAGCGACGAGCTTTTGGAGCTTTCTTTTTTAAACAGCGTAAAAACCGTTTTCTTCATTATTTTTATAATGTGTATCTGTTTGAACCTGAGTTTTATGCTGAGATAAACTCCGCCGCCCAGCAAAAGTACCAAAAGCGGCACACCCCACAAAAACGAATTTATCTTGTTTATAACAGCTGTGATCTCCATAGCTTTCCCCCGAAAACACTTTTTTCGTGCAAATAATTGCCTTATAAATGATATGATATAAAAGGGAGATTAATTCTTGAAAACTGAAATTACCATACATACAAATACGCAAAAAAATAAACAGCGAGGTGAACGTCCTCAAATGCATAGGTACAAGCCCTCAAAAATACCGCTTTTTATCTTTTGGGCTATCCTTGCGGTAATATTATTTCTTATACGCTACGCAGTCAACCTCATAGAAAGGCTTATCCCATTTTCTGTAAATTATATTCTTATGCGCCTGTGGATAATCGCCGCACTTTTCTGCCTGCTGGTGCTGCCCTTTTACTTTATCAGATCATATTTCACCGTCAGTTCAAAGGAAGTCACCGCCTTTACAGGACTTTTCTTTACCATGCGGCATTTTATGCCCACCTCGGCGATAAAGTCCGTCACCACCATAATAACCCCCCTGGGCAGCATAACAGGACTTAACTTTGTCGTCCTGAACGCCCTGGGTGCACGACTTCTTATCCCTTTTATGAGCCGCCGTGACGCCATGGAGATATCCGCCATAGTCAACAGCTCCATACGAAACAGAGAACGCAAAGAAGAATAGATCCAATAGACAGGAAAGGTTTAAATGAGCCGCAAAGAAACTATCAAGCAAAAAAAGAGCTGGCTGAAAGATTTTTTCGCCCACCGCCAGCACCCTATAATGATATTGTCTTATACAACTAAATATATGTGGCTGCTCGCTATCCCACTTGCAAAGTATCTTATCGCCGCAAGATTCAACTTTCAAAACTGGTTTCAGGCACACTGGGTAGATATCCTCACTATCGCATTTATCTTCGGCTACGCCTTCCTCCGCTGGATATTTGTCTACTATGAGCTTGAAGAGGACTGCATGATAGCCCACACAGGCTATTTCGGCATAACACGAACTAAAGTCTACTTCTCCGAAATAAGCACACTCTCACTGTCCCAAGGATATATCTCCCGACTGATACATTCCTGTGCAGTGTATATCGACACCGACGCAAAATCCCTGCAAAATGCAGATATAACGCTTACCCTGACAAAAAAGCGAGCCTTTGAGCTTTACCACTTTGCCACCGCAAAATGCAAAAATAAGCCCAAATACGTCTATAATTCCAAGAAAAGCAACCTTGTCATATTCTCTCTGCTTTTCTCCTCCACCCTCTCAGGCATGATAATCGTCCTGTCCGTGGTGTACGAGGCGTACCGAATAGTGGGCAGAGAGGTGGAGAAACAAATACTCCGCCGTGTGAATACAGAGATATCAAAAGTCCCGGTGCTTGCAGCCGTCCCCAAATATATTCTTATCGCAGGCGGCATATTGGCAGGCGGCTGGCTCATATCCTTTTTGTCTAACCTCATGCGGCATTGGAACTTCTCCTGCACAAGATGTGCCGACCTTTTCATAATCCGCAGCGGAATAGGCACAAGACGCCGCCACGTCCTCTATAGAGATAGAGTAAACTATATCGACATAAGACAATCGCTGCTTATGAAAATATTTAAAATAACCTCCGTGTCCGCCCATTGCACAGGATACGGCAAAAGACGGCTTGAAATATCCGCCTTGATACCAATAACCACCAACAGTCAGGTTGACCTCTCACTGAAGACCCTTATGCCGAAAATACCGCCCGTGAAAAGCGATATCTCCACAGGCAAAGCCGACCTCGGCAGATTCATAATGATACCGCTCATATGTACGCTCATACCGTTCGTCTTGGGCAGAGGAGCATTGTACTTTTTCCCTAATTGGCAAAAAGAAATAACCATACTTGTCATACTTACAACAATACCATTGCTGTGGCTCGTGATAGTAAAAGCAGCAGCAGCGTTTATAACATCAATAGGCTTTGAGAACGGATATTGCACATTATCATATTGTAAATGGTATAGTTTCCATAAATCTATAGCCGCACTTGATAGGGTTTCAATGGTAACGGTCATGCAGAATCCGTTTCAGAAAATAAGCCATACCTGTGCAGTGAGAGTGTATACAAATTCGGAGAGTACGGATTACCATACCGTAAAGGGATTGAATTACGAGAAAGTGATAGCACTTTTGAATAGTAATGGATATACGGTGTAAAAAAGTTAGGAGTGAGGAATTGGCATAGCCCACAAAAGTTGTGCCCCCAGCACCGAGCGTAGCGATTTTGCGGCACAACAACCTCCCCCGAACGATACATAGGGGCGAACATCGTTCGCTCGTTGCTCAGAACTTGCCATAATTTCAGAATCGTAGTGGCTTGTGCAAACATAAAACATTGACCACGATCATCAGGGACGACCACATCGCCCCCGATTTTTTTTATAAAAAATAAAAAAATTTTTTCAACCGCTGCAACATTTCAGCGAAAAAAATACACTTATATAGTGACGGACGATAGGGGTGATCAGTTTGGACAAAAAAGAAAAAAGAAAACTTGCAGACCTTGCAATGAAAGGCGATACCGACGCATTCTCAAAGCTCTATGGAGAAATATATAAAGAGCTCTATTATTACGCCCTCGCTAACCTGCAAAACGCCGAGGACGCAGCCGATGCAGTGCAGGACGCTGTGCTTGACGGCTATACAAGTATCTCTTCATTGCGAAAAAGCGAGGCTTTCGATAGCTGGATGTTCAAAATATTGGTCGCCAAGATCAAACAAAAACAAAAGGAATACGCCCAAAGACGCTCAAACCTCGATTATATTAATGAAAGCGACGCAATAATCAAAGACGAAAGCGACTTCGAGCGGTGCGAGATCTTAGAAGAGTTTGCAAACCTCAGTGAGGCGGAAAGACTTTGTATCACCCTTCACTGTATTGCAGGCTATAAAGGCAGGGAGATAGTGGAGATAACAGATATCAAAGATTCAACAGTCCGTTCCCATATATCCAGAGGAAAAGCTAAAATACGCCGCAAGTTGTTCGGAAAGGAGGTGACATGATGAGAAATTTCAGAAAACGCAGAAAGCTTATCAAACAAATGGAACAGGCAAATAAGATCCCCGATAAGCTTATGCCTCAGGAAATCAAAGATATGCTCGATACGTCAGGCTTTCGCCCCATAATAGATATCACTCAGAATACCCCTGAGATAAAGATCAATGGCGGCAGAAATAACGTCCTTAGGTGTCTTGCAGTCGTGGCGGCTTTCGTCCTTGTGGTCGGAGGATTTGCTGTGCTTAGACTGAGCGACAGCGATTATGTGAAAAAATATCCCGAAACCACTGCGTCACCATCTGCCGATACCGACGGCCTCGAAGGCCTCCGTGGCACTACCTATAAAGGCCTTTACAACTATGTAAAGAGCAACAGCAAAAATATAGAGGACTTTATAGTTGACAACGGCTATATATTCAAAAGCATTGATATTTTGACCGTTGATGATGATGACCATGTGGCTTTGTATAAACAAGCTCTCAGAAATCATCAGCTCACCCCTAACCCCGCTGATATACAGCTCACACGCTCAGGAGTAGATATCACCCCAACAACAAGCACAGATGAGCTTGAAACAAGTGTAACATACGGAAACGCCCACTTCCTTACTGACAACGGCGGAATCGACGTTTATATTACCCAAAACGGAAATATCACCAAGTCAGAACAAGATGTCTTTGCCGATACTTTCCTGAAAAAACAGCTTGTTGACCTTAAATCATACGAACAGTATGGCTGTAAATTCAAACCAAGCGTGGTGGCAATGTATCTCGAAAACGACGAACTCTATGCCTTCTTCGACTTTATCTTACCCGTGAAGTCAGGCAAAAAGGAACTTCATATCGAATATTGCGGAATGTGCGTTTTTAACGTGAGCGATCCCGAAAACATCAAGCTCATAAGCGAGTTTGAACAGCCGGGTGTACTGGAGGGCATAAGGAAAGTCAACGGAAAGTTTTTCATCGTGTCACGCCACACCCGAGCAGCTTCACTGCTCTTAGACGATCAAAAACCGGAAGATATCGCACCAGTGCGATATATCAACGGCGAGAAACAGATGTTTGAAGAAAATGAAATGTATATCACAGCCAGAGATAATACACCGTCCATGATCCTGCTTTCGTCCTTTGACGGTGAAAACCAAGGCTCATACATGACTTCAAAACTTATCGTCTGCGGGGAAAGCAGCATCTTAATGGGAACAGACAACATTTATATTTTAAGAGCATATGCTTTTGAAAAAACAGATGATGATTACAGCACCGTGCCAACAAAAGCACTCGTAACAAGAATAAACTACAGCGGCGGCGACATGGAGCTTAACAAAACGCAGACTGTCACCGGTTCAGACGCCGAGGAAATTAGCTATGCCATTTCAGGCGACGAGTATAACGGCAAATTGTCGCTGTTCTCAAATGACTCGACAAATATTTGTGATATCAGCACACACTATACCTATTATAACGGCATTAATATATGTATGCTGTGGCTGTTTGACGATGACCTCGACACCCCTGTGAAAAAGACACTCACATATGAGGACATCGATTTCGATAGCTCAAGGTATAACACGTTCTATCATTCCATGCTGTATGTTTACAGAGAGTACTCTTCCGCATATAGCAATGATGACACTTATCAGCAAGCGAACAATATCCAGCTTGTTGAGGCGTATGATTTCTCAAACCCTAACAAGATAACTAAGGTCACCACTGATGATAAAATGATTGCAACGTCAAAAATAAAAAACTCTTTCCTTTACAGCCTGACAAACTACAATGACGATATTGCAGTGCACACCGACAGCACATCATTTGGCTCTTTCAGCGTAAGGATACTTGACAAGAACAAAACAGAAAAACAGAAAACCATTTTGCATGGCTCAAGCGGCGAGGGCATAGAAAATGGCAACGACACAGTGGATCAGGTCATGAACTATGACGTAGAGGTAGTAAAGAAATTTAATTTCTTTAAGACTATACAAGAATACAAATATCACGAAAAAGAAATGGGAATTACGGTCGACAAAACGGATATGACCCAAAGGACCGCCGCCACTGTTTATACAAATTCAATAATAACAGACAACGAAAACGGATATATAGCCATACCATTCTATGACGTTACCACAGTAGGCAAGACCTCTGACGGCGACAACTGGGACTATATCTATTATGGTAAAAATATCGAAAAACTTCTGGTTATGAAATATGATATAGAAACAAAAACTTTCAGTGAGTATGGAACTATAAAGCTTGACGAATATACGGATTATTATGACGACTACTATGAAAACGTAGACCCGGAGGATCGCATAGGAATAAAAAATGACACAGACCAAAAGGAAACATATCAGAGTGCCTTTGTTCACGACGGATATATCTATATCTTCACCGACAAGACCCTCAGCTCATATAGCTATGATGACCTTTCAACTCCTGTGGACAGTGTGGAACTAAATTAGATATTATAAGATCAGGGCAGCAGTGCAAAAACAAAGCTTTTTGCATCGCTGCCCTTCCCCTTTCCAAGCAAAAACGTTTTCGTTATTGCACACAAAGAAAGCCACCGCAGATTGTATAATATGTACAACAAATGTTCACAGTAACATAACCATTTGAATTTCTGTTTGTGCTAAAATAATATGGTTTTAAGAATAAGTATTAGACGCAAATAGGAGAATCATTATGAAAGACTTGACGAAAGGAAATATCACAAAGCTGATATTGATGTTTTCCCTGCCCCTCTTGCTTGGCAACGTTTTTCAGCTTTTTTATAATCTTGCCGACACCCGTATAGTAGGACAGACCCTGGGCAAAAACGCCATAGCCGCATTGGGTGCGACTTCCTCAGTGAATACCGTTATCATAGGCTTTTTGAACGGCCTTACAAACGGCTTTGCCCTCGTAACAGCACGCTTTTTCGGAGCAAAAGAATTCGACCGCCTGAAAAAGTCCGTCGCCCACGCCCTCACTCTCGGCGTTGCAACAGCTATCGCCCTCACCGTCCTGAGCCTCGCCTTTATTGACCCACTGCTGCGTGCATTGAATACCCCTGATAACATCTTCAAACAGGCAAAAACATATATCGTTATCATTCTCGCCGGCATGATAATATCAATGTTCTATAACATCTGTGCCGGTATCCTCCGTGCAGTGGGCGATACAGTTTCCCCTCTCATCTTCCTTATAATCTCAACTATCGCCAATATCGGACTTGACCTGCTCTTTATCCTCGGATTTGGCATGGGCGTCGAGGGAGCAGCCTATGCTACCCTTATCGCACAGGGTATCTCCGTTGTGCTTTGCATAATATACATTATAAAAAAGCATAGATTTCTTATCCCCTCAAAAAGCGACTTTCGCTTTGAGGGCAAGCTTGCAGGCGATATGTACGCCACAGGCGTCTCAATGGGACTTATGATATCCCTCGTCGGTATCGGAACAGTCATTATGCAGGGTGCAATTAACATCTTCGGCACCGACATAATCGTTGCCCATACCACCGCCAGAAAAATATCCGAGATCTTCATGCTCCCAATATCCGTTTTCGGTGCAGCCGCCGCAACCTTCTCAAGCCAGAACTATGGTGCAGGCAGAATAGACCGAGTAAAAGAAGGCGTGAAAAAAACTACCCTCATAACATGGGGCTGGTCAGTTATCGTCATAGTTGCAACATGGCTCTTCACACCATTTTTCGCCCACCTTATCACAGGCATCAGCGACCCTGAGATAGTCGGCACAGTCGAGCAGTATATGAAAATAAATACAGCCTTCTACTTTATCCTCGGTATCGTTATCGTGTTCAGAAACGCCCTCCAAGGCGTCGGCGATAAAATAACCCCTATCGCCTCAAGCATAATCGAACTTCTGGGCAAATTTGCCGTTGCAATGATACTCGCCCCACGCATGGGCTATTTCGGTATCATGATAAGCGAACCGCTCGTGTGGGCAGGTATGGCTGTAATACTCGGTATAGGCTTTGCCGCAAATAAGACTTTCCGCCAAAATCATATAAGCGAGCCTAAAGCAGAGAAATGCTGAAAATTTGATAAATAATTTTTGCAACTATTGATTTTGTCAAAGAAATGTGATATAATTAGTAAAAACATACAATATGCAGAAATGCCGTAAACAAAAAAGACGAAAGGGGGAAGTGCCTGCAAAAAGCGGGCATAACATAGAAATGCTTTCAAAAATTTTGTCAAAAGAAGAGTGTGCAAAGTGCAGGATATGCTGCTGCTTTGACAGCTACGATATATGGGAAACACCGTATATCTCACCTACGCTTGCAAGCAAGATATTGCAGGAGTATGCCCCTAAGCAGGAGTTTATAAAAAAGGATAACCACTTCCTCTTCAAAATGGATAAGGAAAAGGACGCCGACCTCTATTATTGCCCAATGCTCGATAACGAAAAGGGCTGTATACTCGGCGATGATAAACCTTTCGATTGCCGCATATGGCCGCTGAGAGTAATGGCACTGAACGAAACAAAGGTCATAACTCTTTCTCCGGTCTGTCCTAATATGAACGAAAAGTCCATAAAGGAGCTTACCAAAACAGCCAACGAGCTTTCAGACCAAATATTCCAGTATGCAGACGAAAATCCCGAGGCTGTAAAGCCTTATCTTGACGGCTACCCGATATTGGTGGTCGAGGGCAAGAAATATAAAGATACACTTGTATGATAAAAAAGGGCAGCAAATTCGCTGCCCTTTTTATTCTGCCTAAAACATATCCAGTGCGGTGTTTCTATGTAGAGGCGACCTGAGGTCGCCCGCTGATATTATTTTTCGGTAGCCCACCAACATCATTTTTTTCGACAAACAGACCTCGCTGCTTGCTATCTCAAAAACAAATAATAAATAAGCCCGTATACTACGCTCGCCAAAGTTCCATAAAGGATAACAGGGCCGCTGATAATGAATATCTTCGCACCAAGCCCCAGTATATACCCCTCCGTCTTGAATTCCAGTGCAGGTGCAGCCACAGAGTTGGCAAAACCCGTTATCGGCACAAGCGTACCGGCTCCGGCGTGCTTTGCAATGCGGTCATACCACCCAAGCCCCGTGAAAAGTGCCGATAAAAACACCAGCGTCACAGATACCGACATGGAGGCGTTGTCCTTTGAAAGCCCGAAATAAAGATACATATTCATAAGCGACTGCCCGATAGCACAAATAAGTCCGCCGAACAAAAACGCCTTTGGTATCGTCACCCACCACTTTGTCCCCTTTGACGCCTCTTTGTACATCTCGCTGTATTGTGCCTTGCTCAAATTTATATCCATTTTGTTCTCGCTCCTTTTTGTTTCTGACTGCCAGTATTGTGCCACATAAAGCTTAGGTTATTCATATTTTAAGTGCACGATTTTTATAAGTTTTGGTCAATATGTTGCTATCAGGTTAATATTTTTATATAGTTTAAACAAATTTTGTACAATGTAAACGATTTATCAGAGGGAAATTTGTTTAAATAGTATCTTGAAAAAAATGCGAAAATTTTGTATCATATTCATTAGAGATATTCTATCTTGAGGGCAGTGTAACTGCCATTATTTTTCAGGAGGTTATTATAATGAAAGCTAAAAAAATTCTTGCTGCTGTCACAGCTCTTTCTCTGACAACAGTAGTATTCGCATCATGCGGCGATTCATCTGATTCATCAAGCACACCTGCCGCAACAACTACTACAGCTGCTACTACAACTACAGCTGCAACAACTACAACAGCTGCTACAGAGGATTCTGCTGCAACAGGCGGCGGAGCAGGCGACTCAGCTGCAACAGCAGACAGCACAGCTGACTCAAAGACAGAGGGCGGCGATTCAGATTACACACCTGTAAAGACATTCAAGGGCTATGACGCATTCCTTATGTTCGCTGACAGCCAGTGGCTCTGGGGTAACTGGCAGGGTCAGGGCGAGGCTGATGCTACACAGGCATTCGGCGTTGACGCTGACGTAACAGGCGACGGTGAGTATACAGTTTCTATCACAAACGCATCTATCTCTTATGACGATCCGGACGAGGGTCTTAACCCACAGGTAGCTCTTGACGGCGACTATGCTGTTGGTGCTGAAGGCTGCGTAGTAATGTGCGTTGATATCATCGGTCTTCTTAACGGCGACACACCTGTCTCTTATACACATCTGACGCTGCCGACGAATTAGACGGTGTAGAT
>UQAR01000051.1 GCA_900539095.1 uncultured Ruminococcus sp.
GGGCTCGGAGATGTGTATAAGAGACAGGAAAGGAAAACATATTATGAAAATCAAAAGAATACTTGCAGCAGTGCTTTCACTTGCAATGGGCGTATCAATGATGACAGCCTGTGGCAGTAAGGATAGTTCTTCAAAAGCTGAAAACGATTCCTCAGCCGCAGAAAGCACACAAAAGCATACCAATGACCCTATGACAGTGACCACTGCAAAAGACCTTGTGGCTCAGATGAAAGTGGGCTGGAATCTTGGCAATACCATGGACGCCACAGGCGGCTCAGGTCTTGACGCTGAAACCTCATGGGGAAATGTGGAAACCACAAAATTGATGATAGACCAGGTCAAGGACGCAGGCTTTAATGTGTTCAGACTTCCTGTTTCATGGGGCACTCATATGGACGAGAACTATACCGTTGACGAGGCATGGATGAACAGAGTTCAGGAAATAGTCGATTACGGTATCGACAACGGAATGTTCGTTATCCTCAACACCCACCACGAGGAGTGGTATATGCCTAAGAAAGACCGTGCCGATAAAGATGTCGAGCAGCTCAAAGCCCTCTGGAAACAGATATGCGACAGATTTCAGGGCTATGACGAGCACCTCATTTTCGAGGGCGTGAACGAGCCTAGACTTAGAGGCGAGGGCAACGAGTGGATAGGCGACGCCGAGTCAAGAGAAGTCGTGAATCAGTACGCAAAGGCGTTCGTTGAAACAGTCCGTGCCTCAGGCGGAAACAACCCTAACAGATGTATAATGGTAACACCATATGCCGCATCATCAACAAAGCAGAATATGGAGGCTTTGGAAGTTCCGCAGGGCGACGATAAGATAATAGTTTCTATCCACGCTTATCTTCCATATTCATTCGCTCTCGATACCGCAGGCACAGACCAGTATACAAGCATTGATTCTTCTATCACAACACTCTTTACCGATATCGATGAAGTGTTCCTCAGCAAGGGAATACCTGTAATAATCGGCGAGTTCGGCTCTGTAAATAAGTCTAATACAGAGGCAAGAGTTCAGTGCGTAAAGGATTATCTCAGTACCGCAAAGCAGTACGGCGTACCATGCTGTTGGTGGGATAACGGCACAAGAATAGGAAACGGCGAGAACTTCGGACTTCTCAACAGATCCGAGGGCGGCTGGTATTTCCCTGAAATAATCGACGCTATCATGGAAACCGTGAACAGCTAAAAAAATCAAGGACGGAAGAAATTCCGTCCTTTTTGTATGCTCAAATTATGTGCAATTTTTGTGGGGCGAATTGATGTCTTGCGAGCGGTGTGCAATCTTGCGGTAAACGGGCGACCAAAGGTCACCCGTTCCCTCCACAAACTTTTTGCGTTTATCAAATACCAAAAAAGGACGACCTCAACGCCGTCCTTTTTTCATATCTATTCCCCCGAAAGGGACTTTTTCATTGCAATGTGCGGACAATATTCGTCCTTGTAAACATCACCATACGCAGTGTAGCCCAGCTTTTCATAGAAAGGCTGAACTCTCGTCTGTGCCGATAAGCCAACTTCCTTGTAGCCGACCTTTGCAGCCTGCTTTTCCAGTGCCTCAACTATCATTCTGCCAAGATCTCTGCCACGATATGCCTTTCTTACGCATATCCTGCCAATGTGAGCCTCACCGTTTTGGTCAAACAGCCTGCCCGTGGCAATAGGATATCCGCCCGTGTAAATAACAGCATGATAAGCCTTAGCGTCAATATCGTCAAATTCGTTCACAAAGCCTTGCTCCTGAATGAATACCTGCTGCCTTATGAGCCTGGCGTCAGGATTGTTCTCAAGCCCCTTTGCTATCTTAATGGTGTAGCTATCCATTTTATCAGCCTCCAAGACGTATCATTTCATCGATACATTTTCTTGCAGAGGTTATCTCCTCGTCAGTCATCTTTATCTCAAAACCACCGCCGTTGCCAATGCCCTCGCAGGTCTTGTAAACGTCCATAAGAGTGGTGAGTTTCATGTTAGGACAGAGTATCTTCTTTGAAAGAATGTAAAATTCCTTGTCAGGGAATCTGTACTGCAAATGCTCCGCAATGGATATCTCCGTGCCTATGATAAACTCCTTTGCGTCAGACTCAGCCGCAAAATTCATTATGCCGGAAGTCGAACCAACATAATCAGCCATTTCGCTTACAGCAGGGATACACTCAGGGTGACAAAGCACCAGTGCGTTAGGGTGAGCCGTCTTAGCCGCTATCATGTCAGCCTTTGTTACCGACGCATGAACAGGACATCCGCCCTGCAAAAGCATTATATCCTTGTCAGGACAGGCTTTCTGTACGAAAGAACCAAGGTTGCAGTCAGGAATGAAAAGTATCTTGTCAGCCTCCATGTTCTTTACTATCTTTACCGCCGAAGATGAGGTAACGCAAACGTCGCATACGCTCTTGAGAGCCGCCGTTGTGTTTATGTAGCATACTACCTTTCTGTCAGGCTCCTGAGCCTTTACCATTTCTATCATCTCAGGCTCCATCTGCTCAGCCATCGGACAGCCTGCCGACGGATTAGCAAGGTATACGTTCTTGTCAGGGGAGAGCATTTTCGCAGTTTCCGCCATAAAATGAACTCCGCACATAAGGATATTCTTGTTTGAAACTTTCTGTGCCTCAACGCTGAGCTTGTAAGAATCTCCTGTGATATCCGCTATCTCCACTATTTCCTTAGCCTGATAGCTGTGTGCAAGGATACAAATATCCTTTTCTTTCTTTAACTGAAGAATTTTTTCCTGTACGTCCTTAATCATATCCAGATCATGCCTTTCAAACCCTGAAAAGCATATCCTCCTTTCGGTGTTTCGGCGTTTGCCGAAAGATTTATACCATATTATTATAGTATGATATAGACATTTTGTCAAGGGCATCTCTGCCATACCGCCTATAGCACTTGACAAATCTGTCAACAGGGTGTATAATCAACAGTATTGACAATCAACTGTCTTGACATTTGGAGGAATAAAAATGAACGATAAAACAGCCGAGCGTTTCGGAGAGGTATTCCGACGCTTTTTTGAAACAGGATATATGGACGACCTCGCAGAACTTTTTCAGGGAGAGAGCAAAGTCATAGTCTATCTCAGCACAGCTGAGGGCATAGTCTACCCCTCAGACATAAGCCGTGACCTTATGATATCACGTCAGCGAGCAACGTCAGTGCTCAGTGCAATGGAGAAAAAAGGCTTTGTTAGCCTTGTGCGTGACCCTGAGGATAAACGCCGTGTGCAGGTGAAACTCCTCCCAAAAGGTGAAAAGTCCATTGAAGAAAAGCAGCAGCGTCTTGAAAAATATTTCAGCGTGTTCGTTGACGCACTGGGTGAGGAAAATCTCAAAAACCTCCTTGACAGCTCCGAAAAAGCTGTCGAGGCACTTGAACATACAATGAAGGGCAACTCTCAGAAAGTCTGAGAGGCGGAAAGGAAACTGCCATGAACATTTATAACGAATTTAGAAAAACGGCAATAAACCGCTATAGCAAAACTGCTCTCGTGATGATGAACGACGAGGGCGAAACAAAGGAATATACATTCGGACAAACTTTGCAGCAGGCAGATATTTTTTGCAGCCGCCTGAAAGCCATGGGCGTCGTGGCAGGGGATAGGGTCTGTATCGCCTCTGAGGGCAGACCTGAGTGGAATATCGCATTCCTCGCCTGTGCCAAGCTTAACGCAACAGCCGTGCTTCTTGACTATTCTCTGCCGGCAAACGAACTTCTTGCATTGGTGGAAAAGTCGCAGCCTGTGTGCGTTATCTCATCTAAAAAGACAGCACCAAAGCTTTTCAACGTCAAAAATATCCCAGTTCTCGATATACAAGATCAGCTTGACAGATTTGACGGCTCAGGCGAAACCATACTCCGTCAAGGGGAAATAGGCGACCCGGATATCGCCGTCATAATCTTCTCCAGCGGCACAACAAGAACTGCCTCAGGAATAATGCACACCCACGATTCACAAATAAAATCCTGCAAAATGGTCTGCGAGTGCAACGGCATTACCGATAACGAGCGTTACCTTGGTATCCTGCCAAACAGCCATATCTACGGACTTTTCGCACAGGTCTTAGCCCCACTCCTCACAGGCGGCACAGTGTGCTTTATAGAGTCCCTCTCCGCCAAAGGTCTGAACGCAGGATTTACAGTTTTCAAGCCTACTGTTTTCCCCGGCGTGCCAAAGGTCTATGAACTTCTGAAAACTCAGATAATGCAGCAGGTAAATGCCAGCAAAGTGTCATCGGCCATTTTTAAGAAAATGTTCCCCGTGGCACTTCACCAAAGAAAGATATATGGTATAAACAGCGGCAGAAAAATATTCTCTAAAATACATAAAGCATTGGGCGGCGAACTGAGATTTCTCTGCTCCGCAGGCTCGCCAATGTCAAAGGATACCTTCGACTTTTTCTACGGCACAGGCTTTAATATCGTCAATAACTACGGTGCAACTGAAACCAGTATACCTACTGTCGGCACATATGGCAAGCACGTCTACGCCGATACCTGCGGCAAGCCATATCCTGATATAAAAGTTAAAATCGACCGCAGCGGCGAACTGCTCGTCAAGTCACCATATATGATGATAGGCTACTACGGCGACAAAAAGTCCACTGCAGAGGCTTTCACCCCTGACGGTTGGTTCAGATCAGGCGACCTTGCAAAGTTCGATAAACATAAAAATATCGTCATATTAGGCAGATGTAAAGAAAATATCGTCCTCTCTACAGGCAAAAAAGCAGCCCCTGACGATATCGAGCAGGTCTATAAAGGCATCGAGGGCGTTGACGAACTGGTGGTCTGCGGCGTGCCGGCAAAAGAAGAAAGCTATGACGAGGTGCACGCCTTTGTGGTCTGCCCTGAGGAAAAGCGTGAGCAGGCCGAGGAAAAACTCAAAGAGATAAGTTCCTCCGCAGGTCAGGCAATGAAACTCAGCGGCATACATTTTGTGGATAGCATACCAAGAACGGCTATCGGCAAACCAAAGCGTTATCTGCTGAAAAAAATGGTCATGGAGGACGCTGTCGATACCCTGAATAATCAGGATCAAAAGCATATCGACCCGTCGGATATCCCGTCAATGGTGAGAAACGCCGTGGCAAAAATAGCCCATGTTCAGCCAAATGAAGTCAAACTCAATACAAAATTCTTGCAGGAGTTCACAATAGATTCCCTCTCCGCCATAGAGCTTGCACTTGAAATAGAGGAGTTCAGCGGCGTGCGTGTTGACGGCTGTATGGATAAGGATATGACCGTGGGCAAGCTTATCGCCCTCGTGCAAAACCCTAACCGCATAAAACCGCAGACCGTGAAGTCAATGCTCTATCCACTGGATAAGAAAAAGATAGACTACCATATTTACCGCTTTTACAGAAACCTTGTGACAGCCTTCTATGAGGTCAAGGTCGCAAACGAGGAGAACCTCCCAGATAAAGGCGGCTATATAATCTGTGCCAACCACGTTTCAAACTTCGATTTTATCTTCCTCACCCTGAATTTCAGATACGAGCGTTTTGCAAAATTCTGCTGCATGGCAAAGAAAGAGCTTTTCAACGGCAGCCTCGCCAGCCGACTTCTCGTAAGAGTAGGCGGCATGGTACCGGTCGACAGAGGCGGCAGAGTAGACGAAACCATGGCAGCCCTGAGGAAAAAGCTCGGACAGAAATGGGGCGTCCTTGTCCACCCTGAGGGCACAAGGAGCAAAACGGGCGAAATGGGCAAATTCAAAAGCGGAGCAGCCGTCCTAGCCATAGAGGCGAACGTGCCGATAGTTCCGGCCTATATCAAAGGCGGCCACGAGATATTCCCGCCGGACAAAAAGCTGCCAAGACTTTTCAACTGGAAAAGGCTGAGCAAATATAAGGTCAAAGTAGTGTACGGCGAGCCGATATATCCAAACGGGGAAAGCCCTGAGGAACTTATGGCGAAAGTCCGTGATTCTGTGCTTGCCTTGAAAAACGAAGAGAACTGATTTAAAGTGAGGAGTGAGGAATGAGCATAGCTGACCAAAGTAAAGAACAAGTACCGAGCGTAGCGGTTTTGCGGTACAACAAACTTGCCCGAACCCACAAAAAATAAATCGCCGCAGGCGATACCTTCATTCCTCACTAAATTGTTTGACAAGTCGCAAAATATGTAGTATAATGTATTAATACGCTGATACGGTGACGTGTTATCGTAATATTTAGTTAAGGAATGAATATTTATGACTTTTGAGGAAGTAAAAAAGGTCACGGAGATCCTGCTGGAGTTCCTGCCTAATACCCTGAAACTTTTCGCATGGACTATCGTGCTGTCCATACCGGTGGGCGTGCTTGTGACAATGCTTAAAAAGTGCCGTTTCAAGCCGATCTCATGGCTGACGAACCTCTATATACTCGTCATGCGTGGCACACCGCTCATGCTGCAAATAATCGCTATCTATTATGCCGTGCCGCTTATTATCGCAAGTGCCGCAAAGCAGGGCAAAACAGGCGGTATCTATGACGTGCTCACAAATATCAAAAATAACGAGAACTATATGTTCATCGCCCTTGTTACCGCATTTGTGCTCAACTACGCAGCGTATTTCGCAGAGATTTTCAGAGGCGGTATCGAGGCTATCCCAAAAGGACAGTATGAGGCTGCCTCAATGCTTGGCATGACAAAAATGCAGACCTTTTTCAGAATAATCCTGCCGCAGGTCACAAAGCGTGTTATCCCTGCCACATCAAACGAGGTCATCGTCCTTGTAAAGGATACCTCACTTGCAAACGTCATCGCATTTGCGGAGATAACAATGAAAGCCAAACAGCAAATGAACCTCTATAGCTCTATCACACCGCTTTTTATCGCAGGTGCATTCTATTTCGTGCTCAACGCTGTCGTTACCGTGGCGTTCGCTGTTATCGAAAAGAAATTCGACTATTATAAATAAGGAGAACTCATATGGCTATTCTTGAAGTGAAAAATATTTCCAAAAGCTTTGACAGCCTTAGGGTGCTCAAAGATATTTCTTTTAACGTTGAGGTGGGCGAGGTAGTCGCAATAATCGGACCGTCAGGCAGCGGTAAATCCACACTTCTCCGCTGTATAAACCAGCTTGAAAAAGCAGACGGCGGCGAGATAAACGTTGACGGCGTGAATATGTTCCATACAGAAAACGGCAAAGCAGTGTATGCACCCTCCAAGACCCTCAGGGATATCCGTCTGAAAATAGGTCTTGTGTTCCAAAACTTCAACCTTTTTCCGCATTTCTCAGTGAATCAGAATATAATGGAGGCACCACTCCATGTGCTCAAACAGCCAAAAGCCGAGGCAAAAGCCAACTGCGAGGAGCTTTTGAAGAAAATGGGACTTGAAACTAAAGGCAAGTCCTATCCATGTGAACTTTCAGGCGGTCAGCAGCAGCGAGTTTCTATCGCAAGAGCATTGGCATTGAAACCGCAGATACTCTTCTTTGACGAGCCTACCTCCGCCCTCGACCCTGAGTTGACAGGGGAGATATTAAAGGTAATAAAAGAGCTTGCACAGGAGAAAATGACCATGGTAATAGTCACCCATGAAATGGCATTTGCCCGTGACGTTGCAAACCACGTTATCTTTATGGACGACGGCTATATCGTTGAGGAGGGCACACCTGAGGAAGTCTTTGGTCAAACGCAGAACGAAAGAACAAAGCAGTTTTTGCAGCGTTTTAATGACCGATAAAAGGAAATTAGTTGTAAAATACAATAAATGATAACGTTTTCTGTGATTAATGCACAAAAGAAACATGACAATATTGTTAGAAATTTCAGCACTTTTTGGAATAAAAAAATTGAAAACCCCTTGATTTTGGGGTGAAAGTCTGCTATAATAAGACTAGAATTGAATGACAATTCATAAAACTATATTCATATGGAGGAGATTAATAATGAAAATTTCTAAGATTCTCGCTGGCGTTTCTGCACTTGCAATGGTTGCAGCAATGGCAGTAACTCCGGTATCTGCAGCAGAAACTGGATACCTCTACTTAGTTCAGAAGTCATGGAACAAGAAGGCTCCAGCTGACCAGACTGAGGGTGCTGTCAAGTTCAGTGATCAGACAGCTTTTGGTGCTTGCGACCTTAATCAGTGGAATTCTGGTACAGATAAGTTCAATGGTCAGTGGGCACAGTATATGCTCTCAAGCGATGACATTTCTTCTGTAACACTCAAGTTCACAGTTGAAACAACAGCTGACAGCACATGGGAGTATCATGCTGATGATGATGCTAAGCCAGATGACAACATTTATCAGGTATTCCTCGCTCTTGGCAAGACAGAAACAGTTGCTCACAAGACTATCAATGATACTGTAGAAGGCACACCAGCTGACGGCGACTTCGTTGCAGCAGCTCCTCAGAAGTTCGAGTATACTTATACAGCTGATGATATTAAGGCAGCTATCGATGATGGTTCTGCAAAGCTTCAGAAGAATGATGACGGTTCATGCACACTTGGTATGAATATTCAGGTTGGTCACATCACAGGTGCTCTTGTAACTGGTGAGATCACAGCTGATAACCTCTACAAGCCAGCTGACAACAACGGCAGCTCAAATGCAGGTGGAGACAAGACAACATCTTCCAATGCTGGTACAACATCTTCAACAGCAGCTACATCTTCAACAGCAGCTGGCACAACATCTTCAAAGGCTGCTACAAGCACAGCAGCTACATCTTCAGCAGCAGCTTCTGACAACACAGCAGCTACTGGTGCAACAGCTGGTCTTGCACTCGCAGGCGTAGCACTTGCAGGTGCAGCAGTAGTTATCTCTAAGAGAAAGTAATTTCTTAAAAGATAACAACACTTGAATAAGTGAATACATACAGAGCCTTCTGTCATTCGGGAGGCTCTGTTTTTATTTGTATAATATGCACTAATCTGTAAACGTTTTCTGTGCAAAGTATCTGAAATCATGTGCTTAAATTGTGCAAATAGTATATTGAAAATAGGTGGATATTGTGTTATAATACAAAAGTAAATATAGGTCAGGCTATGTGTATAGCTGACGATCAAACGGAGGTTATTAAAATGAAAAAGTTTTTAGCTTGTGCTCTTGCACTTACACTTACAAGTGCTATGTTCGCATCTTGCGGCAGCTCTGATGATTCTTCTTCATCAAAGGCTGAGGCATCAACAACTACCACAACAACTACAGCCGCTACTACAACAGAGGCTACAACAACTACAGCCGCTGAGTCAACAGCTGATTCTACAGCTGCATCTGGCACAGAGTCTGAGGGTGAAACTGCTAAGGATATTTCCGAAATGCCTGCAACTCTCAAGAACTATGAAGAGGCATCTGTATATTTCAAGAAGGATATGGACGTTGCATCTATCGTTGAGCCTTTCGCAGAGAAGGATTACGAGAACGATGAGTCTCATGTAAACCTTTCTGTAGAAGAGGTTGCTGGTATCCCAATGCTCAAGGTAGAGACCCTCGATCAGGATCCTGATACTGGTGATTACAAGATTCCTAAGATCAAGTTCCATATGGAGAAGTTCTTCGAGGGTCACGAGGCTGATCTTGAGAAGATCTTCACAGTTAAGGCTGACGTAGTTACAAAGGCAGTTGGCGAGTTCACAGGTGACGATGGCACAACATCACTCGTTCCTGGTAACTTCATGGGTGCATTCGTTACACAGCCATCAACAGGCGACGGCAACCAGAGCTGGAACGACCTTTATGACTTCGGCGAGGCTGAGTGGACATCTGAGTGGGGTTCCTATGAGCTTACAATGAGACCTGGTATCAAGGACGGTGCTACATTCGTAAACACAACTGATCCTCAGTTCGTTTCTATCATGAGATGGAGTATTCCAAACCAGGCTGATTTCTACATTGCTGACCTCAGATTTGAGGACGAGGACGGTAACGTTATCGCTTGTGCAAACTTCGCTAAGTAATTTTTGCTTATACATAAAACTGCGTAGAGATTCTCTACGCAGTTTTTTTATGTGAATTTTACTGAGATGTCGCTTGATATCTCAAGACTTTTCACCTTTTCACCTTTGACCTTTGCGGCAAAATCCTGACCGTTCACCTGACCTGTCACGGTGATCTCACCTTTGTCATTTTTCAGATAGGTCAGCCCTTTTTGTGCGATCATCTTGTCAAGGACCGCCGCCGTCATTGTTACCGCCGAGCTTTCAGGTATGTTCCCACGGTCTGTTTCGTAATTCAGCCCCATGAATTCAAGACGTGCACTGTCACCTGAACAGCTTATCACCATGCCGCTGACAGTTTCAGGCTCTGTTATCTCGCATTCCCACATATCCGCACCACCACGAGTGAATTTCGCAGAGTATTCCGTACCGTCCACCGTCAGCTGTGCCACCGTACTGTAATCCTCAGCCAGCTTAACAGGCTTGACCGTGCTTTCGCCCTTGCCGCAGGAGCATAAGCCTACCACCGCTAATGCCGCAATAAAAAATACCTTTGTTTTTTTCATTTTGCCCTCCATTAAAAAAAGACCCTCTTCGTAAGAAGAAGGTCTTTGTTTTTGTGAATACAGCCGCTAGTCGGAACTTTCCAGTTCGTATAAAAACCGTGGCAAAGCGTCAATGATGTCCCGTGCAATAACGCCACGCTCTGAACGCTTGTACCCTGCAAGTGCCGCCACCGAACCCAGCGTGTATGAGCCAAGTGCCGCCGCATCTATAGCCTCGCAGCCCTGTGCACAATATGACGAAACGATTCCCGCAAGCATATCTCCTGAGCCGCCCTTTGCAAGTGCAGTCGTACCCTCTGTGCAAAGATAGACCCTTTCGCCGCTCACCGCAAATGTGTCAGCCGACTTCGCAAGTACCGTCACATCGTATTTTTTCGCCAGCTTGCAAGCAAACCCCAGTCTGTCCGACATGACCTCGCCCACCGTCACACCGCAAAGCCTTGCAAGCTCCGCAGGGTGAGGGGTGAGGATAACTGTATTTTTCTTCTTCAACAGTACATCTATATTCGGACAAAGTGAATTTATTCCGTCAGCGTCCAAAACTATAGGTATCTCCGCATTTTCTATAAGCTCCGCCACCAGTTTTTCCGTTTCAGCCGTGTGACCAAGTCCACAGCCCACGAGCAAGCATTTCGCCTTTTCGCACTTTTCCAGTATCTTGTCAGCATTTTCGCTTACCATGAAACCGTCCTCGTCAGTTTTCATTGCCGAGTATGTGCACTCAAACATACTTCCTGACAAAGACTGCACAACGCTTTTCGCTGTGCACAGTTCAAAAAGCCCCACACCTGTCCGCATCGCAGCCATTGCCGAAAGCCCTGCCGCACCGATATAGCTCTCCGAACCGCAAACGCTGACCACCTTGCCGAACGTTCCCTTGTGTCCGTCAGAAGGCCGTGCAGGCAGTGCAGCCCTTGCCCTTGTTACGTCAAAAGGCGTTATAACAGGGAAGAGCGTGCCCTCGCAACGCTTGTCAATGCCGATATCCTTTACCAATATCTCTCCGCAGCAGTCCACCGCAGGCTGTAAATAAAGCCCCAGCTTTCCACGATGAAACGTCACCGTCAAAGCCGCTTTGAAAGAAAGCTTGTCAGCCTGACCGTTTCGTGCATTAACTCCCGAAGGCAGGTCACAAGCTATTTTCATGCCACTGCATTTTTCGCAGGCTTTAAAAACGGGAAGGATATTTTCACGCAAACTGCCATGAAAACCCGTTCCGAAAATGCAGTCCACAAGCACGTCCGCACCCTCAATGTTGGATAGAGCATTTTCACCGCTGAGTACCTGAACGCCCTTGTCAAGCCTAGCAAACGCCGCCGAAGAAAGGTCAGTGTCAGGCTCGCCACAGCAAAGCACCACTACAGGCTTAACCCCATTGTTAAGCAAAATGTTCGCCGCCACAAGACCGTCGCCGCCGTTGTTGCCCTTGCCAATGAGCAAAACTATCCTTGACGTCTTGCAGGCGTTTTCTTCAATGACCGCCGCAAGCTGAGCCGCCGCATTCTCCATAAGCTGAGCAAGGCTCACGCCGTATTTTTCAGACTCGTGCTCGCAGAACGTCATCTGCTCAACAGTCAATATCCTATCCATTTTTATCCTCCTTTTCATATGCTATTACCACCGCCGAGGCGATATCCTTTATGTGTGAAAGTGAAACAGAGAAGTCCAGCCCTCTTTTTTCAGCCGCCGCAAGAGCGTTCCCGGTGAGTTCAAGATAAGGGCAGCCCAACTCGTCACGCAGACAGGAAACCTCGCTTAGAGAAAATCCCTCTACCCCAGTGCCTAAAGCCTTTGCAAAGCTTTCCTTTGCCGCCCAGTTCGCCGCCATGGACTCGTAAGGTTCTTTCTTCTGCGAAAAAAGGGTCAGCTCCTTTTCGGAGTAAACCCTTTCACAGAAACGTCGGCTCTGACAGCTTTTTTTTATGCGTTCGATCTCAATAAGATCAGTTCCGACAAATATTTTCATTTTTATTTCCTCAGTGTTCTCGGAAGTGCAGGCTTTATAAGTGCCAGCATATCGTCATCAGGTGTGAAGATAACAGTTGTAAGTCCGAGATTTTTGTGATTGAATGTGATGTAGTAATCTGTAAGGCTGTCATCGCAAGCGTATGCAAGGACCTGTGTTGCACCGTCAGGTACGGAGAAATTCTCGTCAGCAACGCCAAAATCTGTCGCACCGCCGCAGCGGAATGTTATAAGACGCTTTCTTGAACGCTGTGCCGTTATCTTGTCAACATCTATCTCGCCGTTGGTGAAAATGTATTCATATTCCACATCGAGCTTTGTTGTAAGATAATAACCGCCGTAAAGAGCGGCTGCGGCAAGGAAAATGCCTATTACAGAAAACTGAGTGCCAAAAGGGAAGATAAAGCACAGTGCGGCAAGTGCCACGCTTGCTATCATAATGAAAATTTTCTGTATCTTATCGTTTTTTGTGGGAATCTTGCGAACTATTTGTTCCTTAAAGCTGTCCATTATATGTCCTCCGTTTATTCAGTGCCGCTGAGCAAGCCTTTCATTACCCAGCCGCTTTGATCGTTGTATTTTACATATACCCATATGTTTCCGTCACCGTCTGTTCTTTCGCCGTAGCCGTTGATAGTCTTTCCGTCAGGTATCTTTTCGATAACGTCATATTTTTTTGCCGGACCGTATCTGAGGTTAAGATATGTAGTATCAGACTTTACAAGAAACGGTATGGAGTCAGGGTATTTCACATCATCGCCCAAAGGAAAAAGAGCGTCCTTCTTGAACTTTGTGGTTGTTGTCTTTTTGGTCGCCTTTGTTTCGGCAGATGTTGTTGTGGTCGTTGTGGTCGTGGTAGACCTTTTTGTTGCCGTTGCGATTATGTCAGGATCGTAGCCGTCGTCAATGCTCACGTCAGGATTTTCAAGAGTGCCTGCCGTAACGGAAGTCGTGGTGGTGTAGCCCTCGTAATCCTCATCGTCCTCATCATAATCTCCACCCATGGTGGCGGTCTTTGTGGTCTCTATGACTCTCTGAACGGTAGTGCCGGTGGTGGTCTCAGTTTCAGACGAGCTTTCAGGCAGTCCCACTGCACATGACCCAAGTCCGAAAACCGCAGAACAAGCCAGCAGAGCCGCAAGCAGTTTTTGTATCATTTTCTATCCTCTTTTCAGAATTTACACAATAATTATTCTATTCCAAGAAGTCTTGCTGCGTTTTCGCCGAGTATCTTGTCTTTATCTTTCTCGGAAATGTTAAGACGCAGTATCTTCTCTTTTATAAGATATGAGCTGTCCCACGGGCAGTCGCTTGCAAAAAGTATCCTGTCAGCACCGTGCTTTTCAACTATCTGCTGCATAAGCTCGTCAGGACACATACTTGTAAAAGCGGTATCGAAATACACCTCGCCGTCAACGCCTGCAAGAACGTCAAGCACCTTTTCCCACATCATGTTAGCACCAAGGTGAGCCAGAATGACTTTAAGCTTAGGGTGCTTTTTTATCATGTTCAGTGCCCTTTCAGGTGTGGAGTGGATAAGGTCAGGGGAAACGCAGTCATAGCCTGAATGGAAAATAACAGGAAGATCAGCTTTCTCAATGGCGTCATATATCCTGTCCATACGCTCTTCATCTATCATAAAGCCCTGATAATCAGGGTGCAGCTTTATGCCGTGAAGTCCAAGCTCTTTTATGTGAGCGATCTCCTGCTCGTAGTCCTCAGCGTCAGGGTGGATACCGCCAAAGCTTATGAACCTGCCGCCGTCCTGCTGGGCACACCAGTCATTTATAACTCTCTGCTGTGAAGGTTTTGTTGCCACCGACAGCAGCACGCCCTTGTCAACGCCCCATTCGTCAAAACGCTGTATAGTCTCTTCCACAGTGCCTCTTGTAAAAGGAGTTATCCCACTGCAAGCCTGAAGTTTTTCAACAGCCTTTTCTGCGACCCTTGGGTTAAAAGCATGAACGTGAAAATCGATTACCATTATAAAACATCTCTTTCTGAAAATACTCTTTCATATGGGCATTTCTAAAAGCCTATGTCGTTTGGATACGGTGCAGATTTATTCGGCAGATCGATCAAAAATCCTACAGGCATACTGGCGTATTCCAATGGATTTTGGGGCGATATGACGGATAAAGATGTGCCGTACACAGGCGACAGAAGTTTTTAGAGATGCCCATATAATATTATATCACACTTTCCAACTGCTTTCAACGAATATCGGCAATTTTCACAGTATTTTCATCTAGGACTATTCCCAGCCTTTCCAAACCTCAGGGCAGAAACCTACGGTAGCTTTCTTGCCGTTCCTGACGATAGGTGCAGCGAAAAGCTCAGGATAGTCAAGGAGCTTTTCTATCTTTTCTTCTGTGCTGCCAAGATATTTTATAAGCATGGCATGTTCGCCCTTTGCTTTCGGGTCAATAAGCTTGTCGATATCCCCAACAGCTGCAAGCACGGAGTTAAGCTCGCCTTTGCTCAGACCCTTTGTAGGCAGGTCAACAGACTGGAACTTTATGCCACGCTCTTTGAAATATCGTTCAGCTTTTTTTGTGTCAAAGGATTTTGACTTGCCGAATATCTGTATATTCATGGGATTATCTCTCCGTTCCTACATTCAAGAATGATAGTGAAAGGTCCGTCGTTGAGCAGGGAAACTTTCATGTCTGCACCAAAAATGCCCTTTTCTACCTTGCCTGAAATTTTCTCTCCGCAAACTTTGCAGAAATATTCATACAGCCTGTTCGCCTCGTCAGGCTTGCCTGCGTATATAAATGACGGGCGGTTGCCGTGGTGACAATCTGCATAGAGGGTGAACTGTGAAACACACAGTATGTCGCCGCCTACATCATTTATGGAAAGGTTCGTCTTGTCATTTTCATCAGCGAAAATCCTCAGCTTTGATATCTTGTCGGCAAGCTTGTCGCAGTCAGCCTCAGTGTCCTCCTGACCAACTCCAAAAAGTATGAGAAAACCTTTTTCAATCTCGCCAGTGATCTTGCCGTCAACTTCAACTTTCGCACTCGTGACCCTTTGTATTACCGCTCTCATCAGCCCACCTCTATGGTGTAGCTGTAGGTGTAAACAGCATCAGGTGCAAGCTTGATAGCGTGCGGCTTGTTTTCGATATCCTCAAAAGCATCGTCATCGTAGACCGGTACGCTTGTCCAAGGTTCAAGGCAAATAAACTGAGCGTCAGGGTTGCCTGTGGAAGTCCATACGGCAATGCAGTCAGAGTGTGGGAATGACAGCTTTACAAAGCCGCCGTCAGACTTTTTCAGGGTGATAGCCTTTGACGCAGGGTGGTCTTTCATGATAACGTCATAATCAAAAAGCTTTCTTGTAAGGGTGATAGTTTTTTCACCGTCAAGAATAGTTCTCTCGCCGTCAGGGATAGGCTGGACGATGTGCTCGTTTTTCTCGTATTCAACGGTGCACTTGCCGCTTTCGATATCGCAGATAAAAGCAGGGTGACCGCCGAGATAGAAGTACATAGCCTTTTCATCAGTGTTTTTTACTGTGTTTGTGACGGTGACTTTTGAACCTTTTATGGAGTAGGTGACTTCAAGCTCGAAGTGATAAGGATACTGAGCGAGGGTCACGTCATTGTCTTTGAGGATAAAGCTCAGGGAATTTTTTGTGCTGCCTGAGAAAGCAAATTCGCTGTCACGAGCGAAACCATGGTTTGCAGCCATGTGATATTCCTGACCGCCAGCCTTGTAGGTTTTGTCCTTAGGGGAGCAGATGAAAGGGAAGAGAATAGGAGCGTAGCGTTTCCAAGCGTCGCCGCACTGCCAAAGATATTCTTTGCCGTCGAGTTTGATAGAATGGAGTTCCGCACCGAAAGTGTCAGCGGCGAGGGAAATTTTATCATTTTTTAATTCATAAAGCATAGATTTGACCTCCGAGGGATAAATTTTATACCTTAATATTATAGCACATTACGGAGGAGATGTCAAAGTGGAGTTTAAGTGAGGAGTAAGGAATGGGCATAGCTGACCAGAGTTGTGCACAAGCATCGAGCGGAGCGATTTTGCGGCGGTAGAACTTGCCTGAAACGTTGTAGGGGCGAACAGCGTTCGCCCGTGTTCAGGATTTGCTGTGATTTCAGGATTGTAGGGGACGCCGAGGACGTCGTCCCCTACAGGTGCGATAGGATAGTTTGTATGGTTATCGAACCGTATTATCACCG
>UQAR01000052.1 GCA_900539095.1 uncultured Ruminococcus sp.
CGAGATTCGCCTTAGTCTCGTGGGCTCGGAGATGTGTATAAGAGACAGATTATTGTGTAAAATTTGTGACGGTTTATAGAATATTCTGGTGCGACCACCCAGTTTTCCTTAAAACGCAGACTGCCCGCCAACCAAAAGGTATGACAGGCAGCCGCTTTTATTGGAAAATGTTATGGAAAAATGTCAGTTTATCAGCACTGTCCCATCATAATGAGAGCCATAAGGCAAAGCCCTGTAACAACACAGCTCAGTGCTCCCATGATATTGTCCATTTTTTCTGCTGTAAGCTTTTTCATTTAGATTACCTCCTTAGGTACTGAAATAAATCACTCTGTCCTCAGTGCGATAACAGGGTCTTTCTTCGCCGCCACTCTTGACGGGAACAAGCCTGCTATAAGCGTCAAACAAATGCTTATTGCAATGAGTATCACTGCCGCACTCACAGGTATAGTCGCCCTTATCGGCACGTCTGTGAGATGCGAGATTATCATGTTTATCGGTATGGTGAGCAGATAGGAAATTATCATTCCCAGTGCACCTGCCACAAATCCCACAATGACCGTTTCCGCATTGAACACTCTCGAAATATCCTTCTTTGATGCACCGATACTTCTCAGTATTCCTATCTCCTTCGTTCTCTCCAGAACCGAGATATAAGTGATAATGCCTATCATTATGGAAGATACCACCAGCGATATTGCAACGAACGCAATAAGAACATAGCTGATAGCGTTTATTATAGACGTGATAGAACTCATCATAAGACCCACATAGTCAGTGTATTCTATCTTGTCCTCTTCGCCAACACTGTCGTTGTAATCGTCGATAATATCTATTATCTTTTCCTTAGACGCAAAATCCACAGGATAGATGTTTATGCTGTCAGGGTCCTCCACCAACGCATACCCGATCTTTTTCATGTTGCTGTCATAGTTTGAAGTGGAATATTTTCCGCTGTTTGCAAGCTGCTCAGCATTCGTGTCCGACTGCTCCTTGAGCATCTGTTTCATAAGGTCCATCTGCTCGTCAGAAAGTGACGCAATATACTTCTTCTGCGTTTCCGTCAGCGAAGACATATCGCCGCTCTGTATCGCAGACATATCCATTGAGCCCATGGCGTCCATGCCCATTCCTGCAAGCTCGCCCGTGTCAGCCGCACCGCTCTGCTCCATAAGAGCCTTGTATTGCTCCTCGGTCATGCCCTCAGGTATCTCCATAGAGCTGTCGCCCATTGCCGCCATAGCAGCCGACTTGTTGTCAGCCTCCGAACTGTCCTCAGCCTTTTCAGCCTTGCTCTCTGTCGCACTGTCAGAAACCGCCGCCGAGCTGTCCCCAGCATTAGTATCTGTATCAGCCTGAGCCTCATCGCCCTTGAACTTCAGTCCCGTGAAAACATCTATGTCAGGGTTATCCTTCTGCTCCTTAACTATCTCGCTCTTATCCACCTTATCGATAAGATAAGTCATAAGGTCATGACGATAACCGATAGCACCGCTTATCGACGCCGAAGATGCGTCCTCGTCAGGTCTGAGTATACCAACTACACTTATCTCCGTGCCATTTGCCACAGCTTTTTTCATGTAGTCCTCATCTCCGGTCATGTCCTCCCATACGCCGTCTTTTTTCTCATAGAAATCAGGCGTAGGCACGACCTTGAATTTCAGATCAAGCAGCTCATCATAAGTGTAAACGTGCTGTTTGCTGTCAACTGAGATATCCTCTCCCGCAAGAGCACGCCTTACAATGCCGTTAAGGGAACTTGGGTCGAGCAGTCCCAACGAATAAAGCACATAGTCGTTTATCTCGTTGTTCTTGTCTACCACCAATACAACTTCGTTGTACTTCTCAGGCAAACGACCTGCAATGACGTCATACTGCTTTGAGATAAGGTCCTCATTGTCTATCATCTCGCTCCAAACGTCAGTGCCCATGCCCATCATGCCGCCCATCGAGCTGCTCATTGACATTGCCTCCGTCTGGGTCGAGGACATATAACCCATATCCTCCAAAAGCGTTGACGGATTGACCTGCTTTACACCGTCATCGCCCTCCGTGAAAACGTTGAGCGTTGTGGCATATGTGTACTGCACATCACTTGTAAGGCCTTTCAGATCGCTGTTCTCGTCAAGATATTTCTTGAACTTCTCAAGATTGTTGACCTTAGTTTCCTCCATAAGAGTGTTTATCATCTCGCCCATAGCGTTCTGAGAGTAGATCTTGTCCATGTCATGCTTTCCCGACTCTTCATGATTTTTCGCCATGGTGTTCATTATCTCGCCAATGCTCGCCGTAGTCTTTGTTATCTGCAATGGATAGCTTGAAAGCGTGTCCGACTGCACCTGATCTATATAAAGCTGAACTCCGTTTGAGATAGAAAGTATAAGTGCGATGCCAATTATACCAATAGAACCTGCAAATGACGTAAGCAGCGTCCTCGCCTTTTTCGTCATAAGATTGTTTCGGCTCAAAGACAACGCCGTCAGGAAACTCATAGAAGTTTTCAGCTTTTTGCGTTCCTTTTTGGCCGCCTTTATGTCCGCCTTTGTAGGTTCTTTCTCAGGCTTTTTGATAGGCTCAACCACGTTCTTGTCAAGCGGGTCAGAATCATCTATGACCTTTCCGTCAAGAAGTTTTATTATCCTTGAAGAATATTTCATTGCAAGCTCAGGATTGTGCGTTACCATTATAATAAGCTTGTCCTTTGAAATGCTCTTCAAAAGCTCCATTATCTGAACACTGGTTTCTGTGTCCAACGCACCCGTAGGCTCGTCCGCCAGCAGAATGTCAGGCTCGTTCACCAAGGCTCTCGCAATGGCAACTCTCTGCATCTGACCGCCCGACATCTGATTAGGCTTTTTGTTCAGCTGATCGCCAAGTCCAACCTGTTCAAGTGCCTTGACCGCCCTCTCACGCCTCTCCGACTTTGAAACTCCCGAAAGCGTCAACGCAAGTTCAACATTAGAAAGCACCGTCTGATGCGGTATAAGATTGTAGCTTTGGAACACAAAACCTATAGAATGGTTTCTGTAAGAATCCCAGTCGCAGTCTTTAAAATCCTTTGTGGACTTTCCGTTTATGTTCAGGTCACCGCTGGTGTATCTGTCAAGACCGCCGATAATGTTAAGAAGTGTCGTCTTTCCGCAGCCCGAAGGGCCAAGAATAGAAACGAACTCGTTCTCACGAAAATCGATGCTCACGCCTTTAAGTGCAGAAACAACGCTGTCACCCACGACATAATCTTTTTTTATGTCCTTTAAACTAAGCATAATTTTTCTCCTATTCTGTCATTGTAATGATATTATATCCCCCTTTTATAAACTCAGTTTAAACATACCCCATTTTTCCGAAAAAATTTGTCGCAGACCATACCAAGTCCCTGTTAATACCCCGTTAATAATTCTGTGATATACTAAAATAGTATGAATATATACTGGAGGGGTAAAAATGTTTCATATACTTGTAGTAGAAGACGATACCAATACACGCCGCCTGACCTGCGATGTGCTCAGCGATAACGGCTATATACCCATAGAGGCCCGTGACGGCGTGGAGGCTCTTGACATAATGGACGAAAAGCATATCGACCTTATCATAATGGACGTTATGATGCCACGCATGGACGGTCTTGAACTTTGCGAAACTATCCGCAAAGCCGGCTTTCAGACCCCAGTCCTAATGGTCACAGCCAAAGAAACTGCCTTTGACAAAAAGCAAGGCTTTATAAAAGGTACAGACGACTATATGGTGAAACCGATTGACGAGGAAGAGATGATACTTCGTGTCCAAGCCCTCTTACGCCGCTCGCAAATAGTCAGCGACCATAAAATAACCGTGGGTGACACTACCCTAGACTATGACGCCCTCACCGTAAAGACCCCCGATATGTCAAAAGAGCTGCCGCCAAAGGAATTCATGCTCCTTTATAAACTCCTTTCCTATCCCGATAAAATTTTCACACGCCGCCAGCTTATGGACGAGCTTTGGGATATGACCTCCGATACCGACGAACGCACCGTTGACGTACATATAAACCGTATCCGAGAGCACCTGAAAAACAACCCCGATTTCGAGATCGTGACCGTAAGAGGACTTGGCTATAAAGCCGTAAAGCTGAAAGGATAGCATAAAAATGAAAAAACACTCCCTTGCCGCACGCCGCAGCGAACGCCGCAGCAATTATACCATGAACGCAAGTATCGTGTCGGCAGTCTTTATGATAATGCTCTGGGCAGGCACGCTCACAGGCTTTATAATGCTCGGCATACGAAAATGCCTGCATTTTCTCACACCTCTGCAAATGCCATTTGTCCTTCTTACAGTGGGACTTATCGTTTCCGTTATAATCGGCACTTGTATCTCCGCCGCCGTTGCAAGCAAAATAGTAAAGCCCGTCCGTGAAGTAAAGAAAGCCATGCACAGCGTAGAAAAAGGCGACTTTTCCAAACGCCTTGAAGTCACAGGCTTTAACGGCGAGATAGACGAGCTTATAAAGTGCTATAATAAAATGGCACAGGAACTTGGCGGCATAGAAATGTTCCGTGAGAATTTCATAAACAGCTTTTCCCACGAGTTGAAGACCCCTATCGTTTCCATACAGGGCTTTGCAAAACAGCTGAAAAAAGAAAACCTCTCCGAGGAGAAAAAGCAGGAGTATATCGACATAATAATAAGCGAGTCCAAACGCTTGACGAACCTCTCTTCCAATATCCTCATGCTGTCAAAGCTTGAAAACCAGCAGATAATCACCGATAAAACAAGCTTTTCCCTTGACGAACAGCTGCGAAACTGTATCCTGCTCCTTGAAAAGCAGTGGACAGCGAAAAACATCAGCTTTGATATAGATATGCAGGAGATACAGTATACCACCAACGCCGAAATGCTCTCGCAGGTTTGGGTGAATATAATCGGCAACGCCATAAAATTCTCCCCTGAGGGCAGCACCATATCCGTCCGCCTCTCAAAAAAAGACGACACCATAACCGCCGCCATAGCCGACCACGGCATAGGCATGGATCAGCAAACTATCTCCCATATCTTCGAGCGTTTCTATCAGGGTGACCGTGCACACGCCGCCGAGGGCAACGGACTTGGACTGCCACTTGTTAAGCGTATCGTAGAACTGTGCAGCGGCAATATCCGTGTAGAATCTCAATACGGCAAAGGCACAAATTTCATTGTCACCCTCCCGCAAAACGACAATAACCTTAGTATCATAAAAAAAGACGGACACTTCCAAAGAAATGTCCGCCTTTTTCTATTTTATCAGATAGCCGCAAAGCCCTGTTTCAGATCGTCGATAATATCCTCCACATTTTCAAGACCAACAGAAAGCCTTATCATTCCGCCGTTTATTCCTGCCGCAACAAGCTGCTCATCAGAAAGCTGCCTGTGTGTCGCAGACGCAGGGTGAAGAACGCAGGTGCGAATGTCCGCAACGTGAACTTCGTTTGACGCAAGTTTCAGGCTGTCCATAAACTTAGCAGCCACATCTCTTCCGCCCTTGATGACAAATGATATAACGCCTGCTGTGCCAAGCGGCAGATACTTTTCAGCCAGCTTGTGATACTTGTCGCTCTCAAGACCCGGATATGCCACGGACTCTACCTTGTCATTGTCCTCAAGGAACTTTGCCACCGTTATAGCGTTCTCGCAGTACTGTTTCATTCTAACCGGCAGCGTTTCAAGTCCCAGATTGAGCAGGAACGAAGAGTTAGCCGCAGGATAGCAGCCGAAATCTCTCATAAGCTGCATTCTTGCCTTTACTATGTAAGGTGCAAAAGAATATTTCTCAGTGTAGATAGTTCCGTGATAGCTCTCGTCAGGCTCAGTCATGCAAGGGAACTTTCCGCCTGTCCAGTCGAACTTGCCGCTGTCAACGATAACGCCGCCTACCTGTACAGCGTGACCGTCCATGTACTTAGATGTGGAATGAATAACAATGTCAGCACCCCACTCGATAGGTCTGCAAAGATAAGGGGTAGCGAAAGTGTTGTCCACAATAAGCGGAACACCGTTCTTGTGAGCGATGTTCGCAAAACGCTCGATATCAAAAACAGTCAACGCAGGGTTAGCGATAGTCTCGCCGAAAACAAGCTTAGTGTTGTCCTTGAAAGCAGCCTGTATCTCCTCGTCACTTGCGTCAGGGTCAACATAAATGCACTCGATACCAAGCCTCTTCATGGTTATGCTGAAAAGGTTTATCGTTCCGCCGTAAATAGAAGTTGACGCAATAAAGCTGTCCCCCGCCTGACAGATGTTCAGGATAGAGCAAAGCGTAGCAGCCTGTCCGCTCGATGTGCACATTGCGGCCACACCGCCCTCGAGAGCAGCGATTTTCTTTTCCACAGCGTCTGTGGTAGGGTTTTCAAAGCGTGAGTAGATAAGGCTCTTGGTAGGGTCGTCAAAGACCTCGGCTATCTCTCTTGACGAATCATAGACATAGGTTGTACTTTGTACAATAGGCACTACTCTCGGCTCTCCGTTTTTAGGCGTATAACCCTCGTGTAAACATTGTGTTTCGATCTTCAATCAAATCAAATCCTTTCAAAGCGGTGATGACCGCAAAATTTTTACCAATATAAAAAGCTTTTCAAAAAGCGTTTAAAACAGCAGCCTCCTAAGACCGCCTCAACATTACAAATGCGTTTATTTTGCATAGCGAAAACTCATAGCTGAATCGAAAATATCTTCTCCCATTGAAACATACTTTAGTGGTATCACCACATTATATTGTATATATTCGCTGTCAGAAAACTCGTATATACCCTGAACGTTCACACTTTGATCCTCACCCAGAGCCGCAATAACACAGCCACGCTTGCCGCCGCCCAGGTCAATTCCACGGTAATCAAGCCAAACATTATCGTCAGATCTGATATCAGCCGACTTTGCATACATGTCTAGCATATCATCAACTGTGGTCTTGTCAAGCCGCTGATAATAAGACAATGACAGATTTAACCCGTCATATTTTTCGTCCACTTTGCCGTCAATAAGATTTGCATAGACAATCTTCACATCTCTCGTGCCGTCAAAATCATCTGTAACTATCTCATGCTTTTCCAACTTTGCGGCAGAAAATCCACCTATCTCAGGCAACTCTAAAGCGGCAGAAAAATCTGAAAGCTCTATGGTCAAACCGTTTTCAATATCATAACGGTCTGTATCCACCGACCCTCCGTTTAACATATCATAAACATAACTGTCTATGACCATGTAAACGCCACCCGTGGTGATATTCGCAGAAATACCATTTTCGTCAACGAAACTTTCAAGTTTCGTGAACGTGCTGTCCTCGTCAAACTGCATTATAACTGCACTGGCTTTCTGCTCGTCGCTTATTTTGTTACTAAACTCAAAGCGAATGACCCCACCTCCGAAATCAGCGTCAGTATACTTGACAGGTATACTAAGGAGCGGCTCGTCAGAATTTATCATTGCGTTTATACCATAATAATCAGAAAGCATTGCCTCTGCACCAAAATTACCCTCCACGGTGCATTTGGCTGTATATGGTATTTCGCTAAGATCACAAACAAGCTCAGGGTCACGAATTATTTCCACCTGCGAACTGTCATCTGTCTGCGAACTTTCCTCCACACTGTCGGGCGTATCTGACACCGTTTCCGCAGTAGTAGTATCTTTCGTTTCTGAAACGCTGTCTACGGCTTCCTCAACAGGTCCGCAGGCACAAAGCACTGCCGACAACACTGCCGACAGCAATACGGCTGTTTTTCTGCTGTTTTTCATATTAAGTTTCTCCCTATTTTTTATATTTTGTTTATCCTATAAGTCCTTGAAGTCCACCCTTGCCCCCGTAAGAGCACTCTCCATTACTATCCTTGCACACTCCCCAAGCGACACCGCACTTTTGCAGGTCATCATCGCTTTTTGTATGCAAAGCCCGAATACTATGTGCAGCTCTCCCTTGCCTGCGGACTTTTCCGCCATAGGCAAAATAGCCTGCCACAAAAGCTTGATATATCCCTGAACGCTCTCGCCGGTCGTGCAGTTTCTTATCCTGCCAAAGCTTTCACCGCCGGCGTTCGCCGCCGTGTATCTCAGCATCTCACCCACATCAGTGAAAGGCTCTTCATACCTCTGCAAAACTCCTGCCACAAAAGACCATACCGAGTAGTTGTTTCCCACAAGCTTTTCGTCAATGATATCTCCGTAGAAATATTTCCGTCCAAGCTTGTCAGCGAACACCGTGAAAACATCTTCCTCGCCAACGCCCTCCGTCAGAAAAAGCCTCCTTACGTCCTCCTGACAAGCAAACCCCGCCAGTGAACCGATGCAGCATAAAAGCGACTGAGGGTGAACATACCCCTCAGGACTTCTCATTGCCCTGAGCAGCCTGTCAAATATCTCAAAAGCACTGCCCTTGTATTTTTCAAGTTCCATATCTATCACCGTTATTATCTCTTTTTGCTTTTTATCTTTCTTACTATCCCCCTGACAGCGTTCACATATATCACCGCAAGCCCAAAACCGCCAAGTACCCCCGTAATAAGCCGCCTTGCGTTCGTTGACTTCTTTACCCCTGCATATTGCAAAAGCCAGTCCAGCAAAGTGCTCTCACAGCATATCGCCGCCACGGAGCATGATATATTTTTCACCAAAGCCGCAGGAAAGCCCAAAAGCTGTCCCAACAGAACGCCGGTGCACCTTGCACAAACAGGAAACTGCCAGCCGTGGAAAAAGAAACTTCTCTCAGGTCTTTGATGACAGCCTGCCGCCGCACCTATCTCCATAAGGTGCAGCCACAGGCTGTAAAAATTCTTTCTGCCGTTCATCGTGCCCCTAAGCCCTGAACTTGTGGTCGCAATCAGGGCAGACCCAGTATGAACGTGTTTTTGATTTGCTCTCCATTCCGCAAAGTCCGCATATAAGCCCCGGCAGACCAAAAAGTATATACCCGCAGCAACCCTTGCCAAATCCGTATTTGCCGCTCCTGTAGTCCGTTTCGCTTATAAGCTGACAGTTGCGTCCACCGCATTTCGGGCAGCGTTTGCCCGTGTAAGATCCAGCCATATCTCTGCCTTTATACGTTTATCTCAGCCACATCATCAGAAACGCCGTTAGCCTCGATAACAGGCTTTACGCAGTTCTCGATGAACTCGTCGACCTGCTGAGGGCATCTTCCGATGAAGTTCTCAGGTTTCATTATCTTGTCCATTTCTTCCTTTGTTATCATGAACATAGGGTCGTTGAGGATAAGCTCGCAAAGATTGTTGTCAAGGCCCTCTTTCTTAACTCTTGCACCTGCGATCATTGAATATTCTCTTATCCTCTCATGAAGTTCCTGTCTGTTTCCGCCCTTTTCTACGGCGTCCATCATGATGTTCTCTGTTGCCATGAAAGGCAGTTCAGCCATAACTCTTCTTCTGATCATCTTGTCATATACTACCAGACCATTCTCAGGATCAGTAACGTTTATCATTATATTAAGGATAGCGTCAACGCCAAGGAAAGCCTCCGCAACAGAAATTCTCTTGTTGGCAGAGTCGTCAAGAGTTCTCTCGAACCACTGTGTACCGGCAGTGAAAGCAGGGTTGAGAACATCACAGATAACGTATCTAGCCAGTGAAGTTATTCTCTCATCTCTCATAGGATTTCTCTTGTAAGCCATAGCAGAAGAACCTATCTGATTTTTCTCGAATGGCTCTTCTATCTCCTTGAAGGACTGCAAAATTCTGATATCGTTTGAGAACTTCATTGCAGACTGAGCGATGCCGGCAAGAACTGAGCATACCTGATAATCCATTTTTCTTGAATAAGTCTGACCTGAAACAGGAACAACAGCGTCAAATCCCATTTCCTCAGCTATCATCTTTTCAAGCTCTTTTACCTTGTCAGTGTCGCCGTGGAAAAGCTCCATAAATGACGCCTGAGTACCGGTAGTGCCCTTTGAACCAAGGAGTTTGAGATTAGAAAGTCTGAAATCAAGGTCCTCAAGGTCCATAAGCAGCTCATTGCACCAAAGAGTAGCCCTCTTACCGACAGTAGTGAGCTGAGCAGGCTGCAAATGAGTGTAAGCAAGACAAGGCATAGACTTGTACTTGTCAGCAAACTTAGCCAGCTGGTCAATGACCTTTATAAGCTTTCTCTTTATTATCTTGAGAGCGTCTCTCATTATAATAACGTCAGTGTTGTCACCAACGTAGCAGGAAGTAGCACCAAGGTGAATGATACCGGCAGCCTTAGGACAAACACGGCCGTAAGTATAAACGTGTGCCATAACGTCATGACGCACCTGCTTTTCACGCTCTGCCGCCACAGCGTAATCTATATTTTCAATATTGGCCTCCAGCTCGTCTACCTGCTCCTGAGTAACATTAAGACCCAGTTTCATTTCAGCACGAGCAAGAGCGACCCAAAGTCTTCTCCAAGTAGTAAATTTCTTGTCAGCAGAGAAAATAAACTGCATTTCCTTGCTGGCATATCTTGTGCAGAATGGGCTTTCATAAGAATTTGTCATAGTCCTTCAACCTCTTTCGTAATAATAAAAAATGAATACAAATTCATTATAGCATATTTTCACCCCTTTTACAATAGGTATTTGCGAGAAAAGTTAGACCGCAAACGTCTACTCGGAGCGTGCACAGTCCCTCAAAAGTTAATTTTCTGTAAATTTTTCGCCGCAAATCCGACCGCCCTTGACTTTTGAAAGCGGATATGTTATGATATTAAAGCCGCATATTCACGGTCATAAGTGTTTGTATGTGTAAACCACCGTGCGTAGCGAGTTTATTAAAAGGTAGGTGCATTCGTAATGTACGCAGTAATTGAAACAGGCGGAAAGCAGTATCAGGTAAAACCTGGTGATGAGGTTTTCGTAGAAAAGCTGGACGTTAACGCTGAGGACGCTGTTACTTTTGATAAGGTAATGGTAGTAGGTGCTGACGATGGTATCAAGGTAGGAGCTCCATATGTTGATGGTGCAACTGTAACAGCTAAGGTCATCAAGAACGGCAAGTCCAAGAAGGTGACTGTATTCACTTACAAGCCAAAGAAGGGCGAAAAGACCAAGATCGGTCACAGACAGCCTTACACTAAGGTTATGATCGAAGCTATCAACGCATAATGATCTGTGCTGATTTTTTCAGAAATAAGCATGACAAACTTGTGGGATTTCGTATAACGGGTCACGCAGGCTATGCAGATCACGGCGAGGACATATGCTGTGCAAGCGTATCGTCTGCTGTAATGCTGACAGCGAATACTGTTACTGAGGCTTTTAAGATAAACGCTAAGGTGGCAGTGGAAGAAAACGAAATAATACTCAAGCTTGAAAACGATAAGGCTGAAGAGGGGGATAAGCTCCTGCTGGGACTTCTCACTCACCTGTATTTTTTGGCCGAAGAATTTTCAGGCAGGATCAAAGTCACGGTCAGAGATAACTGATCGGACGGATTACATTTTATGGAGGTGTAATTTAGATGATAAAGATTTCAATGCAGTTTTTCGCTCATAAAAAGGGAATGGGTTCTACAAAGAACGGACGTGACTCTGAGTCAAAAAGACTTGGCGTAAAGAGAGCTGACGGTCAGTTCGTACTGGCTGGCAATATCCTCGTTCGTCAGAGAGGAACACACATTCACGCTGGCGAGAATGTTAAGAGAGGTTCTGACGATACTCTGTTCGCAACAAGCGACGGTGTTGTAAGATTTGAAAGACTCGGTAGAGACCGCAAGAAGGTTTCGGTTTATCCCAAGGCTTAATTTTGTAACATATGACCCTGAGCCTTAGGCTTGGGGTCTTTTGTTGATTAAAGCAAAAAAGTATACACCTAATATCATTTATAAGGAGGTTTGATCATGTTTGTCGATCAGGCGAAGATCTATATAAAAGCCGGTGACGGCGGCGACGGTGCAGTATCATTCCACCGTGAGAAATACGTTGCGGCAGGCGGTCCGGACGGCGGTGACGGCGGTAAGGGCGGAGATATTGTTTTCGTTGTTGACGACAATATCTCAAACCTTATAGATTTCAGATATAAAAGAAAATATGTCGCCGAAAAAGGACAGAACGGCAGCGGCAAAAACTGCTCAGGCAGAAACGCTCAAGACCTTGTTGTCAAAGTTCCAAGAGGCACTGTTGTAAGAGAAATAAAAAGCGGTAGGATACTTGCCGACCTTTCTACCGATGAGCCTGTTGTTATCGCTCACGGCGGCAAGGGCGGACGTGGAAACGCCCATTTCGCAACTTCCACAAGACAGATACCAAAGTTTGCAAAACCTGGTTTCCGTGGTGACGAATATGAGGTCATGCTGGAACTCAAGCTTATTGCCGACGTGGGGCTTGTGGGCTTTCCGAATGTGGGAAAATCCACGCTCATTTCTGTTGTTTCAGCCGCAAAACCTAAAATAGCCAACTACCACTTCACTACCCTGACGCCTGTCCTTGGCGTTGTTAAGATAGAAGAGGGAAAATCCTTTGTTATGGCGGATATCCCTGGTCTTATCGAGGGTGCGAGCGAGGGCGTCGGTCTTGGTCACGAGTTTTTAAGACACGTAGAAAGATGCCGCCTTATCGTCCACGTTATCGACGTTTCAGGCAGCGAGGGCAGAGATCCTATCGAGGATTTCAAGGCGATAAATCATGAGCTTGAAAACTTCTCCAAGGAGCTTGCTGAGGCTCCTCAGATAGTTGCCGCAAATAAAAGCGATATGGCGACCCCTGAACAGGTGGAAAGGCTGAGAAATTATGTTGAGGATCAGGGACTTCTCTTCTATGAGATTTCTGCTGCCACAACAAAGGGTACAAAAGAGCTTATGTACGGCGTTTGGGAAAGACTTTCTGTCCTGCCGCCTGTTAAACAGTTCGAGGCTCAGCCGCTTACACAGGAAGAACTTGACGATAAGCTTATCTCAAAGAAAGACTTCCGTGTCACCGTGGAGGACGGCGTTTATTTCGTGGAGGCAGACTGGCTGCTCGATATCCTCAGAACGGCTAATATGGACGACTACTCTTCCCTCCAGTATTTCCAGAACGTGCTCAGGACCAGCGGCATAATAGATAAGCTGGAAGAAATGGGCATCGAAGAGGGCGACACTGTTTCTATATTCGACTTTGAGTTTGAATATCTCAGATAGGAGGGAGCGTCACGGGAAAGCTTTCTGATATGGACGCTATGCAGTATTCCCCGCTGGCACTGGCTTTTATCGGGGACGGCGTTTACGAGATAAGAGTAAGAGAAAAGCTTATTCTTGAGGCAAATATGCCTGCGGACAAGCTGCACAAACTCACGGTTGAAAGGGTCTGTGCGGAATATCAGGCAAAGGCTGTCCACAAATGGATAGAGGACAGTATGCTTGACGAGCAGGAAATGGATATATTCAAAAGGGGCAGGAATGCAAAGGGCATAAATGCTCCGAAACATTCCACTGTTGGGGAATACCGTGCCGCAACAGGTCTGGAGTGTCTTTTCGGTTTTTTATATCTCACAGGACGTGAGGAACGTATAGGTGAACTGTTCGAGGCAGCATGGTCGGTGGGCAGCACCAATGAATAATATTACATCAAGGAGTGAATTAAATGTCAGGTCATTCAAAATGGGAAAACATTAAAAGAAAAAAGGGTGCAACAGACGCTGCAAGAGCTAAGATATTTACTAAGATAGGCAGAGAGATCGCTGTTGTAGTTAAACAGGGCGGTGCTGATCCGGCAGGCAACGCTAAGCTGAGAGATCTTATCGCAAAGGCTAAGTCAAACAACGTGCCTAACGATAATATCGATAGAATAATCAAAAAGGCAGCTGGCGACGGCGACAAGAATAGCTATGAGTCAATGGTATATGAGGGCTACGGTCCAAGCGGCGTTGCTGTTATCGTTGAGTGCCTGACAGATAACAAGAACAGAACAGCAGGCGATATCCGTCACTTCTTCGACAAGTTCGGCGGAAACATGGGTACATCAGGCTGCGTATCATTCATGTTCTCTGACGTTGGAACTGTTGTTATAGAAAATAATGGTGCAGACGAGGACAAGATAATGGAGGACTGCTTTGAGGCAGGTGCTGACGATTTCAACGTTGAGGACGATGTTATCGAGATCTCATGCGACCCTAATCAGGTATCTTCTGTAAGAGAGGCACTTGAGGGCATGGGTTACAAGGTTCTTTCTGCTGAGGCTGAAAAAGTTCCTTCAAACTACACAACTATCGAGGACGAGGACGCTATCAAGAAAATGGGACTTCTTCTTGAGCACCTTGAGGATGATGATGACGTTCAGAACGTTTACCACAACTGGGATAATATGCCGGTTGAAGAGGAAGAATAATCTCTGAGAGGTATATTTTACCGACAACTACATATAATAATAGCCGATCTGTTATTGGACAGGTCGGCTTTATTTTGTCTACAAAAAAACGTGTAAAAATGACTGAATTAATCGAGAGGAACATATTTGTAATTGTGAGTTGTGCTATTGACATAAAAGGGGTTATAGTATATAATAATCGTATGTGTAGATATTGCCCTGAAAAGATAAAAAAATACAAATAATGGGCAATAAGAAAGCAGCAGAAAATGATAGGAGGAAACTTATGAACAAAATTTTTTGTTCTGCTCTGACAGCCGTTGTAACGGGTGCATTGCTGACAGGCTGTGCGATGCCTTGGGAACAGGGTACTGATGACGACACTGCCCCTGACGGTTATTCCTATACGGCTGACTCAAATTCAGAACAGAAACAGGCTTACCGTTGGCTGATAGAACCGACTATCAATGCCGACAATATCATTTCCTTTGACGGCAGTCAGGTAGACCCGAACAATGAAAAGAACACAGCTTATGCAAACTATTCTGTTATAAGACAGGACGGAAAATACGGCATTATCGATTACAGCGGAAACATGGTAGTGCCTGCGGAATATGATGATTACTACACCTGCTGGTGCGGCGAGGTCACACTGTTCAATGTGATAAACGAAAAGAACGACGAGTATGACTATTGCAGCATTGACAGCTCAAATCAGGTGGTATACTATGCCGCTGAACATCATGACAGCTCTCCGAGATACTACTGGAACAGCAGTGAAGAAAAAATCTATGTAAAAGACGCTGACGAAGATTACGGCGAGGAATACACAGGAAAGAAAGCTGTTGTTGTATGCGAGGCTGAAGTATCAAAAAACGACAGCGGATATTATGACATAACTCCTGTCAGCGAGCCGCTTTACGGACTGGCTAAGAAGGACAAGCTCATACTTGATATGCAGTACACAGATTTCTATGCACCTGCTTACAAGGGAGCCGGACTTACCTGCATCGCCTTTGAAAATGACGAAGGCAAGTGGGGATATGTGGGTTCTGACGGAAAGACCATAATCGACTTCAAGTGCGACGGTGACATGAGCACCTACTGCGGAAAGATAATCGATGATGAAATGGCTGTTCACCCTTATCTTTTCACTGATGATTACGTACCGGTATCCATAGATTCTTCATACGGTTATTATGATATAGACGGAAACTGCATTGTGCAGCCGGGTGAATTTGATCAGGCAAGACCTGTTCACAACGGCAAGGCATGGGTAAGACAGTCGGGAAAATGGGGCGTTATCGCATTTGGCGACGCTCCTGTTGAGGACGATTCTTCAGAGAAGGAAACGACCACAACGACCACTACTCGCCGTGCAACATATGCAACGACTACTACATCAGCTACCACAACGACATCAGCCACATCTACTGATAAAGCGACGGAAACAACACCTTCACTGACACAGCCATCTGAAACGACTGAGGTATCGACTGATACACAACCGTCTGAAACGGAAGCTCCAGTAGTGACTGACCCTGTGACAGATCCGCCTGCACCTACACCGGAACCTGAACCAGAACCAACACCTGAACAATGATTGAAAGCTCTGCATAATGCAGAGCTTTTTTGTGCAAGAAAATAAATTCTGCAAGAAGAACAAGATAAAACGCAGGCGGGGCCCGGCGTTAGAGGACTTGTGGGTACAGGGCAAAGCCCTATCGGAGTATGAGGCAGAGCCTCATTCGGCGTAAGCCGACTAGGTGCAGATTTAGGTATAAAAAGCATATGGAAGTTGTGCTTTAAACATAAGTTATATCGGAGTGATATAATCTGCACCGTTTTCCTTTTTCTTGAGCAATTTTGCGGCGGTGGGAAGTCGCCCCTACATACGTTGTTCGGTTTCAAAATTTGTGTGATAAATTTATACGCCGTGACGTTCGATAAAACGGAACGCCCATTTCTGTGAAACAGAAATTGCGTCGCTCCCCTACAGGTGCGGCGGGATAGTTTGTATGGTTATCGAACCATGTTGTTACCGTCGAGTTGTTTCTTCGACGGGCGAACACTGTTCGCCCCTACAGATTTGTTACCGTGGGGTTCATGTTTTAGCCGCTTTATATTCAATTTTCAAGCTGCGAACGAGGTGCAGGAAGTGCTTTTCTGTGCGATCAG
>UQAR01000053.1 GCA_900539095.1 uncultured Ruminococcus sp.
CGAGCAGCAGCGTACTGAGGGCGGCTACGGCAAAGAGCAGGTCATGAAGGAAGTTCTTTACGGCGATTTCATTGAAAGCTACGGCACTGACTACACCATTGACGTATCTTTCGGAAGAGAAACAAAGCTTAAAGAATCTGAATATGACCTGAGCGAATACAAGAGCTTTTACGGCTCAGCACCGAATGTTTCAGAGGCATACGAGATAGTAACGAACGTGACGTTTAAGGGCTCAAAAGGCAGCGAGGACGCTAAGCTTTACATCTATGTTGGAAAATGCAGCGGAAAGTGGTGCATTTTCAACATCACTCAGGATAACGGCATCGTTGACGAGGACACGGGGCTTAAAACTTCAGAAAAATAGATTTAACACATAAAAAACCGCCACGGAGCATTTCAAAATTCCGTGACGGTTTTATTTTTCGCCAGAGCCTATTACAAAGCAGCGGGCGACCTCAGGTCGCCCCTACAGATAAGATTGCTGTGTGATTATTTTCTATTAAAGTTAAACGATTTTCTTGTTCTCTGCTTTCCGCCGATAGACATTGTGAATATCTTATCGCTCATGAAAATTTTCAGTGCGATAGTCATGCACACTGCAAGAAGTATGAGCTGATAGATGAGTCCACCTGTGTAGAGGCTGTAGTTGCCGAACATTACGTTTTCGCTTGCCATAAATGTATGAGTGAATGGTATAGCATAAACGATATACTTTATAACAGGTGAAAGTGTTCTGATATCGACTACCATTGCAAGAAGATATGGTATCATTGCGGAGAATGTTATAGGCAGCAGCATTGTCTGAGCAGATTTTGCGTCCTTTGCAAGTGCACCGAGCACCATTGAAAGGGACAATGCAATAAGAATGGAAACAAACATCTGTATTCCCACCAGCACATACTGTCCGACGCTCATTGTAAGACCAAGTTTCTCCATTGCGGATTCATATGCTGAGGTGTCGCCCATGCCGTTGGTAAGTCCGCCTGTCATTTTGCTCATGCCGAACATATAAACGATAGCCTGCAAAGCCGCAACAACGCCTGCTGCAAGCATTTTCGAGGTAAGGACGGAAAGTCTTGAAACAGGTGCGGAAAGGAGCGTTTCAAGGGTCTTGTCTATCTTCTCGGTGGAAATGGCACTGAGTATCATCTGAGCCGAGAACATTATAAGAACGAACATTATTATAGGCACTACCATGCTTTGTGCGGAACAAAGGGACACTACTATAGAACTGCTCACCTTATCTGACTTATCGCCCACCACGGTGGTCTCAGTCAGCTCAACAGGGTCTTCAAGCTGGTTCATTTCTTCCTCTGTCATTGCACCGCTTGCCAGCTTATCCTGATAGATAGTGGCTTTCACCGCCTGCTGGATAACAGCCAGTGCGGTATCAGAGCCTGTGTTTATATTTGACATTGTTGCCATTGAGGTCATTCTCTGAACAAACTCAACGTCTGCTTTTTTATGCTGTTTTACCTGCTCTGTAAAGCCCTTTGGGATTATTACAACGCTGTCCTGATCGAGCCTTTTAAGCTCTGCGGCATAATCCTCAGACCGGATATCCACAACTGTTATCTTGCCGTCCCCTGCCTTAGCGGTAGCTTTCAGCGACTCTAAAACGCCTTCTGTGAACTCTGTCTTGTCAAGGTCGCAGATAGTAAGGTCGGAGGCTTTTTCAGCACTGTCGCTTATCGCACCTGACATCGCCTGACCTGCCATAACAAGCACCACTACCGTGACTATCATTGTGACTATAGTTTGCAGGCTGAGCATTTCTTTTATTTCCTTGCGAAACAGATTATAAAACTTCACGGTCAAGCACCACCCTTTCAAAGACTTCTTCAAGGTTCTGAGCACCGTATTTTTCAATAAGCTCCGCAGGCTTTCCAACCTCCAGCAGTTCGCCCTTTGCGATTATACCAACTCTGTCTGAAACATACTCTATCTCAAGCATATTATGCGAGGAAAGCAGAAAGCTCATGCCCTCTGAGGCAAGTTTTTTTATCATTCTTCTTATTTCAAGAGCATTTATGATATCAAGTCCCGAAGTCGGCTCGTCAAGGATAGCCAGTGCAGGCAGCGGCATTATCGCTCTTGCAAGGAGCAGCTTTCTTGCCATACCACGGGAATAATTTGATATCTTATCATCGAGCCTGTCACCAAGCTCGCATATCTCGCAGCCACGCTTGACAAACTCATAAGCCTGCTCGCCGTTTTCAGCATAGATAGACGCCATAAACTCAAGATATCCCCTGCCTGTCATGGTCTTATACGCACCAGCCTCGTCAGGGAGATATGTAATGCTTTTTCTTACCATATCAGGCTCGGTGAGTATACTATGACCTGCCACAACGGCATCGCCCTCCGTTGCCTGCAAAAGAGTTGATATCATTCTTATGGTCGTGGTCTTTCCTGCACCGTTAGGGCCTATCAATGCGAATATCTCGCCCTTTCCAACGTCAAAAGTGACGTTATGGGAGGCGTATACACCCTTTTTATACTGCTTTGAAAGCCCTTTGACCTGTAAAACAGTTTCCATTCGTCCCCATTCCTTTCTCTGTCTTTATCATTGTATTTTTTATGAATAAATCAAGTATAGCACACTGTCGTTTTACTGTCAACTGACATTTGTCATATGTTTATGCGTAAATATAATTTACTATGAGTATAAACTATCTGTTCCTTATTGTCAATAGTGATAATTGCCAAAGCAAGCGTGATTTTTAATGATAATACAGCCAAACGTAAAATATGCTTACTTTGTCAGACAAGGTAAACCACGTTACACAGTTATTACAAATCAAATAACATTGTGTACATTTTTGCGATTTTGAAGTACATTTTTTTGGATATCCCACTGTAATGAATTAATTACATTTCGGTTACAAATAAGGGTAAAAAAACGGACGATTGTTGAAAACTTTATATTTTTCAACACCGAATTGATGATATAGCATGAGTTTTAAACATTTTCAACATAGTTTTCAACATTTTCAAAAGTTTTCAACCGCAGTTTTCAACTGTCCAAAAAAGCTCTTGTTACCGAATTTTAATCATTTGTAATTTATTCATTTTTCGTACTTCTATAGTAAACAGGGAGGATTTTTTACTTTTTCACCAATGAACGAATTAAAAATTTGTGAAGTATTTGAGCATTAAAATGGTTTTTTGCGGTTTACAAACTGTCGTAAATATGTTAAACTTATAATAAGTATGAATGAAACGTTATTATGTTCATCATGGGAGGAAAAATTATGGGATTATCACTTAATCTGAAGAAAGCCGCCGCTGTGCTGCTTACTTCGGTAACACTCATGTCTGCGGCTGTGGCACTGCCTGCTGCTGACAACACCCCTGTGCTTTCACAGACCTCTATCACTGTAGACGCTGTGAGCGTGGGAAAACCAACGGGGTTAAAATCAAAGACTCTTTCCAACAGTGAGATAAAGCTCACTTGGAAAAAGGTAAGAAGTGCGAGCGGCTACACTGTGTATATGCGTGAAAACGGCAAATACAAAAAGGTAGCAAACTGCAAGAGCAACACCTACACGGTGAAAAAGCTGCCTAATGCCTCAAGAAAATATTTCAAGGTAAGGGCTTATAAGACCGTAAAGGGCAAGAAGGTATACGGTGCATATTCCGCAAGTTGGAACACGGCGACCAATCCGCAGGCTTGCAAGGGGTTGAAAGTAAGCAAGGTTACAGATAAAGAAATCACCCTGAGTTGGTCAAAAATTGGTTGCACTAATTATCGTGTTTATATGCTTGATAATGGTAAGTGGGAACTAGTCAGTGTTACAAACTACACTTCTTGTACATTGTATAATTTTGACGGTAATTCAACGTATAAGTTTAAAGTGAGAGCGTGCAAGAAAGATGATCGTAATGTAAGTCATTATGGCAAGTACTCGTCAGTGGTATCTGCTAAAACACACAAGCAAGTAAAGATAACTCAGGCGGATATTGATGCAATGCAAAAAGAATTACAGGAGTATTCAAGAAGTAAGGCAAATTATATAAGAGAACACTATACTGAGTTTTGGAAGTTTGGTATTGATTATAATACAGTAGATGAATATTTTGCATTGCTTGATAATGAACTTACTCCGGAAAATGCAAGCTATGATGATGTTTACGCTATTCATTTTACTGATACTAAGGAGGATTTACAGGAATTTATAGAATTATATAAGAGGCATTTGGATTATGAGTATAAAATAAGGAATGACGTTTATTACGTTGTTCATGTAGATTGTTGTCCAAACGGCATAGATGTAAAACCATTTCCTTGCTGGACTGTTTATCCTTTGTACTAAAATGTGTTGACTTTTGTACACTGTGGGTGTATAATTAAACTGAAAATAGATAATTAAATGTACAATGCTCTTATGGGTGTTGTGCATTTTTTGTATCATATGGTTATCCTAATTGAGAGGTGAATGTTTTGCAGGCGGTTTATGAATATCCCCCTAAGCTTTCGAGGGCGGAGAGGCAGGTCAAGGCGGCTCATGATATTGAAGAACACAGAAAAATGCAGAGAAATATGTATAAAAATATCCTGCTGGGGCTAGTTATTATCATTATAGGTGCGGTGTTTGCAAAAGTTGTTTTTGCCAAGGTGCTGCTTATACTGCTGGGGGCGTGCAACTGCTCGGTGGGTGGGCTTATGTACTGGTACTACTCGCTGTCACGGGACGCTGATGTTTACACGAGGATATATGAGGATCACATTGAACATTCTCAGCGTATGGGGCTTTCTAAAAGCTATCTGCACATTTGTCTTTACTATGATGAGGTGGAAAGGTCTTATCAGACGAATAAGGGCAGGTTAGTATGCGTGCTGAAAAATGTGGATAAGTCAAGCTTTGTGATAAAGGACAAAGAGGGCAGAGAGAAAGCTTTTGTGCCTGAGGACGGTATGCTGGCTCTCAGCTTTCAGGATACTAAGGGAAAGCTTGTGCTTATAGATGATTTTTATGAGAAGATAGGCTATCCCCACAAGGAATACAACAAGATAGAGGACGAGGAGGACGATTATTACTCCGAGGAGGATATGAAGTGGGACAGGCTGCATAAGCATGGTCTTTAAATGTAAAATTTTTATTAAGCCCTTGAAATGTGGGGCAGAATGTGATAACATATTATTGTATTTAAACACTTAAAACACTATGACCGAGAGAGTAGTTTTGCTAAGGGTTTGCAGAGAGAGGCTGCGGCGTGTATGCGTTTTCTGAAAGCGGCTTTATATCCTGACAAAATGAAGTTCACTTGTGAGTGGTCATGCCGAATGAGAGTAATCTTTAGTAAGCGTGAACGTGTGTCTGCGTTAAGGACGGAAGAGTGTTGGCTCTTTACTGATAGGTGGTATAAACAAGAATTTCAAAGTCTTGTCCTGTTTAGTCGGGGCAGGGCTTATTTTTATAGGAGGATCAGTAATGAAAGAACAGTTGAAAAGCATTGACGAACGTGCGAAAGAGGAACTTTCCCATATTGACGACGCCAAGCTGCTGGAGGATTTCAGAGTAAGATTTCTTGGCAAAAAGGGAGAGATAACTTCCATACTTAAACAAATGGGTAAGCTTTCCGCAGAGGAAAGACCTGTTATCGGTCAGCTTGCAAACAAGGTAAGAGCTGACATCGAGAACGCTCTCAACAAGCGTAAGGAAGAACTTAAAAGCAAAATGGAGCAGGTAAGGCTCACAGAAGAGGCTATAGATGTTACACTGCCGGGCAAGAAAACAAGGATAGGCAGACCTCACCCTCTGAACGCTACTCTTGAAGAGGTAGAGGAAGTGTTCCTTGGCATGGGCTTTGATATTGTGGACGGCCCTGAGGTAGAAACAGACCACTACTGCTTTGAGGCACTGAATATGCCTAAGTCACACCCTGCAAGAGATACACAGGATACATTCTACATCAATGAAAATGTTGTTCTGAGAACGCAGACTTCTTCCGTTCAGATAAGAACTATGGAGAAGAGAAAGCCGCCTATCAGAATCATTTCACCTGGCAGAGTTTATCGTTCTGACACAGTGGACGCTACACATTCACCGCTGTTCCACCAGATAGAGGGCCTTGTTATTGACAAGGGAATAACTATGGCTGACCTCAAGGGTACTCTTGAGCTGCTTATGAAACGTCTTTATGGTGAGGACACTCAGATAAGACTGCGTCCGCACCACTTCCCATACACAGAGCCGTCTGCTGAAGTAGACCTTATGTGCTTTAACTGCCACGGCAAGGGCTGCTCAATGTGTAAGCAGGAAGGCTGGGTAGAGCTGCTGGGTGCAGGTATGGTACACCCTAAGGTACTTGAGGGCTGCGGAATAGACCCTGAGGTATACAGCGGATTTGCATTTGGTATCGGTCTTGAAAGAATAACAATGGGCAGATACAACATCAACGATATGCGTCTGCTTTATGAGAACGATATGAGATTCTTAGAGCAGTTCTGATGAACGATGTTATAATGCAGAGCAGGCTTTACAGAAAGCTTGTGCCGTCAAAGGCTAAACTTGTGGCGTCGGCGGCTCTCAGCACACTTATGGTACTGATAGTAGGCGTTGGCGGTGGGTTATCGGTCATGCTTGTAAAAGAACAGCAGAGTGCATGGGATATGTTCGTGCTGAGTGCTTTTATGATAATTTTTCTGGGTATCCTGCTTTTTATCGGAATAAGAGGCTACAGAAGGCAGATCAGGCAATACAAGGGAAACCTTGCAAGACTGGAGCAATTTGACGCACAGGATATGCTGGCTTTGGAAAGCGAGATAGAGGGAAGCGAGTTCAAATACAAGACCTTTTATCTACTTGACAGATATATGTATGTGCCTAAGGCTAAACTGCTTATAAAATATACGGATATTAGAGAGTTCAAGACCATAGTTCACAGCACAAATGGTGTCAATGACAGCATGAAAGCTGAGATAACTGATAATTTCGGGATAAAATATATTGTGAACATAAAACAGTGGAAGGATTTTTACATTTACAGACCGCTGTTTCTGAAAGACTTGGACGAGAAGATACAAAACTGCGGTAAATGATAAGATTACGGAGGAATAATAAATGGATTTGTCAATGAAATGGCTTGCAGACTATGTGGACTGCGATATGCCGATAAAGGATTTTGTTTCCGCTCTGACGCTCTCAGGTTCAAAGGTAGAGTGTTTTGAGCAGGAGGGCAAGGATATTTCTAACGTTGTTGTGGGCAAGGTGGTTTCTATGGAGCGTCACCCTGACTCTGACCATATGTTCATCACTCAGGTAGACGTGGGAGAGGACGAGACTGTTCAGATTGTTACCGGTGCTCAGAACGTTCATGAGGGAGATTTTGTTCCTGTTGCAAAGCACAAGTCATCTGTTCTCCATGAGGGCAAGCAGGTGAAGATAACAAAAGGCAAGCTGAGAGGCGTTGCGTCAAACGGTATGCTTTGCTCACTGGGTGAGCTTGGACTTTCTGTTCACGATTTCCCATATGCTATCGAGGACGGAATCTTTATTCTCGGCGATGACTGCGACAAGACTGTAGGCAAGGATATACATGAGGCTATTGGATATAATGACACAACTGTTGAGTTCGAGATAACTTCAAACAGACCTGACTGTCTTTCTGTTATCGGTCTTGCAAGAGAAACTGCGGCTACTTTCGGCACAGAGCTGAAAGTCAAGAAACCTGAGTTCAAAGGCATTGACGGGGATATCAACGATATGCTCAAGGTAAAGATACACAACACTGACCTTTGCAAGAGATACATGGCCGGTATCGTAAAGAATGTAAAGATAGGACCTTCACCTCGTTGGATGAGAGAAAGACTGAGAGGCTGCGGCGTTAGACCTATCAACAACTTTGTTGATATCACAAACTATGTTATGCTTGAATACGGCAGACCGATGCACGCTTTCGATTTGAGATATGTTAAGGACGCATCAATCAATATCAGAAACGCTAAGGCAGGAGAAACTATCACAACTCTTGACGGCGAGGTAAGAGAGCTTTCAGAAGAGATGCTTGTCATTGCTGACGCTGAAAAGCCGGTTGCAGTAGCAGGCGTTATGGGCGGCGAATACAGCGGCATCATGGACGATACAACAACGGTGGTATTTGAGTCTGCTTGCTTTGACGGTGCGAGCGTAAGAACAACTGCCAAAAAGCTTGGCATGAGAACTGACGCATCTGCAAGATATGAAAAGGGTCTTGACCCACATGAGTGCTACGAGGCTCTTATGAGAGCTTTCCAGCTTGTTGAAGAGATTGGTGCAGGTGAGGTCGTAAAGACTTACATTGATGAGAACTATGAGGACGAAACACCTAAGACGGTGGATTTCGACCCTGAGTGGATAAACAGATTCCTCGGTACTGAGATACCTGAGAGCGACATGGTGGAATATCTCACAAGACTTGGATTTGAGATAAAGGACGGCAAGGTAGTTTCACCTTGGTACAGAGTCGACATTGCTTGCAAGGCTGATGTGGCAGAGGAAGTTGCAAGACTTTACGGCTACAACAAGATTCCAAACACTATCGTAAGAGGCGTTGCACAGGCTAAGCTCACTGAGGCACAGAAGTTTGACAGACAGATACAGAGATCTATGCTTGCTATGGGTCTTAACGAGATATCTACGTTCTCATTCATTTCGCCTAAGTATTTTGACAAGATAAATCTTCCTGCTGACTCAAAGCTGAGAAAGACTGTTGTAATCACAAACCCACTGGGCGAGGATACCAGCGTTATGAGAACGACTATCATTCCGTCTGTATGTGAAGTGCTTGCAAGAAACTACAGCTACCGCAACCCTGAGTGCTATATCTTTGAGAGAGGCAATGAGTATATCCCTGTTGAGGGTGAGGTACTTCCTGTTGAGCCTGAAAGACTTGGCTTTGGTTTCTATGACACTGAAACAAAGGCTGATTTCTATGACATCAAGGGCGTTGTTGAGGGACTGCTTTCAAAGCTTGGTGCACAGAAGGTAGAGTTTGAGAAGGCTACAGCTGAATGTGGCTTTGACGAGTTCTACGCTTTCCACCCGGGAAGAGTTGCTGTTGTTAAGGTAAACGGCGAGGAGATAGGTATTTTCGGTGAGCTGCACCCAAGAGTTCTTGAGAATTATGGTATCGACACAAGAGCTTATGTGGGCAAGATAAATGTTCCTGAACTTATGGAGAACTGTGTGGCTCAGAAAACATATAAGCCGCTGCCTAAGTATCCTGCTACAACAAGAGATCTGTCTATCGTTTGTGATGACAGTATCCCTGCGGCTCTTCTTGAAAAGACTATAAGCAAGGCTGTAGGCTCGATACTTGAAAAGGTAACGCTCTTTGACGTTTACAAGGGCGAGCAGATCGAAAAGGGCAAGAAGTCTGTGTCATACTCCATTTCTATGCGTTCACATGACGGCACGCTCACTGACGAGCAGGCTGACAAGGCTATGAATAAAACTCTTGAGGCTCTCAAGGCTATCGGTGCTGAACTCAGAATGTAAAAAATGTGGCGGCTGTTTTGTGCAATGTGCATAAATTTTGCTTTTTGACTTGTTATTTCACTGCAAATGGAGTATAATAATATCAAGGCGGATAGCTGGTGAACACTACATTACAAAAGGGGCTGAGCATAATGCACGAACAGACTATGGAATTTTCAGTACAGCACGACAAGGAGGCTGAGCTGAAAAAGACACTTACAATTATATATGACGCTCTGAAAGAGAAGGGCTATAATCCTATTAATCAGATCGTAGGTTATATTCTTTCTGAGGACCCGACCTACATAACGACATACAACAATGCAAGAAGTCTTATCCGTCACATTGACAGAGATGAGCTTTTGCAGGCATTGGTGAAGTCCTATCTTCAGTCATAAATGATATTTTAAAAGGCGGTAGTTTTTACCGCCTTTTTTTTGTGCCTTTCTGCGGCAGAAATTACCGTGAGCTTATTTTCGTATGGAGCAGTTTTCTGAACATAATAGTATCAGAAGATAAGAAAACGGAGGACTTCATATGAAGGTAAGAAATTGCATGGCACTGCTTTGTGCGGCTGCGGCGTTAAGTGCCTGCGGCAGGACTGTGACAGTGCAGGAGAAAAACTCGTCGGAGGGAACGGATTCGGCGGTGGTCGAGCCTGTTATTGTGGGCAAGAAAACTGCTAAGGAGAGCATTGATATTTCAGGGCTTTCCCATGACAAGGTCGGATACGGTCAGGGCGTTTTGGTGGACGAGCAGAACAGGACGACAGGTGCGTTGGACTTTAATGCAAAATACGGAGAGCTTAATGCAAAGGCGATAAACGATGATGACAAGATATATCTGACGTTCGATCAGGGTTATGAAAATGGGTACACTGAAAAGATACTTGATGTGCTCAAAGAGAAAAAGGTCAAGGCGACGTTTTTTCTTTTGCAGGATTATGCAGAGAAAAATCCTGAGCTTGTCATGCGTATGATAGACGAAGGTCACATTGTGGGAAATCATTCGGTGCACCATTATTCAATGCCGACGCTGGGACAGGCTGAGTGCGAGTCGGAGATAAAGGACTTTCATAAGTATATGGAGGAAAACTACGATTATACCATGACGGTGTTCAGACCGCCCATGGGCGAGTTTTCAGAATTTTCGCTAGGCGTGACGGCAAACTGCGGATATGAAACAGAGCTTTGGAGCTTTGCTTATGCTGACTGGGACGTGAACAATCAGCCTGATGAAGGGCAGTCACTTGAAAAGCTTGTGAGTGCGGCACACCCAGGAGCGATATATCTGCTGCACTCGGTATCAAAAACGAACACGGATATCCTTGGGGACTTTATAGATCGTGTTAGGGCAGGCGGATTTGAATTTGGATAATACCACGGAGAGGCTTTATGCCTCTCTTTTTTTTGTAGAAACGGGGATTGTAGCTGATTTGTAATATGTTAGTCTATTGACAAATTGTTAAAAGTATGTTATATTTTAAATACGAACAGAAACATGAGTTTCTTTAAGGAGGAAATAAAATGGTAAAAAATAAGGTGCTTACACCTGTACTTGCGGGTGTTCTGGGTCTTAGCATTGTTGGTTCAGGCGTTGGCTATTATTTTGTAAACAAAGACAGCGACAGCGGCAAAACTGAGGGCGGCAAGGCTAAGCTTACTCAGGTGGCAGAGAATATAAACAACACACTTGACACTGCTGAAAAGGCTATCAAGGGTGAGCTTGATTTCGCTTACAATGCAACAGCTACTGTATCTTTCGGCGAGGGATTCACAGAGAAGGCAGGCATGAGCCTTCAGCCTATTTCTGTGACAACTGTTACAAAGCAGAAGGGCAGCAACACTGAGGCAGATGTTTCGATGACATATGGCGGAAATAATCTTGTATCTGCTAATGCTATATATTCTAGAGATAACAAGTCGGCTTATGTTCAGATACCTGAGCTTTCTGACGCTTATCTTATGGTTAACGTTGATAGCCTGAAAGACGAGATAGGCAGCGAGCTTTCTTCTCAGGGCGTTGATCTTGATTCGCTTTTCAACACTGCTCAAAGTGCTGATGTTGATTTTGATACTGATGCATTTGAAAAGGATCTTGAAGAATACGAGAAGGTCATTGAGGATACATTCCCTAAGCCGGTTGACGGTGAGAATAAGACTGGCGACATTGACGGAAATGAGTACAGCTATACAACTAAGGAATACACTATCTCAGGCAATGACGTAAAGGCTGTTTTCAAGGCTGTTCTTGAAAAGGCTAAGGACGACGCTACACTTAAAGATATGTTCGGCAAGGCAGGCGTTGCTGACGAGCTTGGTATGTCATATGATGAGATAATCTCACAGTATCTTAATTCTATGGATTCACTTTTTGCAAGTGATGATCTTGACGAAACTGTAACCTTTGACGTTTACTACACCGGAGATGATTTTGCAGGTTTCAGCTTTGAAAAGGACGGCGAGGGTGCAACTCTTTACACCATTCTTAAGGACGACGTTGTGGCTGTTGATTTTAGCCTTAACATGGGCAGTGAGGGCAGTGCATCATTCAAGGGTTCTGCAAATACTGTTGACGGTGTTACGAATGGCAAGTTCACAATGAAAATGGAAACTGCGGCTGATTCAGATATAGACGCTGACAAGACTTCTGCTGACGGTGGACTTTCCCTTGAGCCTACAATGGCAGTTTCACCGAGCATAAACTTTGACACGATGGAGGCTGAACTTACGCTCAAGGACGTTAAGGAGCAGGGCGACGCTTTCTCAGGCACTATCAGATTTGATGTAAACGGTACGGCTGATTCACAGGCTGTTTCAGGCTGGGTAGAGCTTGCATCTGCATCTACAGCTGACAAGCTTGATCTTTCACTTGAGTTCGGTATGAACGGCAAGCAGTTTATGGCTATGTCGGTTACAGGAAATGAAACAGAGGCATCTGATATTACTGTTCCGTCCGGCGACAAGATCTACGATATAACAAATGACGACCAGATGAATACATACCTTGCAGGCTGTGACAGTGAAGGATTTGTTGCTAATGTAAAGAAAGTTCTTGGTGACGAGGTCTACAATATGCTTGTAAATGCAGAGGGTGATCTTGAGTCAGATTATGATGACTATGGTGATTATGATGACTATGATAACTACGATCTCTCTGATATTGATCTGTCAGATTATGATCTGAGTGCAAATGCATAAAATGCATAATAGATAAAAAATTAAGAGGATCGCATTGAGCGGTCCTCTTTTTTTAGCCGATAACACGGTAATTCTCGGCGGCGTCTTCTTTTTTTACATACTCGGTAACATTGAGGACTTCCACCTTTACAGGGTTCTGACCCATGTTTATTGTGATAATGTCGCCGACTTTTACATCATAAGACGCTCTTGCGACCTTGTCATTTACAAGAATTTTTCCTGCGTCACACGCCTCGTTCGCAACGGTACGGCGTTTTATAAGTCTTGTGACTTTCAAATATTTATCGAGCCGCATATTCTCCTCCTTTGTAGTAAAAAAGACCTAACCCGCAGGCTAGGTCTGAGTGGCATAAGCTTTAGATTACTTGTTTACAGCGTCCTTAAGAGCCTTGCCTGCCTTGAATGCAGGAACTTTCTTAGCTGCAACAGTGATCTGCTCCTTTGTACGAGGATTGATAGCTGTCTTTTCAGCTCTCTCTCTTACCTCGAATGTACCGAAACCTACCAGTGAGATCTTCTCGCCGTTAGCAAGTGTCTCAGATACTGAATCGATAACAGTTGCAAGTGCCTTCTCAGCGTCCTTCTTTGAATAATCGCCCTTTTCTGCGATAAGATTGATCAGTTCTGCCTTTGTCATTGTTTTTACCTCCAAATTATTTTTAACGAATAAAGTTATTCATTCATTTTGCTTTCGCCAATAAGCGTCAAGCTCATCTATGCTCAGGGCTGTCATATCCTGCCCGTTTTGCCTTACTGCATTTTCTGTTTTTTCAAACTTATTGATAAAACAGTTATTTGTATCTGTCAGCACTTCTTCTGCGTCAAGGTCAAACTTTCTTGCAAGTGCTGCACAGGTGAACATTATCTCGCCAAGCTGTTTTGCAGCCTCGTTTCTATCGCTGTCAGGACAGCTTTCAAGTGCTTTCACTGCGTTTTCAAGGGCTTTGAGATCATATGCTTTATCATGCTCAAGACCTGCTCTCGCTGCACGCTTGCTGAGCTTTTGTGCTCTCATAAGTGCAGGGAAGTTCTTTGGAACGCTGTTGAGGGTATCGGTATAAGTTTCCTGACCCTTAGTCTCTTTCTTGATAGTGTCCCAGTTTTTAAGCACCGTTTCAACGTTGTCAGCCTCTACGTTTCCGAAAACGTGCGGGTGTCTGATAATAAGCTTTTTACAGATATCGGTTATCACTTCGTTAAGACCAAAATTGTTATTCTCAGTTTCGATAACGGTATGAAAAACCACCTGCAAAAGGACGTCGCCAAGCTCTTCTCTCATCATTTCAGGGGAGTCACAGTCGATAGCCTCCATGACCTCATAGACTTCTTCAAGAAAATCTTTCTTGATAGTTTTATGGGTCTGTACCTTATCCCACGGGCAGCCATTCTCACTTCTGAGGATAACCACTATATTCGCAAGATCATTGATATCAAAGCTGTCTTTAGCAAGCAATTCCTTTATTTTATCGCTCATTATATCATTACCTTTCTGCATGGGCGTGCCTGCACCTGCTCCGCTTTCTTTCGTGTTGCTGGACTCATTTTGCCCAAAAGTACACACGATATCCGCAAAATGGGTGCTTATTAATAATAAACCATTTTGCTCAAAATTTCAAGGGTTTTGCGGATTTTTTTTTGAAAATATGTAATTTACAATATTTTTCGGCGTTTCGCACAATAAATACAAACAAAAAAAGTATATTATGCTACCAATTCCTATAGAAAAAATGGTCACAAATCGGTGATTTATCTGCAAAAGCTCAGTTTTCGTAAGTGTTTCGTGTGACAAAACCGCTGTCACACTGCACATGAGAGCGGCGTAGGTCGGCTTTACGAAAATTTCGCTGATCTTTGGTCTAAGACCTGTCATACGGCACACTGCATGGACGGATAGGAAGCAGATAAATACCTCAGAAACGAGCGTAGATATTGCCGCACCTGTTATGTTTATCATTGGCTGTCTTATAAGTATAATGTTCAAAAATAGCTTGATAATACCGCCCAAAAGCATAATTATTATGGCTTTATGAGGTTTTCCCAGAGTTTGCAGGATAGCAAAGCAGGGAGTTGCTATGGCAAGGAATATTACTGCTATTCCAAGTATGGACATTGGCATTATACAGACTTGTATTTCAGTTTCACGGCCTCCAAAAAGGAAACGCAGGATAGGTTCTGACAAAACTGCTATTCCCATGCCTGCGGGTATGGCTATGATGCTTGTGACGGTGAGCATTTTTGTCAGACCTGACTGCATGGCTTTTTTATCATTTTTGGCACAGCTTTCGGCAAGTGAGGGGAGTATGCTTTTGCCAAACATTGCGGTGAGCGTCGGCACGAGTCCGAAAACTGTCACTGCAAGACCAGTATAAGAGCCGTAGATGAAGTTCGGGAGCATACTGGCAGTGAGCTTGTCAGAAAGCAGGCTGTCAAATTTATGGGGAGCGGTTTTCATGGCGGCTTTTATACACGGATTGACGGTGAGCATATCTATCATGTTAGCAAAGGTCATTATCACCGAGATAAGTGCGATAGGCAGACAGCAGTTTATAAGCTTTTTGACGGTGACGGAGGTCGAGTCGGTCACCGTGTCTTTTTGCAGCATTTGTTTTGTTACGCCGTCGCCTTTTATTTTGCAGGATATGAGGATATACAGGCAGGCAATGGCTGAGGCTATGGACGAGCCTAGGATAGCTGCTGCGGCGATAAAGGGGAGAGCGGCGGAGGTTGCTTGCCGTTTGTCGGCATAGGAAGTGCCGAATATCATGCTTGTTTTATCGTACATATCCGACATATGATACATAAGTCCGTAGGCAAAGCCAAGACCGAGGATAAGTTTGAAAAGCGTTTCGATAATTTCCGAAACTGCGGTGGGTATCATATTCTGCAAGCCCTCGCAATAGCCACGTTCAACTGACATTATGGTACAGAAAATAATAGAAGGTGCAACGCACATGAGGGCATATTTTGTGTTTGGTTCGCCGATAACGTGATGAGAGAGAATGTTTGAAGAGATTATCATGACGGCTGCGGCGGCTGTGCTTATGACTGTGAAAAGCAGGAAAGCTGTGCGTTTTGTATGCCGCATATTGGAGAAACGTTCAAGGGCATAGTTTTCGGCGGTGAGGCGTGCCATTGTCGAGGGGATACCTGAAACGACTATGGCAAAAATGGGGGTAAAGACTGAGAACGCCGAGGCGAAATATCCCATGCCTGTGCCGCCAAGAAGATTGGTCAGTGGTATCTTATACCTGTCTCTTATACACATCTGACGCTGCCGACGAATTAGACGGTGTA
>UQAR01000054.1 GCA_900539095.1 uncultured Ruminococcus sp.
CGCCTTAGTCTCGTGGGCTCGGAGATGTGTATAAGAGACAGCCCCCTCCCCTTTGTCTATTCTGACAGATAAATTACTCACTTCTTACATCACAATACTTGCGTTCATACAGATAATATGTTATAATATATAATGTATATTTGTAAATCTTAAAGGAGGTTTATTTATGGATCAGCTTATAAAATTACTGAAAAATAACGCCCGTATCACAAACAGCGAGCTTGCCGTTCTTCTCGATAAGTCAGAAGAGCAGGTGACGGCGGATATCGCCAAGCTTGAAACAGACGGCGTAATAAAGGGCTATTCCGCTATCGTTGACGAAAGTGCCTATGACCCTAATTCAGTTTTCGCTCTTATAGAACTTAAAGTCACCCCACAGTCACAGTCAGGCTTTGACGAGATAGCAAATCAGATAGCAAGCTATGAACAGGTGGAATCTGTCCGCCTTATGTCAGGTGCATATGATATAATCGTTGCCGTGAACGGTGCAAACATCAGGGATATCTCACAGTTTGTTTCCCAAAGGCTTGCCACTATCGACGCTGTCCAGTCCACCGCCACACACTTCGTGCTCAAGGTGTATAAAGACAACGGCATTATGATAAGCACAGACGATAAAGACGAAAGAGGTTTGATCTCCCCATGATAGATTATAACAAAGTGCTCTGCCCTGCCATAAAGGAAATGAAACCCTCAGGCATCAGAAAATTTTTCGATATCGCTCAGCAGCTTGAAGGCGTTATCTCCCTTGGCGTTGGCGAGCCTGACTTCAAGACCCCGTGGCTAATACGTCAGGAGGCTATCTCTACCCTTGAAAAAGGCAAGACCTGCTATACCGCAAACGCCGGACTTATAGCACTCCGTGAAGAAATAGCCAAGTATTTTCAGCGTACTATCCACACAAGCTATGACCCCAATAAAGAAATAATCGTCACCGTAGGCGGCTCTGAGGCTATCGACCTTACCATAAGATGCCTTATCCAGCCCGGCGATGAAGTCCTTATAGTCGAGCCGTCCTTTGTATGCTATAAGCCTATAGTTTCCCTCTGCGGCGGCGTGCCGGTGGTCATAGAAACAAAAGAGGAAAACGAGTTCCGCCTTACCGCAGATGAGCTCCGTGAAAAAATAACCGACAAAACCAAGCTCCTTGTCCTGCCTTATCCTAATAACCCAACAGGTGCGATAATGCGTCGTGAAGATCTTGAGGAGATAGCTCAGGTGCTCAAGGATACCAATATAATCATAGCCTCAGATGAGATATATTCTGAGCTTACATATTCAGGCAAGCATTGCTCTATTGCAGAGATAGAGGGTATGCGTGAGCATACTATTGTCATAAACGGCTTTTCCAAAAGCTTTGCCATGACCGGCTGGCGACTGGGCTTTCTGGGCGGACCGAAAGAAATAGTGTCCCAAATGCTCAAACTCCACCAGTACGCTATCATGTCCTCCCCTACCGTCAGCCAGTACGCCGCTATCGTCGCCATGCACAGCTGTCAAAAAGATATCGATACCATGCGAAATGAGTATAATATCCGCCGCCGCTTTGTGGTGGACGCATTCAATAAACTTGGACTAAAATGCTTTGCCCCTCAGGGAGCGTTCTATGTTTTCCCATGTATTAAAGACACAGGCATGAAAAGTGCCGACTTCTGCGAAAAACTTGTGTACACCAAAAAGGTAGCCGTCGTGCCGGGAGATGCTTTCGGCGAGTGCGGAGAGGGCTATGTGCGTGTTTCCTACGCCTATTCCCTTAACCACCTGAGAGAGGCTATCAAACGTATCGGAGAATTTTTAGAGGATATTAGAAATGGTAACGTGCAGTAATTTAAAAGTAAAAGCATACGGCAAAATAAATCTTGCCCTAGATGTTGTTGGCAAGCGTGATGACGGCTATCATATGCTCAATACTATAATGCAGTCAGTGTCATGCTGCGACCTTCTGGACTTCACCCTTTCCGAGGGCGAGGGTATCGAGATAGCCTGCGACCTTGACAGCTTTCCAAAAGGCGAGAATAATATAATCACCAAAGCCTACCATGCCTTTGCCGACTTCACACATATCGACTTCGGCTGTAAAATAACCGTGACCGTGGAGAAAAATCTTCCCTCACAAGCAGGCATGGGCGGAGGAAGTGCAGATGCCGCAGCGACCCTCCGTGCATTGGATTTCATGTTCGATACAAGACTTACCGACGAGCAGCTTTGCTCAATAGCCGTCGGACTGGGTGCAGACGTGCCTTTCTGTATTACAGGCGGCACAAGACTCTGTCAAGGCGTCGGCGAAATAATGAGCCGCCTGCCTTCACCCGACTGTGCCTTTGTTATCGTGAAACCCGATATCGGTATCTCCACCCCCGAGGCTTTCAGAAAATATGACAGCATAGCAAATCCAAAACGCTGTAATATGGACGTCCTGCTGAGATATATCGGAGGCGGCAAGCTCTTCGGCATATGCTCTAACCTTTTCAACGTCCTTGAATATGCCGCCGACTGTGAGGAGATATCCCACGCCGCCGAGCAGCTTAAAAACAGCGGTGCACTTGCAGCCGTGATGACAGGCAGCGGCTCAGCAGTTTTCGGCGTTTACCCCGACCTGTCAGCCGCACAGTCAGCCGCAGAAAAGCTAAACGACTGGAGCTATAAATGTGTTTGCCAGCCAGTTAAACAAGGCTGGGAATTTGTATATTAATGAGGTGAAATAATTGAGCAGAAATAAATGCAAAATTTGCGGATACCGCTTTAAAAGCGATGATGAGATAATTTGTCCTGAGTGCTTCACAGCCCGTGACGAGGATATAAGCTGCGACAGCTTTTCAGGCGACCTTCATTCCCATGACCTCCGTGCAGATAACGAGCAGGACGGCTGGTTAGGACAGTCGGAGAACGATACCTTCAAAGAGGAGAAAAATGACTTTATCGCCGAGGAGCGTAAAGACGAGGCAAAGGACGAAAACTTCCAAAGCACCTATACGCCCCCAACAAATAATACCCCTCCGAACTATTCCGACGCACGTTCAAGAAAGCTCGCTGCGATAAATAACTATAGGCAGAACAACAGCACCTATAACTTTAGTGCCACAAACGTCAATCATTCTCAGCCTACCAATATGAAGAAAAGCGGCGGCTGCGTAAAAGGTATCGTTATCTTCATTATCATCATGGCAGTCCTGCCGACCGTAATAGGCTTTGTGTCCACCAACCTGATATCAAACAAGTCCTATAACTATGACGACGATTATGACTATAGCTATACCGATGATTATTCAGATCACGATGACCATTCCAACCTCTATGTAGCACAAGACGCTGAGGACGGTACCTACAGCGTTCAGTATCAAGGCTATACCCTCACCGAACGCAAAGTAAGCGACCTGACCGACGAGGAAAGAAACTCCCTTTCAGGCGGTATTATAAGCGGTGACACAGTATGGGAAATAGACCTCGACCTTGATGTTAATATCAGCGATAGCAACAGACAGGTAAAATTCACCTTTGCCTATAATACCGCCTATGACCAAGACGAAAACTCATTCTTTTCAAACAACTTCTCCCCTACAGAAAGTGACTATGCAGACGATAAAACCTATACCATAAAGTTCCTTGTCCCTGCCGATACAGAACATACTTCATTTACAGCTTGTTTCCAGAATGATGAATTGATAACCGATTCATTCCAGTTCGATATCCCACTTAACGAGTTTTCCGACAGCTCCAGCGATGCCGCAAGTTCTGACCCATATACCAATATCGGCGGAGTTGACACAGCGGCATGAACGATATTCTAAAAAGCTGTACCCTCTGCCCAAGAGAGTGCAAGGTCAACAGATACCAGCATAAAGGTTTTTGCGGAGAAACTGCCAAAGTCCGTATCGCACGAGCCGAACTGCATATGTGGGAAGAACCTTGTATCAGCGGCACAAACGGCTCAGGCACAGTGTTTTTCTCAGGCTGCTGCCTGAAATGCTGTTTCTGCCAAAATTACGAGATATCCGCCGAGGGCAAAGGCTTTGAACTCACCGAACAGCAGCTTGCCGATACCTTTCTCAGATTGCAAACAATGGGTGCACATAATATAAATCTTGTGAACCCCACCCACTTCGTTCCTCAAATAATAAAGGCACTCGACCTCTGTAAAAATACGCTGAAAATTCCCGTGGTCTATAACAGCGGCGGCTACGAAAAGCCCGAAACGCTGGAGCTTTTGAAAGGCTATGTGCAAATATTTCTCCCCGACCTGAAATATTTCGATACCACCCTTTCGGATAAATATTCCAAAGCGGCAGACTATTTTGAAAACGCCGCAGCCTCCATACGCAAAATGGCAGAACTTTCAGGCAAACCCACCTTTGATGAAAAGGGCATAATGAAAAGCGGCACAATAGTCCGCCACCTTGTCCTCCCTACCCACCGTAAAGACTCCATAGAGCTTATGGAATGGCTGGGCAAAAACTTTGCCAAAGACGAGATAATGATAAGCCTCATGAGCCAGTTCACTCCCGTTTATAAAGCCTTTGACTTCAAAGAGCTTTGCCGCAAGACCTCAACATTTGAGTATAACACAGTCATCGACGCCGTGAATAAATACGGCTTTGAGGGCTTTATCCAAAGCCGTACCTCAGCCGCCAAAGACTTTATCCCAAAATTCTATGACGAAAAATATTATTGATAAAACAAAATTCCCATGTACGGGCGACCTAAGGTCGCCCCTTATTTATATCCACATCTCAAAACACATCAGACTAGCTTACAAAACAGACTGCCCTCTTTTTTGTAATAAAATTGTTATACATTCTCTATTGACATTTTTAACAAAAAAGTTTATAATATTAATATAGGTTTGGTAAAACAAACTTAAAGGGGTAACTTATGGGGTAAACATTAGTCACCAACCGTCATAAAGGCAGCATATAAAATGTGCCGCCTGCGTATAAGTTATCGAAAAGAGGTCATGCAAATGTCAAAGGCTTTCGGTTCAAGATATTCCATAGAGAACTCTGAGGAGGCAAAGGAGTATTTTGAGTTTGTAAAAGACCTGCTTGACAGCGATGTTGTAAACGAAATGAAAAATTTCCGTCATCACTACAGTACGACTTGCTATCAGCACTGCATTAATGTATCCTACTATAACTATCTTGTGTGCAGAAAATTGGGACTGAATTCGAGATCTGCCGCCCGTGCAGGTCTGCTCCACGATCTGTTTCTGTATGACTGGCGTGAGCGTGAGAAGAAAAAGGGCGAAATGCCCCACGGAATGACCCACCCTAAGGTCGCACTTGATAATGCAAAGCAGCATTTTGAGATAGGCAAACGAGAGGAAGATATGATAGTCAAGCATATGTGGCCGCTGACATTGAAGTTCCCGAAGTATGCCGAATCATATGTCATCGTTTGTATCGATAAATACACCGCAATGCTGGAAATAGGTTCATATCTGGGACAGAAGATGAAGGAAAAAGCAAAGGCAATGCGAACAAAACAGCGTCAATAAAAGCAAAACGGACAGGTACTTCCCTGTCCGTTTTTTTGTACTGCCACACTGCATATTATCTGTACAAATAATCGTACTCTTATATAAACGCAAAAAAAATACCGCCCCTCAGCCAAGGGACGGTATTTCCCGTTTATCAGGCAAAATAAACGGATATTGGTGTTTAGTGAATATCGTTGTAAAGTGCAATGTAATCCTTAGCAGACTTAGTCCAGCTAAAGTTCTGCTTGAGAGCAGTGTTCACAAGCCTGCCCCACTTCATCTTGTCATCATAGTATGCCCTGGCTCTTACAACAGCGTCAAGCATATCATGTGCGTTGTAGGACTTGAACGTAAATCCGTTGCCGCCCTTGTCGCCTGCGTCATGGATACTGTCCCTCAAACCGCCTGTCTCTCTTACGATAGGTATAGTACCATATCTCAGAGCTATCATCTGAGCCAAACCGCAAGGCTCGCTCTGTGACGGCATAAGGAACATATCCGCACCAGCGTATATCTTCTTTGACAGCTCAGGAACAAAACCAATGGTCAGACCCACTCTGTCAGGATAACGATAGTGCATCTCGCTGAAAAAGTCCTCGTATATTTTCTCGCCCGAACCAAGTATAGCAAACTTGCAGCCAAGTCTGATGATGTCCTCAAATACATACTTGATAAGGTCAAGACCCTTGTGTGAAACAAATCTTGTTACTATGCCGATAACAGGCTCTTTTCCATGTGCCATGCCAAGCTCACTGAGCAAAGCGTGCTTGCAAACAGCCTTACCGGTCTTGTCATTAAGACTGTAGTTCTTCGCAATAACAGGGTCTGTTGCAGGATCGTAGATCTTCTGATCTATGCCATTAAGTATTCCGCAAAGCTTGTATTGCTTGTTCACAAGCTCCCTGTCAAGACCATGTGAATACCAAGGGTCAAGTATCTCCCAAGCGTAGCTCGGTGAAACTGTCGTCACCTTGTCAGCCGTTTCAATGGCAGCCTTCATGAAGTTCACATCACCGTCATATGAAAGCAAGTCCGTGTGATAAAGCGGAATGCCCATTATGTCGTTGATAAGTTCTAAACCGTATTGTCCCTGATACTGAATGTTGTGTATGGTGAACACAGTCTTGATATCCTCATAACCCTGCTGATAGCGGTAGAAAATATCATAGTAAACAGGCACAAGTGCCGTCTGCCAGTCATTGGCGTTTATAACGTTCGGCTTAAAGTCGATGTACCTCAGCAGTTCAAGAACTGCCCTTGAGAAGAATATAAATCTCTCAGCGTCATCATAAAAGCCATACAGACCGTTTCTCTGGAAGTAATACTCATTGTCAAGCAGATAATAAGTCACTCCGTTCACAACGCCTGTAAAAACGCCGCAGTATTGATTTCTCCATGCCACCGGCACAGTGAAATTCGTCATGTATGTAAGCTTGTCCTTCAACTCTTGCCTGATAGAGCTGTAATAAGGTATCACAACTCTACAATCGTGACCCTCGGCGTTGATAGCCGCAGGCAGTGAGCCTGCAACATCAGCCAGTCCGCCTGAGGCAATAAAAGGCAAAGCCTCACTTGCAGTGTAAAGTATGTTCATATCCGAACCTTCTTTCCTAAGTCCTAAGTCAGATTATCCTTTATACGGACGCTCCCTTTCCAACATACATTGGATACTGTGGTGAGCTTGTAAGGATATGGTTCTCGCAGATGGAAACGTTCTTGTCTGTGATAAGATAATTAAGTTCAGCATTGTCGCCGACAACAGTGCCCTGCATAAGGATACAGTTCTTGACCTTAGCACCCTTGCCTACCTTAACGCCTCTGAACAGAACAGAGTTCTCGACCTCGCCCTCGATGATACAGCCGTCAGCAATAAGAGAATTTGATACCTTGCTGTCCAGATCGTACTTAACAGGAGCGTTGTCGCTTACCTTTGTGTAGATAGAACGCTTTGGAACGAACAGCTTGCGTGCATTCTCAGGTTCAAGCAGAGCCATGTTTGACTTAAAGTAGCTTTCAGGGCTGTTGAGCTTGCTGAAATAGTTATCATACTCGTAGATCTTTATCTTAAGCTCTCTGCACTTCTCCTGAAGAATATTTCTCTCAAAGCTTACATTTCCTCTAGCCATTGCGTCATTAACAGTTTCAATAAGGAAATCCATTGACATAACGAACACATTAAGGCTCGTTGTGCAAGTGCCGCTGATGTCAGGATTGATAAGAACAGAAGTTACGTTCTTGTCAGCGTCAACGTTGAATACAGTTGAAGTCTTTATATCATCAGAGCTGTAAACGCCTGTGTGTGCAACAGCTGTGATGTCCGCACCGCTCTCGATGTGAGCTGCAACGATAGGCTTGTAGTCAATGTTTGTTACAACGTCGCAGTCTGAAAGGATAACATATTTAGCTCTTGAGTGCTTGATAAAGCTCATTGCACCATAAAGAGCCTCTATCCTGCCTCTGTAAAGAGTGCTTTCAACGTTGCCGAAAGGAGGCAGAATGTAAAGACCGCCCTTCTTTCTAGCCAGATCCCACTCTCTTGCAGAGCCAAGGTGATCCAGCAGTGACTGATAGTTAGATTTTGTTATAACACCGACCTCGCTTATGCCGCTGTTTACCATGTTAGACAGTGGGAAGTCGATAAGGCGGTATCTTCCGCCGAACATTACAGAACCCATAGTTCTGTTCTTTGTCATGTCGCCAAGAGTCGTGTCGTGCATATTAGCGAAAACAAGACCCAGTACGTTACCCATATTTACATCCATGTTTACTCGGTCCTTTCTTAGATATTCTCGTAAATTATTGCCTTAGGTGCAACAACGCTGCCGCCGGAAACAGTCAGATTATTGCCCACTACAGCAACGCCCCATGAATCCTTGTCTTCGATAGTTTCAGGTCTTGCACCGATCTGAGCGTTCTCACCGATAACAGTGTTCTCGCCGACGATAGCATACTCGACCTTTGCACCCTTCTTGACAACTGCACCCGGCATAAGGATAGAGTCAAGTATCTCAGCACCTTCCTCAACAATAACGCCGTCAGAGATCATTGAGAACTCGACTGAACCGTCGATAACGCAGCCCTCTGTTACCATAGAGTTCTGCACCTGAGCGTTCTTTCCTATGCTCTGTGGAGGCATAACAGGGTTTCTTGAGTATATCTTCCAGCTTGTGTCATAAAGATCGATAGGAATGTTAGGATTGATAAGGTCCATATTAGCTTCCCAAAGAGAATCTATAGTTCCAACATCCTTCCAGTAGCCGTCAAAACGATAAGCAACGAGCTTTTCGCCGGCCTCTCTCATGTCAGGGATAATATTCTTACCGAAGTCCTTAGACGCCTCCTTATCGTTCTCATTAGCGATAAGATAAGCCTTCAGTTTCTTCCATGTGAATATGTAGATACCCATTGACGCAAGAGTTGAACGAGGGTTCTTTGGTTTCTCCTCAAAGTCGATGATGTTGTCGTCCTCGTCGGTTATCATGATACCGAAACGTGACGCCTCTTCCTTTGGAACATCAAGAACGGCGATAGTAGCGTCAGCGTTCTTAGCCTTGTGATATTCCAGCATCTTGTTGTAATCCATTTTGTAGATGTGGTCGCCTGAAAGTACAACAACATACTCAGGGTCATATCTGTCTACAAAAGCGATATTCTGATAAATAGCGTTTGCAGTACCTGAATACCAGTCAGCACCTGATGCAGTCTGATAAGGAGGAAGTACATGAACGCCTCCGTGGATCCTGTCAAGGTCCCAAGGCTGACCGTTTCCGATGTACTCGTTAAGTACCAGTGGCTGATACTGGGTCAGAACACCCACTGTATCTATACCTGAATTGATACAGTTCGAGAGAGGAAAATCGATGATACGATACTTGGCACCGAAAGGTACTGCCGGTTTTGCAACGCTCTGTGTCAAGGCATACAGTCTGCTGCCCTGGCCGCCTGCCAGCAGCATTGCAACACATTCTTTTTTGTTGAACATAATTAATTCACCCACCAATTTTTATTAAGTCTTATATTACTCAGCCTTTTTGGCTGTGGACTTCTTAGTTGTTTTCGCCTTAGCGGCTTTCTTTACAGCAGTCTTTTTAGCCGCTGTCTTTGTTTTTTTCTTTCCCTCCGCCTTTTTCTCAGGCACAGGTCTATCCTCTTTCTTCACCGTAAAATACATACAGGAGAACGCAGGGATATCGATGCAGACTGACTGGTCAAAGCCGTGCATCTTAACATCTACCGCCTTGACAGTACCGTTCGTGCAAGGAGCACCGTCAACAGAAGATGAGTTGAACACCTCTGTATAGCTGCCCCAGTAAGGAACGCCAAAGCAGTATGACTTTCTTTCCACAGGAACGAAGTTGCAAACCACGATGACCTCTCCGCCGTTCTTGTCAAAACGTCTGAATATGATGATGCTCTGCTTGAAGTCATCATTGGATATCCAGCTGAATCCCTCCCAAGAGAAATCTCTCTCCCAGAACTGAGGGTGGTCAAGATAGAAATGATTGAGGTTCTTGGAGTAGTTCAGATAATTGCGGTGGTTCTCATATTCGTCCACCATGAACCATTCCAGACCGTTCTCATAATCCCACTCTCTGAACTGAGCGAAATCAGCTCCCATAAAGAGCAGCTTTTTGCCCGGATGAGCCATCATATAAGCCATGAACAGCTTGCACTGCTTAAACTTATTGTCAATATCTCCGCCATACATTTTATTTATCAGTGACGCTTTACCATGCACTACCTCATCATGAGAGATAGGCAGAATAAAGTTTTCAGAGAAAGCATAGAAGAATGAGAACGTGAGCATATCATGATGAAAAGCTCTGTCGATAGGGTCAAGAGCCATATACTTGAGCATATCGTTCATCCAGCCCATGTTCCACTTGAAGTTGAAACCAAGACCGCCGTCGCTTGCAGGCTTTGTTACCATAGGCCATGAAGTTGACTCCTCGGCGATCATAAGAGTGTTAGGGTTTCTGCCGAACACAGCGGTGTTAAGATCCTTGAAGAACTGAACCGCCTCAAGGTTTTCCTTTCCGCCGAACTTGTTAGGCGTCCACTCGCCGTCACGTCTGTCATAGTCAAGATAAAGCATAGACGCAACAGCGTCAACTCTCAGACCATCAACGTGATATTTTTCTATCCAGTAAAGAGCGTTTGAGATAAGGAATGACTTTACCTCGCCCTTTGAGTAATCGAAAACTCTCGTTCCCCAAGTGAGATGATCTGCCTTTTTCGGGTCAGTGTACTCATAAGACGGACCGCCGTCAAACTCAAACAGTCCAGCCTCGTCCCTTGGGAAATGTGCAGGCACCCAGTCAAAGATAACGCCTATTCCCGCAAGGTGGAAAAGATCTATCATCTTCATAAAATCATAAGGCGTGCCAAAACGTGAAGTCGGTGCAAAATAGCCTATTCCCTGATAGCCCCAAGAGCCGTCAAAAGGATATTCTGCCAGCGGCATAAGCTCGATATGAGTATAGCCCATTTCCTTTATATAAGGTATTATAGTATCTGCAAATCTAACATATGAGAAATATTTTCCGTCAGGACAAGCCTTCCATGAATTGAGATGCACCTCATAGATGTTCATAGGGCAGTTGTAAATGTCCTTAGACTTTTTCTCGTTCATCCATTTTCTGTCGCTCCACAGATAATCGTCGATGTCGAACACCTTTGAACCTGTGTTCGGAGCAACTTCCATGTGCGTGCCATACGGATCAGCTTTGTAATGGGTCTTGCCGTCACAGCCACGGATACAGTATTTATATGTATCATAAGTCTGAAGTCCTGTAACAAAAGCCTCCCACACTTCTGAATCGTCAAGCTTTTCCATTGGCGTGGCATCTTCGTCCCAGCCATTGAAATCTCCGACCACAGAAATGCCCTTTGCGTGTGCAGCCCAGACTCTGAAATAATGTCCTTTTACGCCGTCTTTCTCTCCCTTATGGCAGCCTAAAAACTTATATGTTTCGCAGTTAGTACCATTGTGGAATAGATAGAGCGGCAGCTCATAATCCTTTGGGATAGAATCTATCATAAATCAGCCTCCCTTGTCTTTTTGTGAAAACCGCTGAATAATTTCGGTGTTTCATATTTATATTTTAATCTTTTTTGAACAGTTTTGCAATAGTTTTGGTTGTTATTCTCGTATTCGCACATATTTCAACAGTAAGTTTTGTTTATTTCGCACAATAGATTTTATATAATAACATAGAAAACGTAAAGTCAAAGTATACAAAAGTAAAAAATCACACACAGACAGCGGCTGAAAAACTTACTTTTCTCTTCCGTCCTCTTCACGCAGTGAAATTTTCGCAGCGATTATGGTTATATCGTCCTGCCGACCGCCTGTCCGCTGAGCGAGAGCCTTTGCACCGATAGCCGTGACTATCTCCTGTGCAGTCATTCCGCCGCAGCGAAGTATCTCTCTTGCCGCAGCGTCCTCAACGCCGTCAGAGGTCATAAGCAGAACGTCACCGTCAAAGAGTTTCAGCTCGCTGACATCAGGTGTACACTCCGCAAGTATCCCCGCAGGAAATGCCTGTCCGCCAATGGCTTTAAGACCGCCGTCACGGAAAAGAAAACTTTGTGCTGCACCAGATTTCAAAAACTGCACCGTTCCGCCGTTAAGCTCAAGCCGCATTATATCGAGCGTCGCAAAAGATTCCTCCCAGCCCTTTACTCTCAGCATGGAATTTATCAGCCTGTGAGCAGTCTGCATAGACATTCCCGACTGTATGAGCCTTGTAACAAGACTTACCGAGAACATGGAATCGAGCCTTGCTCTTTTTCCTGTGCCCATGCCGTCTGAAAGGACGATATATTTTTCATTGACGCTTGAATCGAACACCTCAAAGCTGTCACCTGAATATTCGCCGCTTGATGACGCTGAAAAGCTTTTGATATCCACTGTGAACTTAGGTATCTCAGCAAAAGACATTCTGGTTATATTATCCACCTTGACTATCACAGGCATATCAAGGTCATAATCTATCATTTCCGAAAGCGTAGCCGTCAGCCTTACAAGGTCTCCCCTGAACTGAGCCGTTATAAAAACGTCCACACGCTGACAGAGGTTTTCATCTATGTAAACGCAGGCTTTCACATTAGGATAGCCGAGATTTGAAAAATGCTCTCTTACTCTTGCAGAAAGCTGAGAGTCAACGCTCCTCACCTGACCTGCTCTGAACGAAAGGTCAGATAAGATATCCTCCATGGAGGAAAGCTGCTCGCTCAAAAACTCACGCATTTCACGAACTCTCATGCTGTCAGCACGCTCAGCCACAAAGTCGGTATACAATTCGTTGAAACTTCTGCAAAGAAGTGACTGCCTCACGCAGCCGTCCAAATGCTTTTCAACATCGTCAAGACTGAGGTTATTGTATGTGCAAACTATGCTTTCAAGCTTTGAAAAGCTATCCTCAAGCTGAACGCTGCGTTTGCGGCAGACTGAATACATATCACAGTCGGTACACACCACCGACTGGACACGCTTTGCCAGCGTAGCCTCTTTTGACCGCTTATCCATTGCCGCTGTGACCATGGAAAGCTGTCCTCTTATGCCGCCCAGTGTTCTTGACGCCATATTGAGTTTTGATGAAGTAGTCTGCCCAACAAGGTCAACGGAATTTTTCACTCCCACCACTTTTTTCGCAGCCTTTTTTATCACAGGGATAGGCAAAGCGATAAAAAGCACTGAACCAATGAGCAAATCTGCAAACATCGAAAAAGTATCGCCGTTCACTCCCATTGCCACAAGGCTCACAAGAGATACCCCAAGAAAGACCAATACCATTACAAGCGAACCGAATTGCAGGAACGCTCCGCAGATAAGTCCTGAAGTTGCAAGAAGAAGTGTGTTCCTTGCCAAAGCAGGTGCACAAAGCAGCACGCCGCAGGTAGTCAATGCACCCACAACTGCACCGCCTATATTTCTGTACTTTCGCACAGCCATGAGCATAAAAAGCGTGCCCATTATCCTGCCAAGATTCACCACATGAAGAGGTGCTGCGGAAAGAGTCGAGATAAACATTATATATAAAATGGCTGTGAAAACGCCATTTATGCCTGTCAGGTCAAAAACACCGCTGCGGTTTCTTTGACGTTTGACCGTCAACGCTATAAAGACCACACAGCCGCACATAAGCGAGCTTATCATTCGCAGCGACGCTGTATATGTATCCGACGGCATTGCCACCGACATCACGCAGCTGAACAAAAGCATTGCTCCGGTTGTCAGCAGCGAAACGAATACAGGGTCGCTTTTATGTTCGGCAGAGGGCATAACGAGCCTTACCGCCGCTATCACAAGTATGGCACAAAGCTGAACGATACCCTCGGAAAAAGTTCCGCTTACAAAATATGCAAGTGCAGAACCTAAAAAAGCAGGTATCACATTCGTTCCTGAAAGCACTGCCACCGCCACGTTCATTGATGACGGAAAGCCAAGTATCTTTCCGAAACTTGCCGCAAACGCCGCGGCTGCTGCCAAAACAGCCATTAGGGCGTTCATTTTGCCTGAGGTATGAAATTTTGCCGTATGTCGTATTTTTTCCATTGCTTATCACGTCCTATGTTTCCAAAATGTAATAATTACATTTTAACAGGACTATGCAGCGAAAGGTGTCGCAATATGGGCTTGGTCAAGAAAAGCTGACCAAATTTACGGACACATCTCAGACTTATCAGAACCGTAAAAGCAATGGCAAAAAGTTGTACAAAAATATGTACAGTTAAACAAGCTTTCTGAGATTTTCAGAAAAGGTGATGAACTGCTCCATGGAAAGTGCCTCAGGACGGACGGAGGCAGGCAAGCCGCTCTGCTCTATCGCCTGATTTACCAATGCTTTATCGACATTCATTGAAGATGACACGGAATTTGAAAGTGTCTTTCTTCTCTGTGAAAAAGCTCCACGGGCTACTTTGAAAAAGAACTTTTCATCTGTTACGCCCTCAGGGGTCTTATCACGGATATCGAATCGCACCACGCAGCTGTCAACATTCGGCGACGGCATAAAGCTGCCACGAGAAACGTTGAAAAGCAGTTTCGGTACAGAAAAGTAATTTATTGCCACTGTAACAGCACCCATATCTCTTGTACCCATAGGTGCACAAAGGCGTGTTCCAGCCTCTTTCTGCACCATGACGGTAACAGACTTTATGGGCAGACGCTCTTCAAGGAGCATCATTAAGATCGGCGAGGTTATATAATATGGAAGATTTGCACAAACGGCAACGTCCATGCCCTGAAACTCCTCGGCGATAAGCTTGTGGAGGTCAGTTTCCATAACGTCAGCATTGATAATCTTGACATTGTCATATTCTGCAAGTGTTTCAGCTAAAACAGGCATGAGTCTGTCATCAATTTCAATAGCTACCACCTTGTCGGCACGCTTGGCAAGTTCGTTTGTGAGAACGCCAATTCCAGTGCCTATCTCAATTATGCCGAAACCTTTTTTTGCATTGCCCATTTCGGCTATCTTTGGGCAAACGGAAGGGTTCACAAGGAAGTTCTGACCGAGAGCCTTTGAGAAAGTAAAATTATGTCTTGCGAGAACATCTTTTATCACACTTATATCTGTCTCTTATACACATCTCCGAGCCCACGAGACTAAGGCGAATCTCG
>UQAR01000055.1 GCA_900539095.1 uncultured Ruminococcus sp.
AGTCTGGGCCGTGTCTCAGTCCCAATGTGGCCGTTCAACCTCTCAGTCCGGCTACTGATCGTCGCCTTGGTAAGCCGTTACCTTACCAACTAGCTAATCAGACGCGAGCTCATCTTTCAGCGATAAATCTTTGATAACAAAATCATGCGGTTCCGTTATGTTATGCGGTATTAACGATCGTTTCCAATCGGTATCCCCCTCTGAAAGGCAGATTGCTCACGTGTTACTCACCCGTCCGCCACTAGATCAGAAAAGCAAGCTCTTCTTCTCTCGTTCGACTTGCATGTGTTAAGCGTGCCGCCAGCGTTCGTCCTGAGCCAGGATCAAACTCTTAATTAAAGTTGTATATCAAAAGCATCTCTGCTCTTGTTATCCTGTTTCAGTTCTTTCACTGAACGTACATTTCTTTTACGTCTTTATGTTAGACCTTTAATTCTTTCTCTCAAAAGAATCTCTCAAGGGTTTCGTACTTTTCGTCTTTGTTCAATTTTCAAGATGCTGTTCTTCGTTACTCTTCACTTTCGTGTTGTGCAACTTTTACATTATATCACACTTTTTATCTTTTGTCAACCCCTTTTCTGAAGTTTTTTCAAAAAAGTTTTTGACTTTCGATCTCTTTGTGATCTCTAATGTGCTGTCTTAAATCAGCTTATCTATTATATCATATCAGCTAAGCTTTGTCAAGACTTTTCTTTGTGAATTCTTTATGAACTCGCTTTCAAGCTACTCCTTCGGCTCTCTCGTTCTCCCGAACTTCTTGCTTTCTCGTTTCGCTCTCTTTCGTCCCCCTCTCTCGAGGCGACTTGTTTATTTTATCACCTTTTTGCACTTTTGTCAACCCCTTTTTCCCTCTTCTATCTTTTTTATATTTTATTTCACCTTTTTTTCGTTCTTTTTGGGCAGGTTGTCGAAGATAACGACAAAAGCGGTGCAGATTTTATACTCTGACACCGCTTTTCGTTCTTGATAACCCTTTATTTATTATCTCTCATTATTTTAACTGTATCCGACATAAGATCGGCTGCTTTCTGCTTTTTGTCCAACGTCACCGCAAAATACGGCTTATCTCCGTCAAAGAAACGTATCCTATTCTTATATGCACCATACAAAGCCTGTATCTGCTCCACTTCAGGCGACTGCACAAAGAACAGCACCTTGTCCCCTCTTTGTGTGATCTCCTTTATGCCTATCTTTGACGCTGTATTTCTTGTAAGTGCAACGTTCACAAGTCCCAGCACTGATTTCGGTGGGTCGCCGTATCTGTCTATAAGCTCGTCGATAACGTCCCTTGAGTCCTCTTCGCTGCCTATGGACGCTATTTTCCTATAGCAATCTATCCTCTGCGACAGATTTTCTATATAATGGTCTGGTATAAATGCATCTATGGAGATATCCACCAAACAGTCCTCAGGTGACGGCGGCAAAGCCTCGCCCTTTTGTTCAGCAATAGCCTCATTAAGCAATCTCAGATACATATCATAGCCTACAGCCTCCATATGACCATGCTGTTTACCGCTTAGTATCGAGCCTGCACCTCTTATCTCAAGGTCACGCAACGCTATCCTGAAACCTGAGCCGAACTGCGTGAACTCTCTTATTGCGTCAAGCCTTTTTGCAGCCACCTCGGTGAGCACCTTGCCTCTTTTAAAGGTAAAGTAAGCAAAAGCACGGCGGTTTGATCTTCCCACACGTCCTCTAAGCTGATAAAGCTGAGAAAGTCCCAGTCTGTCAGCGTCCTCTATAATTAGCGTATTTACATTAGGCACATCTACTCCAGTTTCGATTATGGTGGTGCAGACCAGTATATCTATCTCTCTGTCGCAAAGCTGACGCCATATTTCCGACAGCTCCGCCTCAGGCATCTGACCATGTGCATAAGCTATCCTTGCGTCAGGCAGCAGCTGAGAAAGCTGATTTGCCGTCATCATGATAGTTTCCACCCTGTTGTGGATATAATAAACCTGACCGCCTCTACGCAGCTCCTTGCTTATTGCCTGAGCAATAACGCCCATGTTATGCTCGATAACGTAAGTCTGAACAGGGTGTCTGTCCATAGGCGGTTCTTCAATGACCGACATATCTCGTATACCGCTCATTGCCATATTCAGCGTTCTCGGTATCGGGGTAGCGGAAAGCGTGAGCACGTCCACGCCCTTGAAAGTTTCCTTGAATTTCTCCTTATGTGCAACGCCGAAACGCTGCTCCTCGTCTATGATAACAAGGCCCAAATCCTTGAACTTCACGTCTTTCTGCACCAATCTGTGTGTGCCTATGATAAGGTCGATAGTGCCACGGTTCAGCTCTCTTATTATCTGCTGCTGTTCCTTTGGTTTTCTAAATCTTGAAAGCAATTCCACTTTCACAGGAAAATGCTCGAAACGCTTTATCGCCGTCTGATAATGCTGCCATGCAAGCACCGTTGTCGGCACAAGTATGGCGACCTGTTTGTTGTCAAGCATACACTTGAACGCCGCACGAAGAGCGACTTCCGTTTTGCCGAACCCAACATCTCCGCAAAGCAGTCTGTCCATTGGCGACGGCTTTTCCATATCCGTCTTTATCTCTTGGATAGACCTAAGCTGGTCATCGGTTTCCTGATAGTCGAAACGCTCTTCAAAATCCGCCTGCCAGTCATTGTCAGGTGAAAAAGCAAATCCCTTTGCCATTTGTCTTTCGGCATAAAGCTTTGTAAGCTCCTCCGCCATATCTTTTACGGCAGATTTTACTCTGTTTCGTGTCTTTGTCCACTCCATAGAATTGAGCTTGTTGAGCTTTACAGCCCCGTCATCTCTAGGACCTATATATCTTGACACCAAGTCAAGCTGAGTAACAGGCACATAGAGCACGTCTGAGCCTGCATATTTTATGGTGATATAATCCTTCGTCACGCCGTTGGTTTCGATATTTCTAATGCCTGAAAATCTTCCTATGCCGTACATAGCGTGAACAACAAGGTCGCCTGTCTGTATATCCGAAAGGCTTTTTATCTCTTCTCCTGCCTTGTGGCGAGATTTTCTCTTCTTTGCACTCATGGCTTTCATCTGAGTGATAGCCGCACAGCCTATGTCAGGATAATCAAATCCGCCTGACAGACAGCCCGTCCGCAGATAAACTTTTCCCTTTATTATCTCGCTGTTTTCCGTGAGTATCTCCGCCGCAATGCCTGCGTCATTAAGGTCCTTATTTATAATAGGCAGAGTTTTTTCCGAGCCTGCCAGCACAACGGTACAATAACCCTGAGAGCAGAGATTTTTCAGTTCTTCCTCAAGATTTATGATATTTCCACCCCAAGCCGCAGTCTGTCGGCAGTCGGTATTGATAAGCTTTTTGAACTTCACACCGTTATTTGAACGCATAAAACTGTCAAGAAAGACCGACTTCATCTGCGTTATTTTCAGCTCTGCCTGTGGGATATCAAGGAAAAATCCCTCCAGTTTTTTGAAGAGTATTCCGTCGTCATAAAGCAGTTTCATATCCTCGGCAAGTTGAGCAAGGGCAGCCTTGCCCTTTTCGATACAATTTGTATACTCCGACACAAGGCACACACCGCTTTGAAAATAGTCAAAAATGGTGGTGAGCTTATCATAGCACACAGTATAATACTTATCAAGATTAGTGAGGGTGATACCGCTCTGAGCCGTTTCAATATCTCTTGATATATTCGTTCTTATCTTGTCGGTGCGGTTTCCACGAACAGACTTAGACAGAGCCTCCAGCTTTGCCACAAGCTCGTTTGTATCAGGAAAAATTATCTCCAGTGCAGGAAAAACTGTTATCTCGTCTATAGGGTCAGTACGCCTTTGGCTTTCAGGGTCAAAGTATGAAAGTGAATCTATCTCATCGCCCCAAAGCTCTATTCTCACAGGGCGTGACTCCTGCACAGGGAAAATATCGGCGATAGAACCTCTCACAGAAAACTGTGCCTGACCCTCAACCTGATCTGTTCTTGTATATCCGCCTGCAAGCAGCTTGTTCGTAAGCTCCTCAAGGCTGAGTTCGCCCCCTGTTTTTATCTCGAAGGAAAACTCTTTCAGCTTATCCTGCGGGATAGTTCCCTGCAAGCAAGCCTCCATGCTTGCAGCGATTATCTTGCACTTGCCCTGAGTGATGAGAGAAAGAGCCTCCAGTCTTTTGTGCTCATATTCTCTTGAAACGCCCTCCATGTATGCAAAGTTCAGATCTTTTGCAGGAAAAACGCAGGCAAGCTGTTCCCCTGCCATTTCGTTTATATCCCCTGTCATTCTTATGGCTGACGCCTCGTCGTCGCATATAACAAGGCAAGGGGAAAGCCTGCTTAGAGCCATTGCGGTCTGAGCCTTGTGTATATTTGAAACGCCCGTGACCGCACATGGGGTAAACCCTTTGAGCAGGCAGTTTTTCACATCTTTATAAAAGCCAAGACGGCTCGCCATTTCGTAAAAAATATTCATCTTGCTGTTCTCCGAAAAAAATATGCTTAATTGAACTTGTTCATAGCCTCGTTTATCTTGCCCTGCACCATAAGCTCCACAGCCTCGCAGGTGTTTTTATCCACATCAGAAAGCTTTTTCATTTCCTCGTCAGTGAATCTTGAAAGCACCCAATCAGCCAAGTTGTAATCAGGGTGAGGCTTTTTGCCCACGCCTATTTTTACCCTTGGGAAATCCTGACCTCCGCACAGTGCAATGATGCTTTTTATGCCGTTATGACCCCCAGCCGAGCCGTTTCTGCGTATCCTCATTTTGCCCACGTCAAGTGAGATATCGTCATAGACCACGATAACATTTTCCAATGGTATATCATAAAAATCCATAGCGTCGCTGACAGCCTCACCGCTGTTGTTCATAAAAGTCTCAGGTTTCATTATAAGGCAGTTTTTGCCGCCTATTATAGCACGGGCGATAAGAGCCTTGAACTTATGTGTATTCACCGAAAAGCCGTATTTCTTTTCCATAGCCGCAACCGCAAGAAAGCCTGCGTTATGGCGTGTATTCTCATAAGCCACGCCTGGGTTGCCAAGCCCCACGATAATATACTCAGGCTTGCCCATAGCCGTTTCCCTCTCAGCAGACAATTTCTTTAATTTCTCGAATATATCCATTGTAAATTCTCCTATCTTTTATAATATGTCAGCCCCGACAGCTTATTCTATCCACGCACAATAACCCCGTCTTTATGCAAGACGGGGTATAAACAAAAGCCGACATTTTACTGTCGGCTTTATTATAGCATATGAAATTTTGTTTGTCAAACGAAAAATGAATAAAATCAGCAGAAAGCAAAAGCATGTGACTGTTCGTTCACACTCAAAGCTAATATCCGCTCTTACTTCTCCTCAGACTTGCCGTGGATAGCCTCGAACTTTTCTGTTCTCGCCTTGAGTTTCTTCTCGGCGTAGCCCTCTTTGATAGTCTCTCTGCCACGCTCGATAGCAAGTGCATTGTCAGGAATATCAGTTGTGATAGTAGAGCCTGCCGCTGTGTATGCACCCTTGCCAACTCTTACAGGTGCAACAAGGTTTGTGTTGCAGCCTATGAAAGCATTGTCCTCGATAACAGTTCTGAACTTCTTGTCGCCGTTGTAGTTTACTGTTACAACGCCGCAGCCGAAGTTTACGTTTGCTCCAACGTCAGAATCACCGATGTATGTAAGATGTGCGACCGCTGTGTATTCGCCGATAGTGGAGTTCTTTATCTCCACAAAGTCGCCTATCTTCGCACCCTTCTTGATGTGCGAATTAGGTCTGAGCTGAACATAAGGTCCTATCTTAACGTCGTCCTCGATAACGGACTCATAAGCCTGAACGTTGTTGAGGTTTACGCCGTTTCCAACCGTTGTGTTCTCTATTATGCAGTTGTTGCCGATGTTGCAGTTCTCGCCGATAGTGGTGTTTCCTCTGAGGATAACGCCGCTGTGTATCTTTGTTCCGTGACCGATAGTAACATTGTTTCCAATAGAAACGCCATCTGTGCAGCAGAACTCGATACCCTCGTCAAGCCACTTTCCTATTATCTCATATCTTGCGATATCATTCAGTGCAAGCAGACCACGTCTGTCATTTGCTCCCAGTGCAACATGAGGGTTAGCCGAAATAAATGCGTCAGCCTTTTTGCCCTTTGCAATAAGCAGCTCAATGCAGTCTGTAAGATAATATTCGCCCTGAGCGTTCTCAGGCTTTATGTCAAAAAGGACTTCCAGCAGATCAGCCGTCTTGAACCAGTAGCAGCCTGAGTTTATCTCAGTGATAGCAAGCTGCATAGGAGTGCAGTCCTTGTGCTCAACTATTCCAGAAATACCGTCCTCAGTGCGGATTATCCTGCCGTAGCCGGTAGGATTCTCAACTCTTGATGTAACTACCGTTACGCCGCAGTCCTTCTCTGTGTGCAGTTCAAGTGCACCATTTATTGTTTCAGCGTCAATAAAAGGAGCGTCGCCGCAAAGTATTAGTGTGTTTCCCTCAGCGTGAGCCTTAAGGAAATCAGCCGCCTGCATAACAGCATGACCTGTGCCAAGACGTTCTTCCTGCATAACAGTGCAGATATTAGCCTTTGACTTTCTATCTGCAAGATAATCCTCTATCTGCTGACCCTCATAGCCCTTTACAACGCAGATATCGTCAAGTTCTGCATTCTCGCAGGCTGTCAGCACCCACTCAAGCATAGGCTCGCCTATAACGTTGCACAAAGCCTTTGGCATATTGGTTTTCATTCTCTTGCCCTGTCCGCCGGCAAGAATAATAACATTGTTCTCCATAATACAAATTCCTTTCAGACTTATCCCACAAAATAAAGCAGCGGCACAAAACGCACCATTGCCTTTTTATTATAATACCCTTGGGATAAAAAGTCAACAGTAAAGTTCACATTTTATCTGATATTCTGTAATATCATACCTGAGCCGACGGGGCAAAATTCCGCTCTTGACAACATATTGCGGCACTGCTATAATAAAAGGTGTAAGAAATATGTTCATATATTGCAGTTTTTCTGCTTGGATATGGGGGAAATTTATGCAAAAACAATTCTATCCTGTTATCGGTATGGAAAAAGCCCTGCCGTTCTATATCGTTGGTATCGGCGTGAACTGCTGGCAGTTCCCTGTCAGCCGACCTGAGGGCTATGACTACCCCCAGCTGTTCATCTGTCTTGAAGGCGAGGGCGAGATAACAGTGGACGGAAAGACCGTGAAGGTAGTGCCGGACAGCATTTTCTACATTCCGCCTCACTGCCCTCATGAATACAAAGCCACCACACATTCCTGGTATCTTGACTGGGTATGCTTTGACGGCAAACAGTCCCTTGATCTGCTGAAAGAATGGGACCTTAACAGATTCCATTTCTTCCTTGACTGCGGCTCAGAGCGTATGCACAAGCTTTTCGACACCGCTTACTACACCATAAAAAGTGATAAGGTCTACGGCAACTATTACGCCTCCGCACAGCTTTACGATATGCTCCTTGAATACCGCAAGCTTGCAGACGACAAGTTCCCATACAAGAGCCGTGTAAACTCCGACGCCGTTGCAAAGGTCATGAAATACACCGAAGAGAACTACTCAAAATCAATAAAGCTCGCCGACATGGCAGCGGTGGCAGGGGTATCAGAGCAGCACCTTTGCAGGCTTTTCAAGAAAAATTTCAGCATAAGACCAATGGAATATCTTAATACCGTGCGGATAAGCCACGCCAAAGAGCTGCTTACATACTCTTCAAAGACAGTGGCTGAGATAGCCTCGGAAACAGGTTTCAGCGACAGCTCATATTTTTATGTGGTGTTCAAAAAGCACGAGAATATTTCGCCTGCTGAATACAGGAAGATAAAGGCGTAAGGGGGAACGGACATGGAAAACGGTCATATCTATTCTTTTTCACAGATAGAGGACAAGGTCAAAGCGTTGCAGACTGAGGATATCGAGGCTGCCGCCGCAGTGGCACTGTCATGGCTTGGGCTGAGCCGTGACGAGCTTAAAATACTCAGGATATCAGATTACAACAGTGCAATGAGAATGCTCCATACCGCAGGCAGAGTTATATACGTCCGTGAGGATACCATTGCGGATATGCTCAAAAGCATCTGTGAAAAAGCCCCTGAATACAGCATGGGATTTTTCATCACAGACGTTGCAGCCGCATATGATGCCGCAGACGCTCAGGGGCTGTCGCCTATTTTCGTGCTGAAAATGCGATACTTTTACGATAAACACAGTGCAAAGCTTTCAGGCGATCCTGAGGACAGAGTGTTCCTGAAAGAGATATTAAGGTCTATAGGCGAGAGTGAGGCTGCAATGGAAGAGCAGTTCGCCGAATATGAAAAGAACGCTCCTGAAAATATATAGGTCATTAAATAAATTAGATACTGTAAAATCACATCAAAAACGGGCGAACGCTGTTTGCCCCTACGATTTGCGTAAATACGCTGTTTATATGTAGGGGCGACCTGAGGTCGCCCGTTGATTTTTTTATGCCGCACAAAAAAAAGAGCAAAACCGAAGTTCTGCTCTTTTGTAAACTATTCTGTTAGTCCTATCAGATCGAAATTAGATAGAAGAATGGCTCTTTACATAGTCAACAACAGCGTCAACAGTTGTGTAAGCAAGACCTACGCAAGTGTCAGCACAGCCGTAGTAAATAGCAATTCTGCCTGTCTCAGCGTCGCAAAGTGTTGCACATGGGAATGTTACGTTCTGAACGTCGCCTACGCACTCATAGATCTCTCTTGGGTTGATGAGGTATTCGCCGCATCTGTACTTAACCTTCCATGGCTGCTCCTTGTCAAGGATGCAAGCTGAGAAACTGTATACAAAGCCGTTGCAAGACTCAAGAACACCGTGGTAGAAACAGAGCCAGCCCTCGTCTGTCTCTATTGGGATAGGACCTGCACCGATCTTCTTGGACTCCCAGCCCTTGAGAGGTCCCATAACGTGTCTGTGCTCGCCCCAGTACTTCATGTCAGGTGACTGTGAAATGTACATATCACCGAATGGTGTGTGACCTGAGTCAGAAGGTCTTGAGAACATTACATACTTTCCGTCGATCTTTCTTGGGAAGAGTACGCCGTTTCTGTTGAATGGAAGGAATGCGTTCTCACACTGATAGAATGTCTTGAAATCATATGTATAGCCTACGCCGATAGTTGGTTTCCAGCCGTATGCGTTACACCATGTTACCCAGTATCTGTCCTCGATGAAACATACTCTTGGGTCATAGCCGTAGCCCCACTGATTTACTTCTTCTGTAGACTTTTCAGCCTGCTCGAACATAATTCTTGTTGGGTTGATGTTCCAGTGAATACCGTCCTCAGAGAAACCAGCATGGAGAGCCATGTTTCTTTCCTTATCGTCAACACGGAATACGCCTGCGAATTTGCCCTCGAAAGGAACTACCGCACTGTTGAAGATAGAGTTTGATGTAGGAAGAAGATTTCTAGGAATGATAGGGTTTCTGTTATCTCTCCAGATCACTTCGTTGCAGTCAGCCGGCTTGTCCTGCCAAGGCATATTTGGAATAGCCTGTCCGTTGATTACTTTAACGCTCATGTTAAAATCCACCTTTCATAATATAAAAAATACTGAGGCTGACCGTCAGGTCATGCCCTTGTTTTTATTCCTTCCCCGAATAGAAATGCGAAACTTTTCCCGCTTATTCAAGGCGATATCATTCGGCTTACCTTACCGGTAAAATGCCGCTGTTATTATTAAAACACACTTTCAGAAAAATTTCAAGCCCCTATTTTCACTGAAAACGTTTAAAATTTCTATGTAAACGTATTCTTCTTAAATTTAACATTTTATTAACAGTTTACCCTGTTTCATATTTTTGCATCGCACTAAAAATATGCGACTTTATCCGCCTGCACGTCCGTTCTCCGCCCAGCCCATGATAAAAATGAAATATCAGGCAGCATTTTGAATGTAAATTATAAAAGTTGCCCATAATGACTACATTGGCATAAGTATATTCGTGCAAGTTTCTGATTTTTTGCAGGAATGACAAAAAGCACTTGCAAAATCGGTGAAAAAGGTATACAATATTAAATAAGGATATCGGATATGTTCGGCAGAGTGCGACAGTGGTCGGGATTTGCCGAATTGTTCTGTATAGTCATATACTATTTTATAATTTATAAGTGGAGGACATTGATATGAAATTAACAGAAATGTCTGCTGAGGAACTGGCATCATTCAAAGCAGAAGTCCAGAAAGAATATGACGATTTCAAGGCTCAGGGACTTTCGCTGAACATGGCAAGAGGAAAGCCGTCTGCTGAGCAGCTCGACCTGACAGAGGGTCTGCTCACAGCAGTAAAGAGCAGCGAGGATTGTTTCGCTGAGGACGGCACAGATTGCAGAAACTACGGCGGTCTTGACGGTCTGCCTGAGGCTAAGGCACTTTTTGCTCCTATGCTCGGCGTAACACCTGATGAGCTTATCATTTGCGGAAACTCAAGCCTTAACATCATGTATGACACTATCGCAAAGTTCATGCTTTTCGGCACAGGCGACGGTGAAAAGCCTTGGAAGGATACAAAAGTCAAGTGGCTCTGCCCTGTTCCGGGATATGACAGACATTTTCTTATAACAGAAAAAATGGGCTTTGAGCTTGTAAACATTCCAATGGACAAAAACGGTCCTGACATGGATATGGTAGAAAAGCTCGTTGCTGAGGACGATACTATAAAGGGTATATGGTGTGTTCCAATGTATGCTAACCCAACAGGCACAACATACTCTGACGAAGTAGTAAAGCGTCTTGCAGCCATGAAGACAAAGGCTAAGGATTTCAAGATATTCTGGGATAACGCATATTGTATCCACCACCTTTCTGATACACCTGACACACTGCTCAACATTCTTGACGAGTGTGAAAAGGCTGGCAACCCTGACAGAGTTTATATGCTCGCATCAACATCAAAGGTAACATTCCCTGGTGCAGGCGTTGCAATGATAGCGTCATCTGAAAAGAACATCAAGTACCTCAAATCCATGATGACAGTTCAGACTATCGGCTATGACAAGATAAATCAGCTCCGCCATGTTAAGTTCTTCGGCACATACGAGAATCTTATGGAGCACATGAAGAAACACAGAGCTATCATCGAGCCTAAGTTTGAAATAGTTCTTGATACTCTCGATAAGGAGATAGCTCCTCTCGGCATAGGCAGCTGGGTAAAGCCTAACGGCGGTTATTTCATAAGCTTTAACGCCCTTAACGGCTGTGCAAAGAGAATATGCCAGCTTTGCAAAGAGGCAGGCGTTGTCCTCACAGGTGCAGGTGCAACATATCCTTACGGAAAAGACCCTGACGATTCAAACATCAGAATTGCTCCAACATATCCTCCTGTACACGAGCTTGAACTGGCAGCAAAGCTTTTTGCTATCGCAGTTAAGCTTGCAAGTGCTGAAAAGCTGCTTGCAGAATAATTCAACTAAGTCAAGATAACAATACTCTCTATATAAAAAAGCGATGACCTAGCAAAAGGCTCATCGCTTTTTTTGTTTGCCTATAAAGCAAAAGCGGTATCGACCCACTAAAAGGTCATACCGCCCGCTATGGTAAGGAAATTATTAAAATAGAAATAAAGCTTATTCTTTTACAGCTCCTGAAACAAGTCCGCTGTAAATGTACTTTTGCAGGAAGAGGAATATAACAAGCGTCGGAATGATACAAATTACGATTCCCGCAAAAACTACCTCCCACTGTACCGTTGTGGCATTCATAAGATTGTAAAGTACAGTTGAGATAACAACGTGGTCATCATCAGGCATATAAAGCTTTGGAGTATAGAAGTCGTTGTATATACCAACGAACTTGATGATGAGCACCGTTGCAATGGCAGGTTTCAGGTTTGGAAGTATTATGCTGAAATATACTCTAGGATATGACGCACCGTCCATGATAGCACTTTCGTCCAAAGAGTAGGATATCTGTCCCAAAAACTGAATGAAAATGTAGATAGAGATGATGTCAGTACCGATGTTGAGTATGATAGGAGCAAGCATTGATCTGTAAAGACCCAGCTTGTAAACTATCTGGAACACTGTTACCTGCATCGTTATGTTAGGCAGCAGCGTCGCAACAAGGAACGCCGCCTTGACAGCTCTTGAAAAATAAGTATTGAAACGCTGTACGACATAAGCCGTCATAGTGCCTGTGATAATAGAACCCACGCAGGATATCACGATAATGATAGCCGTGTTCTTGAATGCAAGGAAAATGTTCTGTGTGAAAAATGCCGTCTTGAAGTTTTCCCACTGAGGCACTTCAGGAAGTGTGAACACCGTGGTGTTTGAAAGCTCCTTGTAAGTTTTCAGCGAGCCTATGAGCACAACAAGTATCGGTACTATTACTATAAGAGAGCAGAGTATGAGAAAAGCATACTTGAAAAAGTTCAAGACCTTTGAGCCGATATAAAGCGGCTTTGAATCTTTGTTTTCATTCTGTGCCATTATTTCACAGCCCCCTTTCTGCTCCTTTTGTTCTCCTTAGGGGTCTTGTCGTCCTCACGGAAGAAGTATTTTTGTATAAACGTTACGATTATCGTTATGATAAGCAGCACGATACCCATTGCCGATGCAAGACCCACCTTTTTAAGCGAGAACGCCGTGTTGATAGTCTTGATAACGAATGTGGTAGTGCCCATCATACCCTTTGTTGTGATATACGGTATCTCGAATACAGAGATCGCACCTTTTACAGCAAGGATAAGCTGCAATGAGATGATAGGCTTTATGCTCGGAAATACGATATATCTAAAGTTCTGCCATGGATTCGCACCGTCAAGGTCAGCCGCCTCGTAAAGGTCAGGGCTAATAGACTGGATAGCACCGATATACATGATGATATCAAAGCCTATGTATTTCCATATGGAAATGAACACCAAGCAGCAGTTTGCAAGAAACGGCTTGTCAACATCGAACCACAGTATCGGATCAAGACCCAGTGTGGTAAGGATAGTGTTGAGCGTTCCGTCAGGGGTAAGACCCCTTTGACCTTTAAGGAAAAATCTTTGGAATATGATAGATACCGCAACACCGTTCATAAGATAAGGGAAGAAAAGTATTCCCTTGAAAAGTCCCTTTGCTCTTATCTTTGAGCAGAGGATAGACGCCAGCAGCAAAGCCAGTGCCTGCTGAATGAATGAACCAACAAGATAATAAAGGCTGTTCTTGAAAGTTTCAAGATAGTCCTTGTCGGTGAATATCGTTACATAATTTGAAAAGCCTGCATATGTAGGGTTAGTGCCGTATGGATCTCTGTTCTGAAAACTGAATATGACCATATCCAGAGCAGGGATAAAGGTAAACGCTACAAGCAGGATTATCGGCAGTGCAAGAAACAGTATAGAAGTATAGAACTTTTTACCCGCATAAGTCTTTGACCACTGTGCAATGCCTTTTCTATTGCCGTTTTGCATTTGAGGTCCTCCTGAACACAATTATCAGGCACAGGAACAATACCTGTACCTGATAAGGGATTTATCTTAGATCTTAGCCGAGAACTTTATCTCTTGCAGCAGCCCACTTCTTGTTTACATCAGTGATGATCTCGTTGAAACCGTCATCACCCTTGCCTGCGAATGCTGCCTCAGCAAGCTTGATCTTGAAGTTGTCCTCATCGCCCTGCCATACGCCAACGCCTGACTCCTTGTCGATCTCGTCGAACTTACCAACAAGATCATCCGGACAAACAGCCTTCTCGAAGAATACAGCGTCCTTGAATCCTGACAGTGTGCTTGGGAGTTCCTTGTTCTGAACTGTTGAGATCATACCCTCCTGCTCAGAGAAACCTGAATCAGAAACGAACCACTCAACATATGCCTTTGCAAGATCCTGATTCTTGGAGTTTGCACTTACGCCGAGAGTATAGTCAGGGCCTTCCTCTGCGTATACCTTGCCGTCAGCTGCTGTGATAGGAACCGGCATATATCCGATATCGTCAGGATTTTCAGCCTTCTCCATGAACTGTGAAACTGCCCATGAACCCATTACCATTGTAGCGATCTTGCCCTCGCCGAACCATACCTTTGATGACTCCCACTCTGTATTAGCGTGGTCCTCTTCAAGAAGGTCAGGCTTTGAGAACAGGTCATACATCAGCTTGTATACTTCATAATAGCCGTTGCCCTCTACAAAGAGGTCGCTCTTATCCTGAAGAAGCTTGTTCTCAGCGTCAGCACCGCCTGCTGCTGAAATAACAAGGTTCTGCCACTGAGTGATAGTCCAGCTTGCATCCTTGAAGTTTGTGTAGTAAGGGATAGCGTCTGTTTTATCCTTGATGAGCTGGAGGTCTGCAAGGAACTCGTCAGGTGTCTTAGGTGTTTCTGTGATACCAGCCTGCTCCCATACCTTCTTGTTGTAGAGAACGCCTGTAGCTGTTCCGCCAACTGCAAGACCGTAAACATTGCCGTCAGCTGTCATCTTCTTGTCTGCCCAGCGGTATGTATCCTTGAACTCGTCATATGTTCCGAGAGATACGAAATATGTTGGCAGGTCCTCAAGTTTAAGGCTTGAAGGGATACAAAGAACGTCGCCGTAATCGTCTGTACCCATTCTTGTTGCTACATCTGTATCGTAGTCCTTGTATGCTGTGTATTCAACTGTGCAGTTGTAAGCCTCTTCAAACTTGTCTGTAAGAGCGTCAAGCTTGCCGTCCTCTTTTCTGTCAGTTCTGTTTGTGAGAACTTCCAGCTTTGCACCCTTTGCGTCAAAAGCGTCTGTGATATCAGCCTGTGATACCTCAGGTGTAACCGCTTTGCTGCTTGAATCAGTAGAGCTGCCGCAGCCTGTGAACGCACCCATTGTTCCCATTGACAAAACCAGTGCCATTGCACCGGCACATATCTTCTTTGCTTTCATAACCGATAACCTCCGAATTAACTTAATTTTATTAAGTAAATTTACTTTGTCCTTAATGACAATATTAAGTCTGTCTCTTATACACATCTGACGCTGCCGACGAATTAGAC
>UQAR01000056.1 GCA_900539095.1 uncultured Ruminococcus sp.
AGTCGCAGGGCTTGTACGTGCCCGCAAGTATCTAAGACGCTTTCTACTTATACACGAAAAACACCTCTTTTGTTGCATAAAAAATGCAACAATTAATGAAATGTTGCCAAATTAAAATATAAATCATTTGTTTGTACAATTTGACAGGACGTTTTTTGTGCGGAGTGACGATAGAATGTTATGGTTTGGTGTGGTCGGAGATTGGGTATGGGGTGCATAGAAATGATGTGTGTTATGGAGCAGTGGTTAGGTGCGAAAACGTTTGAGAAAAGATAAATTTTTGTTACATATTCTGTAATAAATGCAACAGATTAACGGTTAAATTTTATGACTTTAATACAGAATAACTAAAATATTTTCGCTTGTTTGTGTAAGCTGCTAAATCTTGTATTGACTATTGACTTTAATTTGGAGATAGTTTATAATAAAACAGTGAAGATGTTTGTGTGCGGCATACTCTTTCGTTCACATTTTTAACGCCGCACAGAGGAGAAATGATTATGAATATTAAAGACGCAAAACAACAGATCCTTAATGCGATACAAGCTTACCTCATCAAAGATGAGTTCGGCGACTACCGCATAAGTATAGAACATCAAAGACCAGTGTTCCTGCTGGGTGCACCTGGTATCGGTAAGACCGCTATCATGGAGCAGATTGCTCAGGAAACGGGCGTAAACCTTGTTACATACTCAATGTCACACCACACGAGAGAGTCTGCTCTCGGTCTGCCTGTTATCGTGCACAGAAACTACACCGGTGCTGATGTGCAGATATCTGAATATACCATGAGTGAGATCGTGGCTACTCTTTATGACACTATCGAGGCGACCGGCATCAAAGAGGGTATACTCTTCCTCGATGAGATCAACTGCGTTTCTGAGTCACTTGCTCCTGCTATGCTCCAGTTCTTGCAGTACAAGGTTTTCGGACTTCATCAGGTGCCGGCAGGTTGGGTAGTCGTTACGGCCGGTAACCCGCCTGAGTTCAACAAGTCAGTTTCTGAGTTCGATATCGTTACTCTCGACCGTGTTAAGAGAGTTGAATGTCAGCCTGATTTCGGCGTTTGGAAAGAATATGCTTACTATGCAGGCGTTCACCCTGCTGTTATATCATACCTTGAGCTGCACCCTGACCACTATTATATGGTAGACGCAAGCGACAAGAACAACTATCGCTTTGTTACCGCCCGTGGCTGGGAGGACCTTTCAGAAATGATGCAGCTTTATGAGGAGAGCGGCATACTTGTTGACCACGCTCTGACGGCTCAGTATGTTCAGAACCCTGAGTTCTCAAAGGGCTTTGCTGAGTATTATGACAGGTTCAACTACTACCGTGAGAAATATGACGTTGACTCTATCCTTGAGGGCGGCATAACTGCTCAGAACGTTGCTGACGCAAGAGCGGCGGGCACTGAGGAGGCTGTGGCTCTTATGAACCTGCTCATGGACGGTATCACGTTCACAATGAGAAGTTGTATTCAGATGGAGAAAATGATAAGACTTATCCACCCAAGAATGGAAGATATCCTTGTGAAGATAAACAATGGTCTGTCATGCCGTCAGATAATCAGTGAGCACATCATGGACTGCAACAAGAACCTTGACAAGGCGGTAAGAGCGAGAAATATCTCGCCTTCCAACAAGAAGATACAGCACTGGATACTTCACAATCTGGAGGCTTATCTTGACAAGTGCACGAATGAGGGAAGAGATAACAAGAACCGCTGCACGGTCATTTTGCAGAATGCTTTCAACAATCTTCTCCATGGTGCTAACAATGTTACTCAGCAGTCTATGAGGGGTCTGAAATTTGCTTTTGACTTCCTTGAGAATGCTTACGGTGCAGACAGTGCTATCATGAAGAAGTTCATTGAAGAGCTGAGGATAAACTGCCACACGACAAACTTTATCAAGAAGTACGGTTCAGAGCAGTTCTACAGACTGGCGGGCGAGCCTGTTCAGCAGCCTACATACAATAATCTGTATGACCTCAACCTTACTGACTGCCTTATCGAGCAGGAATAAGACTTATATTTGAAGAATTATCATACGGGCGAACACATTTTGCCATACATTGTATTTGTTACATTGTAGGGGCGAACAGTGTTCGCCCGCTTTGTTTTGTGCAAAGTTTTGCGGTAAAACGCATACATATTTGTTAATATAAAAAGCTTGTATTTTGCGAAAAAGTATGTTATAATAACTAGGAATGTATAAACGAATATCAGTGAGGTTTTACTATGAGCAAGATTTATGACTTAGGTATAGACGTAGGCTCGACCACGGTCAAGACCGTTATTCTTGACGAGGGTGAGTTTATTTATAACAAATATGAAAGACATTTTTCAAAGGTAAGGGAAACGGTCGCTGAGCAGCTGCGTGCTATCAGAGAGCTTTATCCTGAGGACAAGTTCAGGATAGCCATAACAGGTTCGGCCGGTCTTGGAATCGCTGAGGCGAGCGGCATTTCTTTTGTGCAGGAGGTTTTCTCTGCGTTTATCGCTGTAAACAAGAAATACCCGAAGGCTGACGTTGTTGTGGAACTTGGCGGAGAGGACGCTAAGATAATCTTCCTCACAGGCGGCGTTGAACAGCGTATGAACGGTTCATGTGCTGGCGGTACTGGTGCGTTCATAGACCAAATGGCAGGACTTTTGGGCGTTACGCCTGACGAGATGAACGACCTTGCTCTCAAGGCGGAAAAGACTTATCCTATTGCGTCAAGATGCGGAGTTTTCGCTAAATCCGACATTCAGCCGCTGCTCAATCAGGGTGCGAGAAAAGAGGACATATCTGCGTCTATCTTTCAGGCTGTTGTGGATCAGACTGTTTCAGGTCTGGCACAGGGCAGAAAGATCGGCGGTCAGGTGCTTTTCCTTGGCGGTCCGCTTACATATCTCAGTGCACTGAGAAAGGCTTTCAGGACTACTTTGGACCTTGATGAGGAACACGCTATACTTCCTGAAAAATCTTCCTGCTATATGGCTTTCGGTGCGGCTCTTCATGCTGACACGCTGGCGGAGGAAATGACTATAGATGAGGCTATCGACAAGATAGTGAACGCAAAGGCGACGGACAATATCGTTGTAGGCAAGCCGCTGTTTGCAAGCCGTGAGGAATACAACGCTTTTGTGGAAAGGCACAAGAAGTCTGACCTTAAATATGAGGATATAAGAACATACAAGGGCGACGCTTATCTTGGCATCGACGCAGGTTCGACCACCACAAAGCTTGTGCTCATCACTCCTGACGGAAAGCTGCTTTATCAGCACTACTGCTCAAACAAGGGTCAGCCGCTGGATATAATCGCTGCAAAACTGGAGGAGATATACAATCTTGCTACCCCTGAGCTAAACATCAGGGCGTCTGCGGTAACAGGCTACGGAGAGGATCTTATAAAGGCCGGTCTTGGTGTAGACTACGGTATAGTTGAAACGGTGGCACACTATAAGGCTGCGGCTTATTTCTGTCCTGATGTTGACTTTATCATCGACATCGGCGGACAGGATATAAAGTGCTTTAAGATAAAGAACAATGCTATCGACAGCATTATGCTAAACGAGGCCTGCTCATCGGGATGCGGCTCGTTCATTCAGACTTTTGCAGGTGCAATGGGATATGACATTGCGGAGTTTGCAAGGCTTGGTCTGTTTGCAAAAGCACCTGTGGAACTGGGTTCAAGATGCACGGTGTTCATGAACTCGTCTGTAAAGCAGGCACAGAAGGACGGTGCGTCTGTGGAGGATATCTCTGCTGGACTTTCTTCGTCTATCATCAAGAACGCTGTTTACAAGGTAATAAGAGCAAAGTCTATTGACGAACTTGGCAAGAACATAGTTGTTCAGGGCGGAACGTTCCTTAATGACGCTGTGCTCAGGTCATTTGAAATGGAGCTTGGCAGAAACGTTATAAGACCTGCCATTGCGGGACTTATGGGTGCGTTCGGCTGTGCACTTTTCGCTAAGGAAAAGTCAAAGGGCGAGAGTGGTACTTCAAAGGTGCTCACAAAGGCACAGCTTGAAGAGTTCGCTTACAATTCAAGAGCCGTTCAGTGCGGAGGCTGCGGTGCACACTGCAACCTTACTATAATAAGATTCAACGACGGCAGAAGATTCACTTCAGGAAACCGCTGCGAAAAGGGTGCGGGAATAAAGATAACTGACAGAACGGAAAACATGATCGAGTATAAGTACAACAAGATACTCTCTTATGCTGACAACAAGCCTGAAAAGACTATTGCCAAAGTGGGACTGCCGCTGGCACTGTCTTATTATGACCTTATGCCGTTCTTCTCAACGCTGCTCACAAGCCTTGGCTTTGAGGTGGTGCTGTCTGAGGAGTCAACGAGAGATACATATTACAAGGGTCAGCAGACTATTCCGTCTGACACGGTATGTTATCCTGCAAAGCTTTGTCACGGTCATATAGAGAGCCTGCTTGACAAGGGCGTGGACTTTATCTTCTATCCTTGCATGAGCTACAACGCTGACGAGGGTCAGTCGGATAACCATTACAACTGTCCTGTTGTTGCTTATTATCCTGAGCTTTTAAAGGCGAATAATGACAAGCTGACTGACGATAATTTCATCATGCCTTATCTTGACATAAACATCAAAAAGCACGTTGCAAAGGCTATGGCGAGGGCACTTTCAAAGTATAACATAACTGCAAAGCAGGTGCTTGAAGTGCTCAACAAGGCTTACTCTGAGCAGGTGAGATACCGCAGGGACATTGAGGCTAAGGCTCAGGAGATAATCGCTGAGGCAAGGGCTAAGGGTCAGAAGATAATCGTGCTGGCAGGCAGACCTTATCACATCGACCCTGAGATAAACCACGGAATACACAAGCTTATCGCATCGCTTGGCTTTGCAGTCATCACTGAGGACAGCGTGGCAATGAAGGTGGACACTCCTGCCCTTGACGTTCTCAATCAGTGGACTTATCACTCAAGGCTTTACAGGGCGGCAGAGTATGTTTGCGAGAACGATGATATGCAGCTTGTTCAGCTTGTATCGTTCGGCTGCGGAATCGACGCTGTTACAACTGATGAGGTAAGAGCGATACTTGAAGAAAAGGGCAAGCTTTACACACAGCTTAAAATAGACGAGATAACGAATCTCGGTGCGGCTAAGATAAGACTTAGATCCCTTGCGGCTGCACTTGAAGAAAAAGAGGCTGCTGCAAATGCTGAAAAGAATGTTGATAAGGAGGTAATGTAATGGCTGAAAAGGAGATAAAACACCCAGGTTCTGACAGGGTAAAGAGATCCTATTTTGACAAGTCAAGACGTGAGGAATATACTATACTTATACCTGATATGCTGCCGATACATTTCAAGCTTATCATGGCGATATACAAAAAATACGGCTATAACATGGAGCTTTTGCAAAACTGCTCACGAAACGTTATAGACGAGGGACTTAAAAACACACATAATGACGCTTGCTATCCTGCACTGCTCGTTATCGGACAGTTCATGGACGCTCTCAAGAGCGGCAAGTATGATCTTGAGCACACGGCTCTGCTTATGTCGCAGACAGGCGGCGGCTGCCGTGCGTCAAACTACATTCATCTTATAAGAAAGGCACTGTCAACGCAGTTTCCGGAAGTGCCTGTTCTGTCGCTGAATTTCAGCGGACTTGAAAAGGACGCATCTATCGACATCACTCCGGGCATTGCCATGAAACTTATTTATGCTGTGCTTTATGGCGATATGCTCATGCTTTTGTACAATCAGTGCAAGCCTTATGAGATAGAGAAAAATTCCACTGACGAGTTGCTGGCAAGGTGGCAGCACAGGCTTGGAAAGTTGTTTGCTACGCCGAGCAAATATATGCACACAAAGAGCATTTACAACGCTATGCTGAAAGATTTTGCGGCACTGCCGAGGACAAAGGAGAAAAAGCCTAAGGTCGGTATCGTGGGTGAGATATATGTAAAGTATTCGCCTCTTGCGAACAATCACCTTAACGACTTCCTGCTGTCTGAGGGCTGTGAACCTAACGTGCCGGGACTGTTGGACTTCGTGCTTTACTGTGCGTCGGACGCTATCAATGACGAAAAGCTTTATGACAAGAAAACGAGCCGCACGCTTATGTACGGCATTGGTTATGACGTGCTTTACAAGTTCCAGAAACAGCAGATAAAGGTAATTAACGAGCAGGGCATTTTCCAGCCGCCGCATGATTTTGAGCACCTTAGAAAGTGTGCTGACAAGTACATCAGTCAGGGTGTTAAAATGGGTGAGGGCTGGCTCATCACTGCTGAAATGGCGGCTCTTGCGGAAACGGGCATAAAGAACATAATCTGCACTCAGCCGTTCGGCTGTTTGCCTAACCACATTGTGGCGAAGGGTATGTCGAGGACTATCAAGCAGGCTTATCCTGACGCAAACATAGTTGCTATCGACTATGACCCTGGTGCGACAAAGGTCAATCAGGAGAACCGTATCAAGCTTATGCTTGCTAATGCGGTCATGGATTAATAGAGAACAGAAAGATAAAACCCCCTCGGAGCTTGGCTCGGAGGGGGTTCTTTTTTTTTACATAGTTTTGAAAATTGGTTAGTTTCTTCGACGGGCGAACGCTGTTCGCCCCTACATATGCAGCCGTTTTTTGATGCAAACAGGTTTAATAATCACGGCTTTTTTGTTCATATATCTGTTCGGGGGCGATAAAGCTTAGTGACTTTAGTTCTTCTGTGACTTTGTACGTTTCGGCTTTTGTCACGTCTAAAGAGAAGTCGATAAAGTCGATATCATCGTTGTTATATATATCGTCTGAATCGTAAGTCCTTATTATTATGCTCACTATATTTACTTGATTCTGTGTGCTTTTAAAGTGGTGCATATAGTCGCTGATACTCTTTTTGCGGCTGTCAAAGGCTTTGTTGTAGATATCTATTATCTGCATTGTTTCGTCTTTTGTAAGGGTATTTTTGCTCTGTGGATTTTTATGACTGGAAACATAGGAAACTGTTAAGTCATCGCTTATTGTGTTCAAAGCCCACACATGATTATAGTCGGTGAGCTTTGATTCATTTATCTTGCCTGTGAATCCGTTGCAGAAGTAGGCGAGAATGTTCACGCCGAATATGACTACCATATACACTGCGAAAATGCCTATCCATTTCACAAAGCGGATTATCGTTAGCTTTCTGTTTGAGGAGAGTATCCTTACAAGGAGATAGCCCAAGAGAAGTGCAGGGAGAAGTATGGTATTGCTTGTGTCGGAGAGGACGTATGTGGTGACGGTTATGACAGCGAGGATAAGGATAATTTCACGGTACGCACTGAATACGAACGGCTTGCCTGTGTCTTTGCCGTCACGCTTTTTATAGAGAAAGTACAAAAGTGTGATAAAAATTGCGGAGATCAGTACGCTGCCTATAAGGAGCAGAAGAAGTTTTGTGGAATAGCCAAGGTCCATAAGCTTTGCAGGAAGAACGCTCCACGCCGGCCAATAGAGTGTGAGATTTTCAAAATCGTATGGATATTGGACTGTAAATGGGCTTATGGTGGAATAGTATATGCACCCCGGGAGAGCTGCCTCGCAGGCTGCTATTATCACCGCTGTGTATATCATTTCTGCCAGTCTGCCGCAGCATATCATGGACAACAGCACTGCAAGTATTACGAAAAGGCTTGTTGCAAGCTGTGTGAGCATTAGCACGGCTGAGTATCTTGCGACTATTTTCAGGGCGATATCCGTTGTGAGAAGTACGGCGATAAACTGAATGATGTTCCAGCACAAGATAGGCAGGATATGTATTTTCAGCAGGGTGAGGAGCTTTGAGAAAAAGCGTTCCTTTGCACCTGCGGGCAGTGAGTAGGCAAGGTCTGCGTGACTTTTGCTGTAGCTCTCATGGAAAAGAGCGAACACAGTGAAAACTCCGCACAGTGCGACAGCGGCAACGCCAATGTATGCAATGTCATAGCCCTCATAATAGTTTGTTGAACTTTCGCTGTAGTAGGTGATAAACTTTCGCATTGACATCTGCATTATAAAGTTCATGAACAGCACTAGGTTCGTGATGATGAAAAGCAGTTTGTTTACTCTGAAGTCACGGCGTGAGGTCTTTATTATTCTATTCTTCGCTGACAGCATATCCACGCACCTCCATTTCGTATATGAAAATCTCTTCAAGGGTCAGAGGGACAAGCTCCAAAACGGCAGGGGAGAGAGCGGAAAGCTTTGCGGTGATATCCGCTTTTTCGCCCTTTGCCACCACGGTGGAAACTCTTCCGAGGTTTCTGAAACTGAGCACTTCGACGCCTGCGTTTTCTATGGCGGAGCGGTCAAGCTCGCCCTCAGGCAAGGCTATCTGCACCTTTTCAAAGCCCTCTCTTACATCATCGATATCCTTGGCGAAAATGACTTCGCCTTTGTGCAGGAGCATTGCTTTGTCGCAAAGCTCGCCTATCTCGGTGATGTTGTGTGAGGACACCACAAGGGTCGCACCACGGTCGAAAATATCGTCAACTATCATTGTACGGATAAGCTTTCGCATGGCAGGGTCAAGGCCGTCAAAAGCCTCGTCAAGGAGGATATATTTTGTTCGGCAGGCAAGTGCAGCCGCAACGATAGCCTGCCTTTTCATGCCCTTTGAAAACTGGGACAGCGGTTTCTTCCGTGGCAGGTCAAGCTTTGAGATAAGGTCATCGAACACCTTGTCGTCAAAGGTCGGGTAGCTGCTTTGGTAAAAGCTTTTCATGTCATTCACTGTCAGTCTTGAAAACTGCACCGTTTCGTCGCTCACAAAGAAGATGTTCTCTTTAGCCTGCGGCCGGTCATAGACCTCTGTTTTGTCAATGGTGACGCTGCCGCTGTCGGGGCGGTAGATCCCGCTTATAACACGCAGCAGGGTGGATTTGCCTGCACCGTTCGAACCTACAAAGCCGTATATGCAGCCCTCGGGGATATCCAGGGTGACGGCTTTCAGTGCCTCGTGATCTTCATCTGCGTTTTTGAATGTAAGTGACAGGTTTTTTATTTCTATCATTCTTTGTCACTCCTTTCTTTCTGTTTCTCCGCCAGTTCTTCAAGGACGGAGGTAAGCGATCCAAGGCTTATGCCTGCCTGCATTGCGGCGGCGGCATGGAGCTTAAATTCTTCCAGCAATTTTTTCTCTATAGAGCCTTTCTGCTTTGCCACAAAGCAGCCTTTTCCTGCCACGGAATAGATTATCTCGTCATGCTCAAGTCTGCTGTAGGCTTTGGCGACTGTGTTTGGATTCAGACCCAGTTCCTTTGCTAACATTCTTGAGCTTGGCAGCTTATCGTTTTCTTTCAGCACGCCTTTTGATATAAGGCTTGAAAACTGGCTGCATATCTGTTCGTAGATAGGTGCTCTTCCTGTAAGATCAAGCGTTATCACCTTGAATACCTCCTTTCGTAGGGCGTATCTCTCTATGCCCCTGTTGTCTTATTGTTTCGTTTCATTTGTTCTGCTGTACTAACTGTATTATCTGTTGTAGTACACTTAGAGTATACAACTATAAGTCTGATTTGTCAAGGAGCGTGGATATTTTTCAGCACTTATCACAATACTGCGTCGTTTTGATAGTTGGTAATGTACAAAAGTTCAGGCTTGGGGGAGGGAAATATTATTAAAATGTAAAAAATGTGTTTAAAGGGCTTTGGGGCTATTGACAGGGAAGAAAAATAGTGTTATACTTTAATACATAAAAGCTTAAAAGCATAAAACCTTTAAAGCAATGAATTTATACAGACATGGTAAGGGTCTGTTTTTGGAAAGGAAGTAATCACAATGGCAAATCAGGAAAAGGCAATAAGTCAGAAGGGCGACCTTATGTCATACCGTCCTGATATAAAGCTTCTGGACGCAACTATCCGTGACGGAGGACTTGTAAATAATTTTGGATTTTCAGACGAGTTTGTAAAAGAACTCTATAAAACTAACATAAAATCAGGCGTTGAATACATGGAGTTCGGCTACAAGGCGTCAAAGGAGCTTTTTGATGTTAAGAAGTTCGGCAAGTGGAAGTTCTGCGACGAGGAAGATATTAGGGCTATCGTGGGCGAGAATGACAGTCCGCTGAAACTTTCTGTTATGGCTGACGTTGGCAGATGTGATTTCAAGAAAGATATCCTGCCAAAGAGCGAGAGCGTTATCGACATGATAAGAATTGCGACATACACTCATCAGATGCCGGGTGCACTGGAGATGATAAACTACTGCCACGACATGGGCTATGAAACGACTATCAACATCATGGCTGTTTCTGCGAGCCGTGAGGACGATATCGCACAGGCTCTTGACCTTGTGGCAAAAAGCCCTGTTGATGTTATCTATCTTGTTGACAGCTACGGTTCACTTTTCCCTGAACAGGTGAGAAGACTCACGGCTCAGTATTGTGAAGTGGCTGAGGCAAGCGGCAAGAAGGTAGGCGTTCATATGCACAACAACCAGCAGCTTGCTTTTGCAAACACTATCGAGAGCATTTCTCACGGTGCAAGCTTTGCGGACGCTACAATGAGCGGCATGGGAAGAGGTGCAGGAAACTGCTTTATGGAGCAGATGCTCAGTTTCCTGAGAAACCCTAACTACAAGCTTACTCCGACACTGAAGTTCGTTGAGAAGTACATTGCTGAGGAGAGGGCAAATGGTTCACAGTGGGGATATGACGTGCCTTATATGCTCACAGGTGCACTTAACCGTCACCCTCGTGCGGCTATCGCTTTCCTGAAAGACAACAGAACAGATTACAACGATCTGTATATGGATCTTCTTAACGAATTGTCATAAAGATAGTCATAAATCATTTTTTCATATGACGGCGTTTCCGCTTTGCTGCGGGACGCCGTTTTCTGCGTTGCAAAGTTTTTTATACTATGATATAATTATTTTAAGTTTTCATAAAACCTTTTGGCGAAAAACTCGTCATTATAGGTGAAAGGACTTTCGAGAAAGTTAGGCAAGCCGCTGGGCGTGTCTAGATACAAGGGGGCGGAAAAATGGAGGACAGCAGGATAGTTGAGCTTTATGAAAGCAGAGATCAGCAGGCTATCGCACAATCGGATATAAAATACGGCGGATACTGTTATTCTGTGGGCTACAATATTCTTGGGGTCAAGGAGGATACTGAGGAATGCGTCAATGAAACATGGCTCAGGGCGTGGAACTCGATACCGCCGCAGAAACCTAAAATGCTGTCGGCATTTTTCGGGCGGATAACAAGAAATATCGCATTTGACAGATACCGTGCGTCAAAGACTGCAAAGCGTGGAAAAGGCGAGATAGCAGCAGTTTTGGAGGAGCTTGACGAGTGCATACCTGACACAGAGAACACAGAGAGCCTTTGGGACGGCAGACATCTTGAGGTGCTTATAAACGAATTTCTTGGTGAGTTGCAGGAGAGGGACAGAAATATATTTCTCCAGCGATACTGGTTCGCAGTGCCCTTAAAAGAGATATCAAAAAAGTATGCTATGAACCTGAACACAGTCAAGGCGAGCCTTTACAGAAACAGAAATAAGTTAAAGGCTTTGCTTGAAAAGGAGGGAGTTCTTTTATGAAAACAACAGGAGGGGATATTTTCAAGGCTTTAGAAAATGTTGACGAGCATTACATCGAGGAATGCAGACAGAGCGGCAGCGGCATAAAGATAAAAACCATATGGAAAAAGTGGTCGGCTGTGGCGGCTTGCGGCGTTATCGCTGCGGCGACGGGTGTTATGATGTTTGCAGGCAGGTCGGACAGAGATATAAAAGTAAGTTCGGCATCGGGAAATGAGCAGGCACAGGGCTATGCCGATGATGATGGAACTGATCTTGCAACAACGGAGATCGGTTTGGTGACGCCGTGGGAGTATCTGTCTATGGGTACAAAGTATGATTTTGTGGAATATAACGGCGTGAAGTACAGCTCAATGGGCGTTATAGATGAAAGCTATCTTGATGAAAAGCTTACTGCCCAGACCCTTGAAACAACAAATTATGAAACAAACAAAAAGGAAACAACAAAGGCGGATATTTATTCTATAAAGGGCTTGTCGGAAGATGTTTTTCTGGCAGTAAAATTTAAGGACGGCACTTTGGCGTGGTATGGGGTGTTCAAAGATACGCCGTCTGATTTTGACACTATAGTGAAGAATATGAACCTTTGCAAGACCGCAAAGATCAGGACAGTATATAATGATATTGGACTGGGCAAGCTGAGAACATATTCTGATGTTGACATTGCAGGACTTCTTGACCTGCTCAAGGACGAAAACGGCGTTTTCACTGCCGAGCCTGTTGATGACGGATCGGAAACCTCTGAGGGGGAAACACCAATTGATTTTTCCACCACTGAAGATGATGAGTGGTATGTTTCAAACGCCATAACAGCGTATTTCAATATTGATATGCTTGGCATGGAAGGTCAGATATACTTCACCCACGGCGGCATGATGTACTTTGAGGGAAATCTAGGATATACAGAAAAATACAATATCGGCAGTGAAAAGGTCACAGAGATAGAAAAGTGGCTCAATGAGAACTGCGAATACACTGACGTAAAGAAAAACGCTGAGGTCGCTGACGATGTTGACCCTAGTGAAAAAGCGGTGACTTCTGTCGCCAAGGACGATCCTGATATGGCCGACGAAATGTACTCTGAGTAAAGTGATGAAGCGGTCAAATGTGTAGTGGAGAACTGAGTTTTTTCGATAAAAAGATAAAAGCCTGCCGTATCGGATTTGATACGGCAGGCTTGATTTTATTTGTGTTTATAGACCAAACGCTCTTTAACGTCTATTTGTTTGTAGGATATTTTAAAGCCTATCCATGTGGAGAAGGGATAGAGAAGAGGGAATATGGCGGTCATGATGAAAACAAATGGGGACATATCTTTTACGTCGGCGGAATGGGCAGCCCAGTCTATGAATGGATAAAAGCAGGCGTCGAGAAGTTTATATGCAGGCATGAAGTTGAACGAGCCGCTGAATTTTGATATCATAAGAATTATCATTGTGATATAACACGGTATGCTTGCAAAAAGTCCCAAGGTAAAGCCATAGTTCGGACAGTCCTTTTCCCCATGGAAGGTGACTTTATTTCGTGCCTCTTCACCTTGTTTCAGACCAAAGTCAGCCATAAGGCAGACAACGGTCAAAAGTCCGGTCAGACCGAAGATCATATTTGCGAACGCACCGAATGGTTTTGCCACGGCGATAAAGAACAGAAATACAAAAAGTCCGAAAAATTCTGTTTCCACCCATTTGAGCAGTGCTGTAAGGATAGCTTTTTGTTTATTATATTTTTCCATTTTAATGCTCCTGTAGTAAATAAGTATAAAATAATTATACCACGTTATCAGGCGATTTTCAACCATTATGCAGATTTTTCATTTGATAATCACAAAAATAATGGATATGCTAAGAGCATAAAAAGGAGCGTGATAGCCATGAAAAAGCAGGACAAGAGCCGGTTTCCGCAGGCGACAGACGGCACGAAGGTATACAAGCCGCATGATGTTATCTCGGCAGGTCAAGAATATGTTGTGACGGACAATTACACCGCCTCGAACGGCAGGGTATACAATCGTCAGGAGCAGAATGCAGGCTGGGCGAGAAAATGGGTAGATGAGAACGAAAAGTAGCCGTTGAAAAACCCTCGCAGGTGTGATATAATTACAACAGGTAACATATCACGATCTGCGGGGGGTATTTTTATGAAAAAGACGGCATTGGTAACAGGCGGTTCAGGCGGCATAGGTTCTGAGGTATGCAAGGCACTGGCTGAGGACGGCTGGCAGGTAGCTGTATGCTACAAAAGCGGCAGGGCAGCGGCTGAGGCACTTGTTACGGAGCTAAAGGGTCAAGGGCTTTGTGCGGAGGCTTTTCACTGTGACATTGGTGACAGTGAGAGCATAGAGCGATGCATATCAGAAGTCAGGGACAGTTTCGGCATGGTGACGCTGCTTGTGAACAATGCAGGCACGGCTGACATAGAGCTTTTCACGGACATGACGGACGAAAAGCTATGCGAGATGTTAGAGATAAATCTGCTTGGTGCGATGAGAATGAGCAGGGGAGTGCTTACAGATATGATAAGGGAGCACACTGGAAACATCATCAACATAACGTCCGTATGGGGAGAGAAGGGTGCGTCCTGCGAGGTCGCATACTCTGCGGCGAAGGCAGGGCTTATTGGATTTACGAAGGCGTTGGCGAGGGAAGTTGCCATAAGCGGTATAAGGGTGAACTGCATATCCTGCGGAATGATAGACACGAAGATGAACGGTGAGCTGACGGAAGAAGATGTGAGGGCGATAGTTGATGACATACCTGCTGGGCGTATCGGTTTGCCGAGAGATGTGGCGAATGCGGTGAGGTTTCTAAGCTCGGAGGGTGCGGACTACATACACGGGCAGGTCATAAGGGTCGATGGGTGCTGGATATAGGGGATATTGACTGCTGAATTTTCGCTATCATACATTTTCTATGGTTTCATAAACCCTGTAGGGGACGGCGTCCTCGACGTCCCATTCGGAGGGGTAATGCCCTGGTTGTCATATCATTGATGCCAAATTATTTCGTGTGACATTGTGTGATATTTTCCATAATTCAATGGGTGAGAAATATCGGGCTGTCGCATTTCGGTGAAACCGAAATTGAGCCAAGCCCCTACAATTCTGAATT
>UQAR01000057.1 GCA_900539095.1 uncultured Ruminococcus sp.
TCTACACCGTCTAATTCGTCGGCAGCGTCAGATGTGTATAAGAGACAGGCCTTATCATTCCTTTCAGGAGCGTTCCGTTCAGGCGGGACGCTTTTTTCTTTGCCCTTTTCTCCCTTGTAATCACGATAATGTTGTGTTATAATAATGTATGCAGCAAACCTATTATCTGCTGCATTTCAGATAGAAATAAGGAGATAACGAATGAGCATAAAAATAATACTGCTGGCACTGGAAACTCTACTGCTGTTTTTGTTTCTTGTCCCATTTCCTGTGATATGTTCAGGAAACCTGCTTGGCATTATCGTTTCGGTAACGCTTATGTTGATAACAGCAAACTGGACGAAATTCTGCGGCATCATAACAAAGCTATGGGGTCACGGAGTGGGCAGATTCGGACTTATATTTCTCAGCGTTCTGATAGTCGCAGGGATAGTGTATGTAAGCGTGCTGTCTGTGCTTATGTACAAAGCTCAGGAAAACCGCCCCGAAAAAGCAAATGTTATCGTGGTGCTTGGCTGTCAGGTAAAAGGCGAACGTCCTTCACGAATGTTACGCAGGCGGCTTGACGCTGCAATAAAAGCCATGAATGACGATCCCGACGTTCTTTGCATCGTTTCAGGGGGCAAGGGCGACGACGAGAAGATCAGCGAGGCTCAGGCAATGAAAACCTACCTGCTTGAAAAAGGCATTGACAGCCGCAGGATAATAATGGAGGACAAGTCCACCTCAACATATGAAAATATCCAGAACTCTCTTAAAATACTTGACGAACTCGGCATGAGCCACGATATGACCATAGTCACAGACGGTTTTCATCAATACCGTGCAAGCCTTATGGCAAAGGCTCAGGGCGTAAAAAACGTCACCGCATATTCAGCCTATACCGAGCCACGATATCTTTTCACATACTGGGTGAGAGAATGGCTTGGACTGACGCACTTTTTCATGCTGGGCAGCTAACTAAATTTCACGAAAATTTGCACAAAAAGCTATTGAAAACAGCACAAAAATATGCTAGAATAAAGTCGTAAATAAATGAAAATCGGAGGTTAGAACATGAAAAATATACCAGAAGTAAAGCTTGGCATAGTTGCAGTTTCAAGAGATTGTTTTCCTATGTCGCTTTCTGAATCAAGACGTATCAAGGTTTGTCAGGAGTACAAAAAGGCTTACGGCGATATCTATGAATGTCCTACAGTTGTGGAGAACGAAAATGATATGCTCAAGGCTCTCGGCGAGGTGAATGCGGCAGGCTGCAACGCACTTGTTGTATATCTCGGAAACTTTGGTCCTGAGTCATCAGAAACACTTCTTGCAAAGAAGTTTGACGGCCCTGTTATGTTCGTTGCAGCAGCTGAAGAACCATGCGGCAAGGAACTTATCGACAACAGAGGCGACGCATACTGCGGTATGCTCAACGCAAGCTACAACCTTGCACTGAGAAACATCAAGGCTTATATCCCTGAGTACCCTGTTGGTACGCCTGACGAGTGTGCAAAGATGATAAACGAATTCGTTCCTGTTGCAAGAGCTATCCTCGGTCTTAATGATCTTAAAGTTATCTCATTCGGCCCACGTCCGCAGGATTTTCTTGCCTGCAACGCTCCTATCAAACAGCTTTACAACATGGGCATCGAGATAGAAGAAAACTCAGAGCTTGACCTTTTCGAGTCATTCAACAATCACGCTGGCGACGAGAGAATACCTGCTGTCATTGCTGACATGGAGGCTGAGCTTGGCAAGGGCAACAAAATGGCTGAGATACTTCCAAGACTTGCTCAGTATGAACTTACTCTTCTTGACTGGGCAGACGCTCACAAGGGTTCAAGAAAGTATGTCGTATTCGCAAACAAGTGCTGGCCTGCATTCCAGACACAGTTTGGTTTCGTTCCATGCTATGTAAACTCAAGACTTACAAAGATCGGAATCCCTGTTGCCTGCGAGGTAGATATCTACGGTGCAGTCAGCGAATACATAGGCGTTTGCGTATCAGGAAAGCCTACTACGCTCCTTGATATCAACAACTCAGTTCCTGCTGATATTTATAATGAGGATATCGCAGGCAAGTTCCCATACACACATAAAGACACTTTTATGGGATTCCACTGCGGAAACACAGCGTCATGTCTTGTAAAAGAGCCTGAAATGAAGTTCCAGCGTATCATGAAGAGAAATCTTGAGCCTGACAGCGAGCCTAACATTTCAAGAGGTACTCTTGAGGGAGATATTATCGACGGAGATATCACATTCTTCCGTTTCCAGTCAACAGCTGACGCTCAGCTCAAGGGTTACATAGCTGAGGGCGAGGTACTTCCTGTTGCAACACGTTCATTCGGTTCTATCGGAATTTTCGCTATCAACGAAATGGGCAGATTCTACCGCCACGTTCTCGTGCAGAAGAATTACCCACACCACGGTGCTGTAGCTTTCGGTCACTATGGAAAGGCACTTCACAGCGTTATGACTTATCTCGGCATGACCGACATAGGTTTCAACCAGCCTAAGGGTATGCTTTATCCAACAGAAAATCCATTTGCAGATTAATATTTTAGGGATACCGCACTGTAATGGTGCGGTATTTCTGCTTTTATGAACTAAAAAATCCACAAGTGAGCCAAAGCTTATTCACACATAATTATATGCCCTGCCGAATAATAAGAATTTTATTGACAAATATGCGAAAAATGTAGTATAATAGAAGTAACTATTATAAGGAGATGTAGCTATGTCTGTTTACCGTATTTATGTAGAAAAAAAGCCTGAATTTGCAGTTGAGGCAAATTCACTTATCGGCGGCATCAAGTCAGCCCTTGGACTTGATAACCTTGCAGGTCTGAGAGTCATAAACCGTTATGACGCTGAAGGCCTTTCAAGAGAGGATTTTGACCTTGCAGCACCTGTTGTTTTCTCAGAGCCTGCTGTTGACGTCACCTATGACCACCTCCCTGCTGTAAAAGCTAACGAATTTGTTTTCGCAGTTGAGTATCTGCCGGGTCAGTTCGATCAGAGAGCCGATTCCTGTGCACAGTGTATCTCACTTCTCACCGGAGGAAAAAGACCGACTATCAAATCAGCAAGAATATATATCGTTTCAGGCAAACTCACTGAGGCTGAGCTTGAACAGATAAAACACTATATGATAAACCCTGTTGAATCAAGAGAGGCGTCACTGGACTGCTTTGATACTCTTGATATCAAGTATACTATCCCGACCACAGTCAAGACTGTTGAGGGCTTTATCTATTCAACAGACGATGACCTTAGATTCATGCTCACAGACTTGGGTCTTGCAATGGACTTTGACGATATCAAGTTCTGTCAGGATTATTTCAAGAACGTTGAAAAGAGAAATCCTACTATCACTGAGATAAGAATGATAGATACATACTGGTCTGACCACTGCCGTCATACTACATTCTCCACTATAGTCGATAACGTTTCTATCGACTCAGACTACATAGCTGCTACCTTTGCAGACTACATCAACACAAGAAAAGACCTTTACGCAGGCAGAACTGACAAGCCTGTTACACTTATGGATCTTGCTTGTATCGGTGCAAAGCAGCTGAAAAAAGCCGGTCTGCTCAAAGACCTCGACGAGAGCGAAGAGATAAACGCTTGCTCAGTTAAGATAACAGTTGACGTTGACGGCAAGCCTGAGGACTGGCTGCTCATGTTCAAGAACGAAACACACAACCACCCTACAGAGATCGAGCCTTTCGGCGGTGCTGCTACCTGCCTCGGCGGTGCTATCAGAGATCCGCTGTCAGGACGTTCATATGTATATCAGGCAATGAGAGTAACTGGTGCCGGCAACCCGCTCGTTCCTGTTGAGGACACTATCACAGGTAAGCTGCCGCAGAGAAAGATAGTTGTCGGTGCTGCCAACGGTTATTCTTCATACGGCAACCAGATAGGTCTTGCTACCGGTCATGTTCATGAGATATATCACCCGGGCTATGTTGCAAAGAGAATGGAGATAGGTGCTGTAGTAGGTGCTGCTCCTGCTGAGAACGTAAGACGTGAAAGACCTGAGCCTGAGGATATCGTTATCCTCCTTGGCGGAAGAACAGGACGTGACGGCTGCGGCGGAGCAACAGGTTCTTCAAAGTCACACAACCTCCACTCACTGGAAAGCTGCGGAGCTGAGGTACAGAAAGGTAATGCACCTGAGGAAAGAAAACTTCAGCGTCTGTTCAGAAACCCTGTGGTAACTTCTATGATAAAACGCTGCAACGACTTTGGTGCAGGCGGAGTTTCAGTTGCTATCGGTGAGCTTGCTGACGGACTTTCTATAAACCTTGACGCCGTTACAAAGAAATATGACGGTCTTGACGGCACTGAGCTTGCTATCTCAGAGTCACAGGAAAGAATGGCTGTTGTTATCGCAAGGAGCGACCTTGAAAAGTTCATGGCTGAGGCTGCTAAGGAAAACCTTGAGGCAACAATGGTGGCAAGAGTAACAGCTGAGCCAAGACTTAAAATGAACTGGTGCGGTAACACTATCGTTGACCTTACAAGAGAGTTCCTTAACTCAAACGGTGCAGAAAAGCACACAGACATTTCTATCCCTGCACCTGTTTTCGCTGCGGAGAGCAACGAGGAAGACACTGCTGACCGTTGGGAGTCTATGATATCAAACCTCAACATCTGCTCACAGAAGGGTCTTGTTGAGAGATTTGACTCAACTATCGGTGCAAACACAGTTCTTATGCCATTCGGCGGTAAATATCAGAACACACCTACACAGGCTATGGCTGCAAAGCTGCCTGTTCTTCACGGCAATACAAAGACAACCTCCATTATGGGCTGGGGCTATGACCCATATCTTTCATCTGTAAGCCCATACCATGGTGCAATGAGTGCAGTAGTTGAGTCTATCGCAAAGGTAATTGCAACCGGCGGTACATATGAGAAATGCTGGCTCACATTCCAGGAGTATTTCGAGAGAACTCAGAACGATCCTGAGCGTTGGGGCAAGCCTATGTCTGCTCTTCTCGGTGCATACAAGGCACAGATAGAACTGGGCTGCGGTTCTATCGGCGGCAAGGACTCAATGTCAGGTACATTCGAGGAAATAGACGTTCCACCTACACTTGTTTCATTCGCTGTTTCAGTAACAGACGCAGACAAGGTAGTTTCACAGGAATTCAAGAAGGCAGGCTCTAAGGTAATTCTTATCAAGCCTGAGTATGATGACAACAAGCTTGTGAACTTCGATTCACTGAAGGCTGTATTTGAAAAGGTAGAAAAGCTTATCGCCGAGGGCAAGGTGCTTTCATGCTGGGCTGTATCATACGGCGGCGTATCTGAGGCTGTTGCAAAAATGGCATTTGGTAACAAGATAGGCTTTAAGTTTACAGACAAACTCACAGCAAAAGAGCTTTACAGAGCTTGCTATGGTGCATTCGTTATCGAGCTTAATGAGGGCGTTGACACTGACGAGCGAGTTATCGGTGAAACAACAGAAAGCTATGAGATAAAGTCTGACAACTACACAATAAGCCTTGACAAGCTCCAGACACTTTGGGAGGGCAAGCTTGAGCCTGTATATCCTGTTCATGTTAAAGAGCCTGCTGAAAAGCCTGAAAAGTACAGCTACAAGGCAGACAAGAGAGTTGCACCTGCTATCAAGGTAGCAAAGCCAAAGGTACTTATCCCAGTATTCCCAGGCACAAACTGCGAGTACGATACAGCAAGAGCCTTTGAAAAGGCAGGAGCTGAGGCTGACATCTTCGTTGTAAGAAACCTTACAGAGCAGGCGATCAAGGAATCTGTTGACGCAATGGAGAAGAAGATAAAGGAATCACAGATCGTGATGCTCCCAGGCGGATTCAGCGGCGGTGACGAGCCAGACGGTTCAGGCAAGTTCATCGTATCGTTCCTGAGAAATCCAAGACTTACAGACGCTATCCATGACCTGCTGAAAAACCGTGACGGTCTTATGCTTGGTATCTGCAACGGTTTCCAGGCACTTATCAAGCTTGGTCTTGTACCATACGGCGAGATAAGAGATATGAGGGACGACTCCCCTACACTGACATTCAACACCATTGCAAGACACCAGTCAAAAATGGTAAACACAAGGATAGCATCGAACAAGTCTCCATGGCTTGCAGGCTGTGAGGTCGGCGACATACACAGCGTTGCTATTTCACATGGTGAGGGACGTTTTGTTGCAACGGCAGAGGAGATCGCACAGCTTGCAGCAAACGGACAGATCGCTACACAGTATGTTGACTTTGACGGTGAGCCTACATTTGACATTCAGTGTAACCCGAACACATCATTCCAGGCAATCGAGGGTATCACATCACCTGACGGACGTGTTCTTGGTAAAATGGGTCACTCAGAGCGTAAAGGCTGCTGTGTATCAAAGAATGTACCTGGTGAAAAAGATCAGAAGATATTTGAGAGCGGCGTAGCTTACTTCAAGTAATAACAAAGCAAAAAGGGCGGAGATCTATCCGCCCTTTATTTGTATAAAAGTGGTGTAAAATGGATACATTAAAGTACATTATAATTTATCTTGCGGCAATGAGCGTTGTGACGTTCATACTCTTCGGTGCAGACAAGCACAAGGCGAAAGCACACAAGTGGCGTATACCCGAAAAGACCCTTCTTGGGCTTAGCCTGCTAGGCGGCTTTGCAGGAGGTTTTCTCGGCATGGAATTTTTCCGACACAAGACAAAGCACTGGTATTTTTACGCAGTGATGATAGTTTCGCTGGTTTTGTGGTTAGGGGTTATTTATAAGGTCGTTGTGGGGTAAATGGAAGAGTGTTCAGGATTTCGTGTCATACTTCGTGGCATATACCTGTGCTTTTTCGTGTATATTATCATGAAAAAGCATATTTTAAAACAAAAAAAGCATAAAGAAAACCGCCTATCTACGTTGTTTGACGTAAATAAGCGGTTTTGCTTTGGCGGAGAAGGAGGGATTCGAACCCTCGATGAGCTATTAACCCATACACGAGTTCCAGTCGCTCGACAGCAGTTTGAAGATGTTTTATTATTATTTAGATTTATTTCACCTTATTTAATGTTGTCTGTCAATTATTTTTTTGTGTTCTTATGGTGCCTTGATTGTTCTGATTCAGAATTTATTTTATTCCGTCGCCGCAGGTCGCACAGCAGAACTTGACTTTTTGAAATTATTATGGTATAATTAAGCCATAGTAAGATATAAGGAGATGTCATATATGCCAAAAATCATTCCTATCAAAGATTTGAAAAACACAAGCGGAATATCTGAGCTTTGTCATAGTACTGACGAACCTGTTTTTATCACTAAGAATGGTTATAGTGATATGGTAGTTATGTCCAATCAAGCTTATGACAAACTTATTGAGCAAATTCATCTCTATCAGCTCGTTGCAGAAGCCGAACAGGATGTAGAAGAGGGCAATGTATTTGACGGTGAGGAAGTCCTTTCTGAAATGAGGGCAAAATATGGCTACTGATATATACAGCATTAAGTTCACCGCCCACGCAAGGAAAGACCTTGATAGGATTTTTTCCTACATTGCAAGTGAATTGTACGCTCCACAAGCGGCTACTCGTATTATGAAGATGATAGACCAATCTATCAGCAATCTTTCTACACAGCCTTTTATTGCACCTCTTATCAATGATGAATTCCTTTCAAAGAAAGGTCTGCGAAAGCTTGTTGCAGAAGATTATATCATTCTTTATAAGGTTCAGACAACTGTGAACAATGTTCTGATTTACAGAATCGTCAATGGTCGAACGAATTACATAAGCCTTTTTAAGAGTTGACAAAGGAACAGTTCATTGTGGACTGTTCCTTTGTTATTAGCCTAGCTTTTTATTTATGTCTGAAAATACGTTCTCTTCAAGTGCGTCAGCAGATTTCTTCTGCATTTTTGAATCAACATGAGAATATGTGTTCAGCGTTACTTGTGTGTTAGCGTGTCCTGCACTTTTAGACACTATTGTGACTGGAATATTCAGGTCGTTCAAGAGTATTGAGCAGTAGGAATGTCTTAGGTCGTGCAGGCGAATATGTCTTAGGTTATATTTCTTTAATAGCTGTGAAAATTTTGCTGAAAGTGTGGCAGGATTCAAATAGTCGCCATTGTATTTGCAGACTATCAGATCTCTGTCTATATATTCCTCTTTGCAATACATTCTCTCTTTGATTTGGTATCTTCTGTATTCACCCAGTAGATTTATTATTGTGAGTGGTACTTGTATTTGCCTTTTTGATGATTCTGTTTTACAGTCTCCGATTATATACTCTCCATTTATGTAGACAAGATTTTTATTCACCGAGATCACATTGTTTTGAAAGTCAATATCGCTCCAAGTCAAAGCACACATTTCAGAACGTCTGAGTGACATTAAGCCTAGATAGACAACTGGTCTTAATCTATCGTTCTGAACAGCCTGCATAAGCGTTTTTATCTCATCTATGGAATAGAAACTGCTTATAGGCTTTTGCTTCTTTTTAGGTACTTTAACAAAATCGCACTCGTTTGTTGACAGCATTTTCTTGAAAGTGAAGTATTTCAAACAGCTATGTAGATTATCGCAAATATACTTCATAGACCTATGAGACAAGTTCTTCTCCTTATCAAGAGCATTCAAAAAGTTCTGTATCTGCATTGCTGTGAGCTTTTGGAGCTGAATATTTCCCAATGCTGGACGAATGTGATTTTTGATATTATATTGATACGATTTTACTGTTGCAGGGGCTAGTGTAGGTTTGACCTGTGTTTCGAGCCACTCGTCAAGTGCCTGTGAGACAGTCATTTTATTAGGCTCTATGTATGTGCCGTTGAGTATGTGGCTCTTTGTCTGATTGATGTAGGTTTCGGCTTCTTTCTTCGTCTTGAATGTTTTGGTGTCTCTTAGTCTTTTGCCTGTGGAATTCTCACCTCTTTCAACTACTGCTTGATAGCCAGTTATTTTTCCTTCTTTGTTTCTTCTTGTTCTTATACTCATTGATTGTCACCTCATTATAATTGAAAACGACCCAAGCAAAATGATTTTGCTTAGGTCGGAATAGTCTTTGTTTATGTTTGTTATTTATTGATTATTGCCTGTGTCGGTGTCGATGTTTGTAGAAATTTGAGGAAGTTCTCCTTTGTGACTCTGTATCTAGAGCCTAGTTTTAAATAGACCATATTATATTTTATAAGTTTGAGGGCTGAGTTATAGGAAATACCTAAGAACTCTGAGATATCTTGAGGTGTGAGTATATCACATAGATTTTCAATTTTGTTCGTCATAATAATTTGCTCCTTTTATATAAAGTAGTACGTCTTTCACCACGCAATATTATAATATATATATGAAAGAGTTTTTACTACGTTTTTAGTAAGTGATTTTTAGGCAAAGGGTAGAACAAAAAATTCTGCCCTTTGAATTTTGAAGTTAGGCTATGAAGTTCACATAAGCGAACTTCTCGTTCGTATTATCATCAGTTTCCAATTTTGCCGAAAAGCTCCTTGAGGAAACTCCTGAGTAGTCGATATTGAACTTTTCTGTTATTGTGAGGACTGAATTTGTATTGTATATAATACCTCCGTCACATATTTTTATTCCATTCTCATCTGGAACAAAATAAGCGTTCTTGTCATCTATCAGAATGTTAATGTTCGTTGGACAGTCAAGTGCCTGCCAAAGTGCAGGGGAAAGCTTTATCCTTCTGCCATTAGTCTTTGTGTTCACGATAGATATACTGTATGTACCTTTACCGTGCGAGCTATTGTTTGATGAGTCAATTACTGTAAGATTATCTTTGTTTGGTATAACCATTATTATTCATTTCCTTTCAAATTTTTTGTTTCGTTGATTTCATTCTTTTTTTGTACTCTTATTCCTGTGAACTTAGGTGGTTCTCTTATTTTAGGTTCGGGATCGTCATCAATTTGCAATATCTCGTATACTTTTACGGAGACACCTGATATTGTTCTTTTCAGATAGTACTTTCCAGACTGCTTTTTAAGATAGCCTTCTTTGTACAGCCACTTTACAGCCATTTTCATATCGGTGAAATTATTTGCATAGATTATTTTTTGCAAGACAGATTCAATCAAGAGTACTGATGTCTCAGTCGTTATACCCTCGCAAGGACTAGATTTGTCGTATCTTAATTCCTCTGCTTCTGGAAATAGCTTTTTATGTGTGACTATATACTCACATATCGCATTGTGTAGACTTTCGGCTGTCTTGGTTTCATCACGCAAGTATTCGTGCTGTTTCATAAGAACATTGACTATTGAACGAGTATCAATATACATACCTATTCTCAATGCATATAGAGCCGTTTGTAGAAGAACAGCATAGTGTTTTATTACTCTGTCTGTTATCTGACAAGCTTTGTCTTGAAGTTTCCTCGACAAATATTTTTGACATAACTTGAAGTCATTGAACACAACACGAGGTTGTTTGCTATAAAGATAGCTAACAAAATCTTCTCCTACTATCCCATTTTTATGTGAGATGAGTCTGTCGATTTTCTCTGCGTGTTCAGCTGTCTGAGTTATGTGCAAGTTGTCGAACTCCAAACATCTCGCACGAATCCCATTGTTCTTTTTGGTTTTCGTGAGCAGAGATTCCTCTGCCGTTGAGATGATCGTTGTTGACCACGTCTTGGACTCTCTCAGACTTGAGTCTTTGTTGCACCTTGCCTTGTCTCTTCCGTGTGAGAGGTTGTATATCAGCATGGAATAGTCGAGTGCGGAGCAGCTTGCTTCATCAAAGCCAACTGTTATGCCTTGATTGTTGGACAATGCAGCATATATGGCGTTCGTTGTCGAGTTCCACTCGTTGAAGAGCGGTGGCTCGTTTGGATTGCCCCACATTGAAAGTGCAAGTTTCAAAAAGGTGCTTTTTCCGCTTGAACTGTCTCCATAGATGTGTATCAAGATGTTCTCCATTGAGTATGTGAGCTTTAAGTAGCTCAAGAGAGCTGATGATAGACCTGCGACTACTGCGAACATACTTCCGTCTGTCGTAAGCAAATTATTTAGTGCGTTCAGGTAGATTGGTTTTGAGGATATTTTATTGTCAAGTTTCAAATCTCCTGCATATTGAAATTGGCTTGCAAGTTCCTTGTTATGAAGAACCCTATTTGTTCTAAAATAGAGGTTATTCTTATATTGAAACCAGCCTATGCTCTTGTAAAGTATTACACGGGGAGCTTGTTCAGAAGCTTGTATCAGATATCTTATCAAGATGTCTGAATATGCTTCATTGAAGAACCACTTCTTTTGAAGTTCGGTAATATCTTTTTTATTCAGACAGTCTGCAGATATTACTTCCTCTTCTAAGCCGAATGGTGTTTTAGCTGTTATATTAAGAAACTTTTCATTGGTATCCTCGTCTTTTAAGTATTGTGTTACTTCAAGCTGTATGGATATCCAGATCTTTATATAACGGCTGTTGTCTTTATCAGACCTTTTTACAAGCCACAAGGAATCATTTTCAATTATGGCAGGAAAGAAAGAATACTCTTGGTAAGAATTGTATTCCTCTTGAGTTATCCTTTCAATTTTATACGAGTCCATAAAATATCCACCTCCTTTCTCAAAAAATTGGATTTTTAGTCCATATAGTATTGTTCTTTTGCAAACTTGAAAAAGAAACTTTTTGTATCAAGGAGATGTAATTTTGCTCTGCTGAGTCCTCAAAGCTCGTTTTTCCCCACTTGCCGCATAGGAAAGTTCTATCTTTATGATTCAAAAAAAATTCTGCTGAGTAGTTGCGGCAAGTTTTGAAAAACTCGCCACGGACTCAGCAGAAAAGAACAACTGTATGTAGTAGATTATTTGAACCCAGCAATATAGAAATTTTTTCTTACTGAAGGTGTCAAAGGGTGTACGTTCATATGTCCTAGATTATCAGTTACGCACAACAATTTTTTACTGGACTTGTGAAGCATATCAAGAACATGCTCTTCTCGCTTTTTCAAAGTCTTGTTGGTTAGTGTTCCCCAAGCAATAATCACTTCATTGACAAACTTCAAATATTTCTTGATTATTATGTCTGTATCTTTATCATAGAGTTGTTCAGCTTTACTATCTATGGCAGAGCATAGGTTGACCGCATAGAAACCGCCATATCCAAGCTTGTATAGATTAGATGAGATTATATTTGTAGTTAGGTCTAGCAGAACGCCATTAGCTTGTCCTGCTGTTTTAGTTATGAACAACGGGACTTCCTTTGAATTGTTCCATATTCTTGATAGTAAATATCTATGTGTATTATCATCTGAGAATATTACAGTATTCTCGATTTTACTGTTCTCTGTTATCATCTGCATACCTCTTTTCGGAACATATAAAGGGACTCACATAAGCAAGCCCCTATGTTTTGGATTTATTTTCTTCTTACTGATTTGCCCTTTTTGGCAGCAAAGAATGTAGTTATTGCAAGTGCAGAACCTTCTATGAGCATTGCAACGCTTTCAGTTGCAGCAATGGAGCTTATAAGTCCAAGTATCATTATCTCACCTCCAATCGCAATAAAATTTTTTTACAGTACTGAATCGACAACAACAAGAACCGTGAGAGTAGCGAAAAAGCCTGCCACAAAATAGCCCATTAGAAAAACCTCCCTTCAAAGAAAAAAGACCAGCTCATTATTTATCTGAATTGGTCTATCAAGCTTGCTTTTATGTATGCAACAATGGCATAGTCGGAACTTATTATGAAAAGCTTTTTTATATATCCGTCTATTTCTAAGGTCACTTCGCTTATATCGTTGAGTATATCAACGTTCCACCTATCAAGCAGAAATTTTATATCATCTTCATTTGAGACTATGCAGCAGAAGCCGCCGAGATCGTTATATACATCTCTGTCAATTCCGTATGCTGTATTCAGAATTGATATTGACTGAGATATATCCGACTTCAATCTGTCTGTTATGGTGTCGATATTATCTAGTTGATTGATTTTTGTTAGTATTGTCATATGTTTGCTCCTAAATAAAAAATCCCTATCTCACATTGCTGTAAGATAGGGATTGCTATTAATTGTTATTCAATTTTTTGTGCCACATTCACCACAGAACTTTTTACCTTCGGGTATCTCTGCGTGACAATTCGGACAAGTCTTTACTTTTGAAATTGATTTACCACAGTCAGGACAGAATTTCATTCCTTCTGGCACTTCTGCATTACAATATGGGCAAAGATTTTTTACTTCCATAGAACTACCACACTCTGGGCAGAATTTCATTCCCTCTGGAACGTTTTTATGGCAATTAGGGCAGAGGTTTTCCTTTTCCATTGTACTTCCGCATTGTGGACAATATTTTATGCCGAGAGCAACTTCAGCACCACAACTTGGACACTCTTTTATCAGTTTTTCACCGCAATTATTGCAGAATTTTGTGCCTTCGTGGTTAGGCGTTTTACATTTAGGACACAGTATTTCGTCTGATTTAAGTGCCTTGCTCGCACTCAAAGACACGGAAACGTTTTTGCCACCACTCATTATGAATCTTTCGATTTCATCGAAAATTTCTTGTGGCAATTTTTTTTGACCTAAAACACCAATTACCGATGTGACCGCTAGAGGTGCAAAAAGAAGCATTCCGACTGCACCTGCTCCAACTTTATCAGACAACTTGCCAGCACCAATATTTACTGTGATCATATCACCAGCAGGAATGATTTGAACTTGTGTTGCCATACTCATACCAGCAAGTTTCTTCCAAGATTTGCTTTCTGGTTCTTTTGCTTGCACAAAATATCCTTCTGGTGAACTTGTACCTTCTGTTGTAAGTGCTTTTTTATCTCTCAAAAAGCACTCAACAGCACGACCAACCATATCTATGGTTACACCATCTACGAGTTTGAAAATTTTTGAATCAGCCATAATAAAACCACCTTTTTATGTTATATATTTTATACTAATGCCAGTTCTATCACCTGTCTCTTATACACATCTCCGAGCCCACGAGACTAAGGC
>UQAR01000058.1 GCA_900539095.1 uncultured Ruminococcus sp.
TCTACACCGTCTAATTCGTCGGCAGCGTCAGATGTGTATAAGAGACAGATATCGGAGGATAAAATGGATATTACGATAAATATGCCGCAGACTGAAAACAACTCTAATTCTGCAAAGGCATTGTCCCTCAACAATGGACTGATATGGTTCATATGCTTTGTGCCGCTTATTGGCTTGTTTCTTGAAAACTACGCAAACTCAGCCACTGCGGGAGCGGTGCTTTGGATACTTGTGCCGCTTTTTATGATAGGCCGTTCAGTCGCAGACTGTAAGCAGCTTATAAAGCATGATATTGCCGCCACCCACCTTTATAAATGGGTATGGCTCACGCCGGTTTATGTATACAAGCGTGAAAAGCTGTGTGGCAGAGAGCTTTACAAAGCGATAATGTGCGGATTTTTCATTATCGCTGCCCTGTTCATGAACGGGTTTACACAAAGCATTAAAATCGACGCTGACTACATGACCGTTTCAGCACAGAACAGCTACGTTCAAAGCCTTGACAACTTCTCAGGTAGCTCTTCAAAGATAATAGGCGAATGTATAGCCTCATACCTTGGCGATGACGCTGAGTGGGACTGCACAAAGGACGGGCACAACTACACAGTAACAGTAAAAGGCAAACATGGCTCTGATAACTACACTATTTCCTTTTTAATAGTATATGACGGTTTCACCTACAGAAAGTTCGCTATATCAGACGTTGTGAAAAATGACGTTTCTCTCAGAGATGAAGATTTCAGCTCAGTTTGCAAAGCTATCTTCATTAACGGCGGCGACAGCAGCGATACTGATAGTTCAAGTTCATCAGCAGAATAATTTTTAGAGCGGACATTGTTCCGCTCTTTTTATTGTCACTATACATAAATGTGCACGATCAGTTGTCACACAGTTTGTATACCTGCACAAAAGTGATAAATTTGTCACTTTTATATTGACAGAGCAAAACAAAGGTGATATAATTGTCACACAAGGTGATAAATAAGTCACTTTGATTATACTGCCGTGTAAAGAACAAAAGAAAGAAGAGATAGCAGTGAAAAACAAAACTGATGAAATATCAAACAAGATATCATATAAAAAATACTACAAACTTATGGGTATCTTAGGTACAGCAGGCGGTTCAATGTGGATATTCTATTGGGTCATGGATAAGTTCCTGCCTGATATCAAAAAAGGACATACGCTCACCAATGTGATAAATCTTATCGTATCTTTGGTAACGCTAGCACTGATAGCCGTGTGCATAACAAAAATAATATCCACAGTGGGCAAAAGAGATACAGATGATGAACTTGCCCAGCAGACAACAGCAAAGGTCAATCAAACTTTTATATCATTCCTGTTTACGTTAGCGTGCCTGTTTATTTCAGTTACGACCTTGTTCTCTGAGATATTAGGAAACTTGAAGATAACGCTGAACGAATATGTTATAACCGGTTTGATATGGTATTGCTATGCGGTATACAATTTTATAGGGCTGTATTTTGAAAGCAAGTTTGACGATGACGAGGACTAGAAGGGATAAAAATGAAAGAGAAAAAAGAAAAGAAAAAGATAACTCTGAGAGAATATCACCAAAAGCGTATGTTTACAGGTATCGGGATACTTATTACGGAGATATTTGAAAACACGGTGGAGCATTACAAACTTGATGATACAAAATGGGCGACTGTAATATTCGTTGTACTGGCTGCGGTAACGGCTTTATTAGCGATAGTATGGCTGTATGCAAGCTGTCAGAAAGTTGACAAAGAGGACGAAATGGCAAAAGAAAATATGCTCAAGGCACATCAAAATATCACAACCGTGTTTTTGATAATACTAGCAGTAGCGATCTTTATATCAATGTTCTGGGACGGAAGTATAACCATAAAGATAAACAGCGACAGACTGTATCAAGTATGGTTTATATTCTGGTTCAGTTATATGACCCTTGAAAGCGGATTTTTCCTCCACCAAGAGGGAAAGCTCAGCACCGATGAGGAGGACGAGTAATGCCTGAACTTAAAACAAAGCTCAAGGAATACCGTGCAAAGCTGGATATGAAACAAGGGGACTTAGCCGAAAAGGTCGGCGTCAGGCGTGAAACCATAATCCGTCTTGAAAAAGGACAGTATAACCCGTCATTAAAGCTTGCAATGGATATAGCCAAGGTTTTCGGCGTATCTGTGGAGGATATCTTCTCTTTTGATGATGAATAAAGCTATGTGTGTAAGCTAAATATCAGCGAATTTGCATATTTTCAAACATGAACAGGCATTTATTTAATATATCTTATTAATGCGTTGATTATCTCTGATTATCTGCTGATATCTATATATATTGATATAGGAACAAAAAGTGAAATGAATTAAGAGAAATCGAGAGAAACGGAGCAAAACGGAGAGAATTAAAGAGAATGAGGGATATAAATTAAAAATTCGGCGTTTTGACTATTGACAATCGGGGTAAGCTGTTGTATAATAAACAACGTTGTGAGTTCACAGGGCGAAAATGCGGCTGTGAACAGACTTTTTATAATTCTGAATGGAGGAAATAATATGTCAACTTATATGCCAAAAGCAGGCGACATTACTCGCACATGGTATATTCTCGACGCTGAAGGTCAGTCACTCGGTAGAGTTGCTGCTAAGGCTGCTCACATTCTTCGTGGCAAGCACAAGCCAACTTACGCACCACACGCTGACTGCGGCGACCATGTAATCATCATCAACACAGATAAGGCTGTTCTCACAGGCAAGAAACTTGATCAGAAGTCTTACAAGTGGCACACAGGCTGGATCGGCGGTCTCAAGGAGATCAAGTATTCAGATATGATGGCTAACCAGTCAGACAGAGCTATGACGATAGCTGTTGAGGGTATGCTCCCTAACAACACACTCGGCAGAGCCGCTGCAAAGAGACTCAGAGTTTACAAGGGTGCTGAGCACAACAACGCTGCTCAGAAACCAGTTAAATACGAACTGTAAGGAAGGAGCAATTTAGATGTACGAATCAAAGCAGCCATATTTCTATGGCACAGGTAGAAGAAAACATTCTGTTGCCCGTGTTCGTGTTTACGAGGGTACAGGTAAGATCACAATAAACGGCAGAGATATCGACGATTACTTTGGTCTTGAGACACTCAAGCTCATCGTTCGTCAGCCATTCGCTGTAACTGATACAACAGACAAGTATGACATTGTTTGCACAGTAACAGGCGGTGGAGTTACAGGTCAGGCTGGTGCTATCAGACACGGTCTTTCAAGAGCTCTTCTTCAGGCAAGCGACGAGTTCAGACCTCTCCTCAAGAAGGAAGGTTTCCTCACTCGTGACCCAAGAATGAAGGAAAGAAAGAAGTACGGTCTCAAAGCCGCAAGACGTGCTCCACAGTTCTCAAAGAGATAATTTCATTCTCATACACAAAACCGTTTCGCAGAAATGCGGAGCGGTTTTTTTGTGTCCAAAATCCCAAACTCACCACCGCTGTCAAGTTGCACAATCAAAACATCTGTTCGTTGTTTATAAAGCTGAATATCCTTGCTTGTATTGTAAAAAGCATTAAAATATAATATAATTATTAATGCTTAATTAACGCTTAGGATATAATTTGTCATGACTAATAATTACATAAAACCACCTGTGGAAGTGAGATATAAAGACGAGCTTAACGCCTTAAAAAACGCCGACACAGGCAGAAAACCTGAAAACTGGATGCTTTCACCTAAAGCCGTGAGGCCCTTGTGCCCGCTCACCTGCTCATAGGTATGGAAAAAGGTATCTTTGCACGATTTGAAGAAATAACCCATACTCCTGCTGAAATACAAGACAGCCTTATATCCGTAATGAGCGACCAGATCTATCTGTACAAGATTTCGTACAGCAAATGTACACCTACTGCATTATCACACAAAATGACGAAAGCGAAGAAAGCCTCACAGCAGACAGTTTCACGATAGAAGAGGCGTGCCGCACCTGTGCGTCAAGAATGCTCCTTGCGGATATCGGTGCATTTGTAGGCAGCCTGACCCCTGATAAGCTTGGGAACTATATCGGCAGGATATTTTCATAGGAGATGATATTTTGGACGCCATAGACAAAGCTATCGCTCTGGCAACAGAACAAACGCTGACCGAGCTTTCAAACAAAGGTATAAGCGTGCTTTGAAAGAGGCTGAGGCAGAAAGACAAATGCGTGAACTTGGAGCAAGGCTAAAAGACTGCATTACAAGACGTGCGTCATTCAGTCCGCAGGAGTTTGCCGCTAGAATGTTTGAATATGCAGACAGCGTAAACAGGCTCACAAAGGGAGATATCACCGAAGAAATGCTCGGCACATTCCGCAGAGAATATTCTAACCGTATGGGCACGTTGGATATCCTGCCCATAGGCACACGAGCCGTCAGCGGCGAATATGAGGGCTATGTTTACTATTTTCTCAATACAGACAGACGTTCACCACAGCGTTTTTTCACATACAGCGACCTGCAACCCACATTCTATGAAAAACGTTCAAAACGGTTCAGAGAACAAACCACCGTCATATGGAATCTCGATACGCCGCTGAACAATTATATGCACACGGAGTTAAAGCTGAAAAATGCCAAGGTTAGCATAGGGCATCTGTCATCATCTTCAAAGACTGAAGTCACTTGTGTTAGTCCTGCTCAGCTCAGCTTAACTGCACTGCCCTCCGTGAACTTATTATCAGTGATTTTGCTGAACTTGCCAAAAAGATTTCAGAAACCAACAGCGACGAAGAGACCGACAGATCATATTTTGTGCACCCACAGGAATGTACCGCATCTTTCTTTGACAAACACACGCAGCTGCAAATATTGACCATAAAAGACAGCTGTAACAGGCATATATCAGTCACCGCAAAATACACCGCAGAACATAGAGCTTTCATATCGACTCTCGAAACTATTGGCGGCAAAATGCTAAGAGATAAGCACAAAAATTACGTCATACTGGCACAGGGGTATATCAAAAATGGCAGACCGCAGAAATGAAATATTTTTCGCCGCCGCAGATACCATGCGGTACATAAGACTTTGCACGCAAAAACTTGCACTTTACAGTGCTATAAATAATATGGAGAAGAAAACTAATGATATATAACGAAAGTGAAGTAAGCCTTATCAATCTTGAAAACGCCTTGAAAGAGCTTAGTTTTGACCAGCAGATCATAGCCCTTGCAATGGATTATCTTGACATCACAAAGCCAAGAAACAATGACCTGCTGAGAAAAATTACAACAAGATGCTACTCGAGACTCTTTCGGTATGATTTTCGTGAAAAGCTTGATAAAACCGTAAAAAGTGAGATGTTAGGCTCAGGCAGTGAGAAATTAAAAGAGCGTTACGCAGCGTTTTCACTGTAAATCCTATCAAATCAGCAGACGTTGCTATAAGAACAAAAGCCATAAACAAAAGCGTATAATAAAAAGGCAGTTCTGATTCATCAGAGCTGCCTTTAGTTTATTTATTTTCCAAAGGAAAACCATGTTCGCCTGCAATGTGCCTACCTGCTTTGTTTACGCAGTGTATGCAAACAGGTATTATGTACAGACAAGCCGCTACCCAAGCCGCCTGATCTGTGAAACAGATAGCAAGATAACCAAACTTTGGAACAAATATCATGCTCACAGAAATTCGTGCAATCATTTCAGTTACGCCTGAGAATATGGCAAGTCCCGAATATCCAAGACCCTGCGTGCACATTCTGCAAGTATTGAGTATGCCCAGCGTCCAATAGAAAAAGCCTGCGTAGAAAAGATATTTAGCCGATGCAGCGAGTACCTCAACGTCCGACTTGTTTACGAATATCAGTGAAAGTTCTCTGCCGAAGAATATGAGTACAATTCCGGCTATTACTCCATATGTCATGCCCACGCCAACGCCTATGCGTATGCCTTTTTTGATACGCTTGAGATTTCCTGCTCCGAGGTTCTGACTGGCAAATACCGACGCACCTGTAGCAAAAGCGTCGTATGGGCACATTGTGAACTGCTTTATCCTTGCCGCAGCCGTGAATCCTGAAACATAAATGCTGCCAAGCTTGTTGTTTGCCGACTGCATTACCATTGAACCTATAGCGGTTATTGAATACTGAAGTCCCATAGGAAAGCCCATTATAATAAGGTTGAGCACCGCAGGCTTTGACATCACTCTGTCCTCTTTGGTAAGTTTTAGCACGCTGACCTTTTTCATAATGAATATAGCACAAAGTATTCCGCTTATCGCCTGAGCAACGACCGTAGCGATAGCCGCACCCATGCAGCCCCATCTGAACACAATAACGCACACAAGGTCAAGAGCAATGTTCAAAACTGTTGAAATGGCAAGAAACACAAACGGTGTTTTGCTGTCGCCAACAGAACGCAGAACGCTGGACAGCAGGTTATACAAAAGCGTGAACGGTATTCCAAGAAAGATAACAAGCAGATATTTGTAAGCGTCGCCGAAAATATTTTTAGGCGTTGAAAGCAGGTCTAATATCTCGCTGCAAAATACCGCACAAACAGTTGTCAGCACCAAAGCCGTGACAGCCGTTATAACTATGGAGTTATAAAAATACTGTTTCAGCTTTTTTATGTCCCCTGCACCGAAATGTCTTGCAATAGGCACACCGAAACCGCAGGCTGTTCCCATGCAGAAACCAAGCACCAAAAACTGCACACTGCTTGACGCACCAACGCTTGCAAGAGCGTCTGAACCAAGAAATCTTCCCACAATGGCGGCGTCAATAAGATTGTATGTCTGCTGTAACAAGTTGCCTATAAGCAGCGGCAGTGCAAAGCTCATTATAAGCTTGAACGGACTGCCCGTTGTCATGTTTTTTGTCATTACTTTTCCTCCGAAAATATCACTTTACATTCACTTTATAATTTTTTACTATCACATTTTATCATCAATATATGAAAAAATCTATAATACAAAATAAAATTACTTTTGTGATATTTAACAAATATAACAACAAAAATCATACACATTGCACATAAAAAAGGCAGGCATATTTCAGCCTGCCTTAACGATATTCAAATATTAAACGTTGAATCTGAACAGCACGATATCGCCGTCCTGCATAACGTAATCCTTGCCCTCAAGACGAACAAGACCCTTTTCCTTTGCCGCAGTCATAGAACCGCAGCTCATCAGATCGTCAAATGAAACGACTTCGGCTCTGATAAAGCCCTTTTCAAAGTCGGTGTGAATCTTTCCTGCCGCCTGCGGAGCTTTTGTGCCCTTCTTGATAGTCCATGCTCTTACCTCAGGCTCGCCTGCTGTAAGGTATGAGATAAGTCCAAGAAGAGAATAACCCTCCTTGATAATTCTGTTAAGACCTGAAGTTTCAAGACCAAGGTCAGCAAGGAACATTGCCTTGTCCTCATCGTCCATGTCAGATATCTCAGCCTCTATCTGTGCACATATCGGGAACACTGCCGAGCCCTCGTTCTTAGCTATCTCGCAAACTTCCTTGTAGTGCTCGTTGCTTTCAATGTTATTTCTGAAATCATCTTCACAAAGGTTAGCCGCATAGATAACAGGCTTGAGTGAAAGCAGCGGAGTTTCCTTGAGTATCTCAAGCTCGTCCTCTGTCATTTCAAATGAACGTGCAGGCTTGCCGCTCTCAAGATGCTCCTTGAGCTTTTCAAGAAACTCTACCGCAGCAGCCAATGACTTGTCGCCCTTCATTGCCTTCTTAGTTCTGTCAAGCTTTCTCTCGATAAGCTCAACGTCTGAGAAAATAAGTTCAAGGTCGATAGTTTCAATATCCCTGCGAGGATTTATAGAACCGTCAACGTGAATGATGTTAGGGTCATCAAAACATCTTACAACGTGAACGATAGCGTCTACCTCTCTTATGTTTGAAAGGAACTTGTTGCCCAGTCCCTCGCCCTTTGATGCACCCTTTACAAGACCTGCAATGTCAACAAATTCAAGTGTCGCAGGTGTGAACTTTACAGGGTGATACATCTCAGCCAGCTTGTCAAGTCTTTCATCAGGCACTGAAACGATACCAACGTTCGGTTCAATGGTGCAGAAAGGATAGTTTGCAGATTCAGCACCTGCATTTGTGAGTGCGTTAAAAAGTGTTGATTTTCCTACGTTAGGAAGTCCTACCATGCCAAGTTTCATATCAATATTCGCCTTTCGTTAAAATTTTACGCCATCATGGTCAAAATCATCTTCATCATCATCAAAATCATAATCATCATAATACTCGTCAGGGTCAAAATGATCATTACAGCCACCCTTGTCTATCTTGTTGTTACAACCGATAGTAACGCCTTTCTTGATAGGCGAAACAAACAGACCAATTATAACGCCAAGGAGAAAAAGTGCAAGACCTTTCCAAAAATAACTTACAGTGCACACATTCTCAGTGCCGCTAGTTTCCTCAAAAATATCCATTACAAATACCTCCGTCTATTCTACTGATTTTAAAGATTCTACCATATCTATCTTTTTAAGCTTGAAATGCAGAACCAGATTTACTATAAATGCAAACGCCAGCGTGAGCAATGCACCAAGCACATAAGCCCACCATACGAGCTGCCTGTTGAACAGCACAAGGTCGACCTCTGAGGTTATGACCACAAAATAATGCAGTATCTTTCCTGCACCAAGTCCGACCAGTATGCCCACCAGCGTGGAAATAAGATTTTCTCTGTAAATATACGCCGAAGTTTCGCCGTCATAAAAGCCAAGAACTTTTATAGTTGCTATCTCACGAACACGCTCGGTTATGTTGATGTTTGCCAAATTGTAGAGCACCACAAATGCCAGTCCACCTGCACAAACAATAAGCAGTATCACAATAGCGTCAAGGCTGTCAACGGAATTAAGAAAACCTCTGCTTGAATCAGTCTTGAAACTTATTCCGTAAAACTCATCATTTGAAATAAGCTGTTCCTTGAAAGAGTTTTCATCAGTATCCTTTTTCAAGTCAACAAATGAAAGATTATAAACAGGCTTTTCACCGTAAACGCTCTCAAAATCCTCAGGGGTGATGTAAATATAGTGCAAAGCGTAGTTCTTGCTGACGCCGCCTATCTCAAAGCTTTTTTCCTCATGACCATTCAGCTTGACCGTCACAGTATCGCCGGTTTTCAGATCAAGAAGTTTAGCCAGTTTCTGCGTTATTATCACAGAACCGTTTTTCACTTCCAGCTTTGAACCGTCCTCAGCTGAAACAAGGTCGATATAATCACCCATGCTGTCAGGAGTTTTCGGCACTACCATAGAAATCGTCTGATTTTCACCGCCGCTCTCCGCAATGCCCTCGATGCTCTGTGTCAGCATGAATTTGTCCACCTGTTCAATGCTGCTTATCTTGCTCTCCAGCTGCTCTTCATCAAAGTCAGTCGAGTTGAGCACCGCTATGCCGTCATACAGGAAAACCTCGTTGAACTGCTTGTCAGCAATAGTCTTTATAGAATATTTAAGACCAAATCCCGTGACTATCAACGCCGTGCAGCCTGCCACGCCCACAACAGTCATAAAGAAACGCTTTTTGTATCTCAGCAGGTTTCTTACAGTGACCTTTGCGAGAAAATCAAGCCTTTTCCAAATAAAGTCCACACGCTCAAGCAAAACACGTCTGCCGTTCTGCGGCGGTTTTGGTCGCATAAGCTGTGAAGGCTGCGACTTTAGTTCTTTCATGCAGGCATAAAGCACAGCCGAGCAGGTGCATATCACCGACACCACCAAGCACAGTATCATATAAACAGGCTTGAACGGCGTGTCGATATCAGGAATGTTATACAAAATGTGATAGCAGCTGTAAATTATCTTAGGGAAAAGCTGCAATCCAACCGTAACGCCTATACAGCTGCCTGCCGCAGCCGCTGCCGCCGCATAGAAAAGATATTTCCCCGCTATCCTTGCACTGCTGTAGCCTAAAGCCTTGTAAGTGCCTATCTGCGTTCTTTGCTCCTCGACCATTCTTGTCATAGTGGTCAGACACACAAGTGCCGCCACAAGAATAAAGAACACCGGAAATACCTTTGCGATAGAATCAACTTTCTGAGCGTCGCCATAGAAAGAACTGTAATCAGAACTTGCCTCAAATCTGTTATACTGATAAAAAGCAGGAGCTTTCACGCTTTCAAGCTCTTTTTTTGACGCAGCTATCTCTTCCTCTGCCGCCGCCAGCTGACCGTTATATTCATCAAAAGCCGCCGTGCTGCCCGATTTTTTGTCATCAAGCAGTCTGCCTGCCACCTCTTCAAGCTGCTGTGCCTTTAAAAGCTGTGACCGTGCAAGATATCTTGTGCTGGAACCGTTCTGCTCCGCCTTATCATAAGCCGCCTGAGCCTCTTTCACCGACTGCTGAGCCGTTTTCAAAAGCTCCGTCAGCTGACTTTCATCACAAGAAAGAGCCTGCCTCAAAATATCAGTCTTTTCCTCAGCCGCCGTTATCTTATCCTGAGCGTCACTGCTTAGCTTTTCAAATCTGCCGTTCACGCTCTCCTTGAAAAACTCCACCGCCTGACTGCTCTTGTCTTTCACAGCCTGCTTGTACTCATCCGAAAACGGGTCAAGTTCGTCAGTGCCCTTGAATTTCACATAAAGCTCAGTGTAATAATCGCACACAAACTCGCTTTCAGGCACAAAAACGTTGCTCACAACAGTTCCGTTGCCCACAGTTGTTGCGTCACGCTCATATCCTATATACAGCGGCGACGCAACGATACCGACTATTTTATAGGTATCCGCCGCCAGTGTATCAGTTATCTTCTTAGACGTGTCAGGCTCGTCTATTTTTATCTTGCCCCCGACCTTAAAAGTGTCAGGCGAACTCATTTTTACCTCAACTGCACATTCGCCCTTTTTCTCAGGCAGCCGTCCCTCAAGAAGAACAGGCTTGTCAAGATTATTAGGGCTGTCCTCAGCAACAACGTCGTTAAAGGACATGAACTTCAGCACAAGGTTCTGATTTTCGTGATAATAGAAAACGTCCTTAGAATACCCCGCCATTACGCCCTCAACGTTCTCTGCCTTTTTCACAGCCTCAACGTCCTCAGACTTTACGCCGATAGAGGACATTAGCTTTAGATCCATAAGTCTGTTATCACTGAAATATTCCTCCGCCGTGGCTATCATATCAGGCATCGTTGCCTTGATTCCTGAAAAGAATCCGCAGCCAAGAAGAACTATTAGAAAAATAGAGAGAAATCTGCCGAAAGAGTGCCTTACCTCTCTTACAGTATCCTTTTTCAAAGCACCTTTCATAACAGAACTCCCCTCGTCTTATTATTCTTCACCGTCATCATCAGAAAAGTCATCAAGACCTATCCTGCCCGACTGCACGAAATACACCGCCGCCGCAAGCACGAAAATGACAGGAGCGAAAATAAATATCGCTTTTTTAGCCCAGTCAACTCCCAGTGCACCTGCCAGCATAAAACACAGCACACCTGAAATATCCAAAAATAGCATACAAAAATACGTCCTCAGTGCCGACACCGCAGGTGCAGCGTCCGCCTCAGGGTCAACACTGTCGCTGAAAATATTTATCCTGCCTGCTGAAAAAACAAGCACAATGAATATTATCATAGCCAGCATACAAAGCACAAGGTCAGTAACATAAGGCTTTGCCGTGCCGGAAGTCATACCAACCGCCAGCACAAAGCAGTCGCACCCCATGCAAAACACAAGTGCCGCCGTGTCTATCACCGTGAGCACTAGCTGAAAAGGCGTAAAAGGAACTTTTTTCATTGCTTATTCGCCGAACATATCCTTTGAAAGTCTGCCAAGTTTCTCACAGCCGTCGATTATCTGCTCGTCAGTAGGAGTTGAGAAATTCATTCTGAATGAAGAAGTCTTGTCAGACTCGCTTACCATGAAAGCGTTGCCCGGAACGACTGCCACCTTGTATTCAGAAACAGCCTTCTTGCAGAAACCTGTCATGTCGCTGCCCTCTGGAAGAGTGCACCAAATGAACAATCCGCCCTCAGGTCTTGTGAACTTGATCTTTGAAGAGAAATTCTTCTCGATCTGCTCTATCATAAGTTCAAGCTTGTGCTTATATATCACTCTCAGTGATGCAATATGTGCCTCGATATCATTGTCCTTCATGAAGTTGTAAGCCAGCATCTGTGCCCAAATGTTAGTATGTACGTCAGCGACCTGCTTGCAGACAACTATCTTTCCGATTATCTCCTTAGGAGCAGAGATATAACCTACTCTGATTCCAGGAGCAAGTATCTTTGAGAATGTTCTTGAATACATAACAAGACCGTCCTTGTCCATGCTCTTGATAGAAGGAATAGCCTCGCCCTTTATTCTCAGGTCGCCGTATGGGTTGTCCTCAAGTATCATAACGCTGTATTTCTTAGCAAGCTCATAGATAGCCTTTCTCTTTTCAAGAGAAGTAGTAAGACCCGTAGGGTTCTGGAAGTTTGGAATAATGTAGAATACCTTTACTTTGCCTGTAGCGAAAGCCTCTTCAAGCTCTTTAAGGACAACACCGTCATCATCAAGTGTTATGCCTCTCAGCTCAACATTGTATGACTTGAACGCATTAAGTGAACCGATAAAGCTTGGAGCCTCACAGCAAAGAATGTCGCCTGGGTCGCAAAGCACCTTGCATGCAAGTTCGTTAGCCTGCTGAGCACCGCTCGTTATAATAAGGTCATCTCTCTCAGGGTCAAATTCGCCCTTCTTTTCAAGCTCTTTTTTGAGAAGATCTCTCAGCGGAGTATATCCCTCAGTAACACTGTATTTCAAAGCACCGAATGGATCATTCTTGAATATCTCAGCCGATATCCTGTTAAGCTCGTCCACTGGGAAAGCCTCAGCCGCTGGGCTGCCTGCTGCGAAAGAGATCACCTCAGGGTCAGCTGTAAATTTAAGTATCTCTCTGATAGCAGACGCCTGCAAATGAGAAACCTTTTCTGAAAAATTATAAGTCATAGCATTTTACCTCTTTTTCTTAAAAATACACAATATGATTATAGCACATTTCTCCCATAAAATAAAGGGTTTACGCAAACTTTTTTCACATTTATATCCCACAGACCGATTTTTGTGCAAATTTAACAACGCCCATTGCCGCCTTATATAAGGACAAACCGTAATATAAGCCGCCCAAGCAGCATAAAATCATATAAAAACAAGTAAGAAAGCAGGTTTATAAATGAAAAGACAAGGCTTTATAAAAGGCTCGGCAATATTGCTTGCAATGGTTCTCATAACAAAAATACTGGGACTGCTGTATAAGATACCACTGACCAATCTTCTTGGCGGCACAGGCATGGGATATTTCTGTCTCTTATACACATCTCCGAGCCCACGAGACTAAGGCGAATCTC
>UQAR01000059.1 GCA_900539095.1 uncultured Ruminococcus sp.
AGATTCGCCTTAGTCTCGTGGGCTCGGAGATGTGTATAAGAGACAGGTATTATTAGCATTTGTTGTATCATAGTAAACAGACTGCTGTGTTGTTGCATCTGTAGGTGCTGTTGCCCGAGGATAGGTCGTATAATCAGCAGCTGTTGAGAAGTCGATAAAGCCTCTCATCTTATAAGTGTCACCCTTATCGATATTGATATTGGTAAGGTTTACTGACGCTTCCTTTGAAAACTTAGTTTTAACGTATGTGTACGAACCGTTGGAATAATCAGGCTGATATGCGTCTATTGAGAAATCAAGAGTGTACATATCATCTATGGTGTTTATTCCGGCTGTGATATCATACTTATAAACGTCATAGTAATCTACGCCCATTGCGACTTTAGAATTGTTGAAATTAAATCCGCCGCTTGTGATCTGAGAAACATCTATGAGGCAGCCTGTTGCACCCATTCTCTTCTGTGCAGTATCAGTATCATCGCCTGAATAGTTTGTCAGGCTGTAGCCTCTGAGATTATTATTGTCGATAACGATACAGCTGTCATATGGTGTTGTATCGCTGCCGAGTGTACCTGTTGCAGATACATCCGGAACACCGCAATAGTCCTTGAGAACAAGGATATTTGTGGAATATCTCAGGTGATCGTCAAGATAATTGGCAAGACCTGAACCTTTAAGGTTTGTTTCCATTGTTGCGTCGGTATCGTTATAGATCTGCTGAGTAGGCTTGATCATATTAAGTATAGCACCCATTATAATGCCGAAAATACAAACGACAACTATAAGCTCAACAAGGGTAAAACCTTTTTTATTTTTATTTTTCAATTTTGACCCTCCTGTCATGGTTGTGCATCGAACTCAGCCTGAGTCAGATATGTCGTGCCGCCCATATAGTGGATAACTATATATCCTGTAAAATTACCATTAGAATCCGTTTCACAATACTTTTTAAATGTTGTTTCATTAGAAAGTATAAAATCAGATGTACTTGGAACGTGACTAGCTGAATAGAGGTCATCATTTGTTTCGGTAAAGCCGAAGTAATCTCCGCCTGACGTTGCAATAAATCCAAACTGGCTCACACCGCCTATACCTGTTGTGAGTGGGACACTATTGCCTGAAGAGTTATTATTGGCGTCAAAGAACTTTCCGCCCGTTATTGCAGGAGTCATAACAAAGTTTGTTATTTCCGCACCTGAATCATTGTAGAACTTGACCCAATACTCACCTTTATTTACGTTAGGAGTAATGTTTACATTCGTACCCTGGAGGAATTTGAGCTGATAGCCAGCCTTTGAATCAATGGAGTTTAGCTTTGTTTTGTAGCCATAAGCAGTGGTATTCCACTTGATGCCATCGCCCCAGTCAGCCTCAAGTGCAAAATCATTATCAGTCTGACCGTCACCGACATACTTATTTACTTTGATATCATTCATATCATAGTTTTTAGCGTCATTATACTGCTCTGCATTAAGTGCCTGCTCATTCATTTCTTTTGAGCGGAAGTAGTTATCCCTGTTTGTATTTTTTGCGTTTACTGCAACAGTTACAAGCATACCTGCCATCATTGACAGCAATGTCATAGCAATGATGACCTCAACAAGAGTCACACCTTTTTTATTATGTTTTTTTAATTTCATAAGTATGCTCCTCTCTCATTTAGTAATGATCGTATCTGTCAAGGGTATAACCATAAACAACGCTGCCTGCATTGCCCTTAGCATTAGAAAGTATTGAAGATGCAGAAGGTTTCTGGAATACATACCAAGCTGTGTTCTTACTATCAAACTTTTCTGCAATAAATACGCCAACAGCACATGTATCAATAGAATTAGACTTAACTGTTGGATAATCCACACTCAGAACGTTGATAGAGATACCTGATGTTGCGATATTGATCTTTGCCTGCGGAGCGTAAATCGATGCCTGAATGAACGCATTGTTTCCGCAGTTAAGAGTTGTGCCCTCAGTGAGCAGGAATATGATACTTCCGTTATCAGGCTTATAAGTATCTGGTACTTCAGCGTCAGTATAGTTAAGTACAAAGTCTGAACGGCATGGACCCAAATCGCCTGAGCTCTTGCTAAGTTCAGTTGAATCATACATTCTTACATAAGTTTCATAGTCAAAAACTTTCAACTTACTTACAGTGTAAGTACAAGGAGTTACGTTTGTATGCTGCGATTTGCCCTCAACATCAAGACCAGGAAGCTGGATCTTGTCGCCTGCATCTGAAACGAAATAGCAGTTATACTTATGATTTGCACCAGAGTTAGTGTCCTTCGATGAATCATTCTTAACTACAATGATAGGTCTGTATTCATCTCCAACATTTAAACCATTTGAAAGTCTGATAACTATATCGCCTGTTGCATCTGTAACATGAATGAGTATTCTCTTAGCATTACCCATTGTGCCACAGTCTGAAAAGTCTGTAGTAGCCCATGTACAGCTGCCTGTGATCTCAAAAGCATATTTACTTGTTACACTACTGCCGTCAACCTTTGAAGTATAGCTTACACCACTTGGATACTTTTTTGCATATGTCATAAAAGTATCGGTGTTTCCGCCTGTTGTCTTATAGAATGTCTTATACTTATCAGAGATCGTAGTCACATTCTTATCAGAACTCATGAGGAAGTCCTCAGGATAGTAAACATACTCGTCAGCCTTTGCTGGGATAGTAGGAACTGCATCTCTGCCAGTTTTTGCAAAAGCGACTCCTCTATAAACCTGTTGTCCTGGTTCACCAAATTTCAGACCGCTCTCATTTTCAATAGTGTTGCCTGAGATATAAACATTGCCGTTTACCTTGAGAGTATCCTGAATTTTCAGGTTTCCTTCAACATAAAGGTTACCGTTGATAACAGCTCCGCCGCCGTTCTGACCAAGAACTGCATTACCGTTTGCACCGTTGCTGTCCTTGTAAACGTAGAGGTTGCCGTACTGCTCATATCCGCCGTTACCTGTGATAGTAGCATCTGTGCAGTAAACGTCGATTTCACAGCCTGATGAGCCGACCTTGAATGCGTTTGTACAATTAAAGGTCTTACCGATATTCACATAGTTATAACCGTCGGCTCTAGCCATAGATGACTTGATCCACTGGTCATTTGTGTTTGCATAGAAATTCTCGGAAACTGTGATAGATGAACCCTTTGAGCTGTCCACAAGGCTAGGCTTGAGGTAGATGTTCAAATGGTTACCGTTTTTCAGAGAACCATACATGAGGTAACTTCCGTAGATAGAAGTGTTGTTGGTAAAGTTATATATCTTACCTGTGGTGTTGTTGATACCAGCCATATCACCGATTACGTTCAGGTTGTCGTAATTTACGTCGCCTGAGCCTGTAAGCTCGATAGTGTTATTAAATTCAGCCGGTTTCACATTGGACTGTGTCGTTATGTGGGCTGCGACCTGCTCAGTCTGTCCAAGATATGTCGTTTCACAAGTAACGACCATTGCTGTCGTACTTGAACCGTCCCATGCAACAGTGATAGTAGTTGTACCCATATTATCGGTATTATCAGTCTTTGCATTATAGGAAACAGTTGTTGTTGTACCCTTACCGCCGTTGTTATTGGCAAGCTTTTTAAGATTGTCGATAGCATTCTTCTGATTTACCATTCCCTCAGGGTCTGTTGTTGGTGCTGTGTCTGTCTGGATCTGTGCGATGAAACTTTCAAGTGTTGACGATGCTGTAAGATATGCCTGTTGGCTCTTATAGTTGTCATTAGTGGTTTGTTTATTGACCGCAACAAAGGATATGGTGGCGGTCAATAGAATACTAAGCATTAACATTACTGCAACTGCAGTAAACAAAACGGCTCCTTTTTTGTTACCAGAACGCCTTGAACTTGGTTTCATTTTTTTACCACCTTTCTTCCTAGTTATAATAAAATTACTTATATAAAATTTTTAATCATTATATAGCACTAATTGGCAGGACAAGAAATATTCCTTATCCTACCAAGTAGTTATCTCTTAGCTGGCAGAAGGATCTGCGAGTTTCTTCAGAACATACATATTAAGTGTCATAGAGCCTGAGATCTCACTCTCGTTGACATTTTCTATGTTTACATTCTTGATGACCATGCTCTTCTCATTGTTTGTAGTCAGGTTATCAGCAAAATTCTTGAAACCTGAAAGTGAGCTCGTGAACTGGATATCAAGGCTGTAGTAACCAATGGTCTGAGCTGTTTGCTCAGCGTTAGCATCGGTGTTTTCGGCAGTTGTGTCAGCTGCTGAATCTGTAGAACCAGCGTTATTATACTCATCTACCTTCGTATCAAAATCAGTAGCTGTTGCTGTTGACGTATATGTATACGGCTGAAGGACTGCACTGCCGTATGCAGAGATAGTCATGTTACTATTTTTGATGTTTACATCGTCAACTGCGAAAAGTTCACGAACCTTATCAGTTGCCTTGTAAGCTACCTGATAATCATAGAAGTTAGCTGCTACCTGTGAAGTGCTTGTGTAAAGGCTCTGTATTTCAGCTGCCAAGTTCTTATCCTTGTCGACCTGATCCTGAAGATCACTCAGCTGAACTTTTGCAGATTCAAGGTCGCTGCTTGCCTGACTGCAATCATCAATGGCAGGTTTAACGAAAAGCATAAATCCTGCAACAACTACAAGCAGTACGAATACTACTATCAAAATCAATTTATCACGATAATTCAGTTTCATAATTATTTACCCTCGCCCTCTCCTTTAAGATAAAGTGTCAACGAATCAAGAACTACAGAAGAGCTGCCGTCTTCACCTATTGTATATCCGGTATAACCTACGTCCTCCTGGAAGAGTCCGGTATTAACGAGAGATTCGATAGCTGTTGTAACATCTGCCTGACTGCCAAGTTCTACATTTGTGATCGTTACTGTACCGCCGTCGAGGTCATATGTAAAGCCTTCATACTTGAATGAGCCAAGTGCATCTTTAATGTCATCAAACATTGCGCTTGACACTACAGGAAGAGTTTCAAGCGCAGCATTTGCGGAATTTACATAATCTGAATACTCCTGCATGATAGTCTTCTTATTATGGAGTATCTGGTTCTGTGCGATCTTTTCGTTGCAAACTGCTATCTGCTCGTTTGTCTTATCGATATCCTTCTCAATAGAATTCTTTCTGAGGTGGATAACAAGTGTAGCACCTGCGATAAGCACTGCAGCTGCCGCAGCGAAGATACCGCCTGTCATGAGCAGTGAACCCATGCCGCTGCTGCCACCCTTACCTGTGGACTGGTCAACTTCAAGAAGGTTGATCTTCTCTGTTGCTTTGTTTCTCTTATAGAGAGCACCGATAGCGTTAGCAAATACTGTGAACTCGAAGTTCTCAAAACCTGTGATCTGAGCAGGAACGCCAAGTACAGATGCCTTGATATCAAGACCGTCAAGTGCGTCAACGAGTTTGATATAATCCTCGATAAAGCCATAAAGGATAACGTTCTCAAGTCCTGAACCGCCTCTTGCCTTGTTGAACTGCTCCATTCTGAAGATGTTCTCGTTAAGAGCCTCTGTGATATAATCATCAGAATCATAATCGTCCTCTGAGATCGGTACATATCTTGCGAATGCCATCTGACCGTTCTCGAAAAGTGTAAGTCCGAGGAAGTTCTTATCTATCTGGCAAACCAGAAGTGGCATCTTTTCCATATTTGACTTATCTGCAAGAACGATTCTTGCGATAGAGTTACATCCGATATTAACAGATCTGAGGTTCATGCCCATGATATTGAAAAGCTTTCTGTAGCTTTCAACTATCGTACTTGGGCAGGCTGTTGCGAGCACCTTAACTGCTCCAGGGTTATCCTCTCCTGCCTCACCTACTACTGTATATGAGATAGAATACTCATCTGTGATACCCATTTCCTGGCTCATATGGTTCTGTACCATAAGCAGGAACTCATTACCCTTAGCCTTTGGAACAACAAGCTCTTTGAATACAATGTTGCTTGATGAGAAAGTAACGATAGCGTCCTTATCCATCATATCCTCAGCCTTGACCTGTGTGAGCAGCAGTTCAGAAAGACCTGAAAGGTTGATTACCTCACCATTGAGGATCATATCCTCAGGAACGTCTACCTGCAAGGATCTTTCGATCCTTATCTTGTTAGAGGAGTTGTCACCTTTAACAATGTTGATTTGTCTATCAGAAATATCAAATGATAGCATTTATTCCTTCACCTCTTAAATTATTTTTCAAAACAAATATCTTCCCTCTCCATTTTACCGGAGAGGAGATATTTAAAATTAACGAACAAAAACAGCAGACTGTTATTCTTCCAGACCTGACAGTGAACCGTAGAGCATTGGGAAGATACCTGCAAGGCAAAGACCAATAGCAACACCCATGAATACGATGAGCAATGGTTCCATAAGTCCTACAAGTCTTGTAACGGCTGCGTCTGCCTCTTCCTCATAGTAGTCAGCGGTCTTTTCGAGGATCTCATCAAGAGCACCTGATTCTTCACCGACATAGATGATAGAAGTAAACATTCCTTCAAATATCTCAGTCTTTGCAAGTGACGCTGAAAGCGGAGCACCCTGCTTAACTTCATCGACTACCTGAATAAACATCTTATCTACATAAGCGTTTCCAAGTATTCTTGATGAACGTTCAAGACATTCAACCATTGGGATACCGCTGGAGTAAAGTGATGAAAGAGTTCTTGCGAAACGGCCTTCATAGATCTTTACTATAAGCTTACCTGCGGCAGGCATTTTAATCTTGATATAGTCAAATTTAAGTCTGACTGACGGTACTTTCAAAGCGTATATCCAGCCGAATACCAATGCAACGACTACGATAAGAATGATATACCATTTTGCTTTGAAGAAGTCACTGAATGCGAAAAGTGCCTTTGAAAGTGCAGGCATCTGATCTTCTGACATAAGTCCTGCGAATATAGGCATGATGAACGTAAACATACCGATTACCATGACGATACAAAGAACACCCAGTATGATAGGATACGTCATCGCACTCTTTACCTTATTGTTCAATTTGTTTGAGTTTGCGTAGTAGTCGCTCAGACGCTGCATGGTCATATCCAGCGTACCGGAGGTTTCACCTGCGTCTACCATTGAGATGAAAAAGTCAGGAAAACTTCCTCTTCTCGTGTCAAGAGCCTCAGTAAAGCTCTGACCTTTCTGTACGTCGTCGTAAACACTTCTCCAGACTTCCTTTGCACTCTTGTTTTCTTCCTCCTTATAAAGAATGTCAAGAGCCTTTACAATGGTAAGACCTGATGTCATCATTGCTGCAAGCTGACGGCAGCAGAAGGCAAGTTCCTTTGTGTTGAACTTGTGAACAGTCTGTTTTCCTGCACCTCCGAGTGCCTCTGTATAGCTTATACAGAACAGACCTTGTTCGTGGATCTTGTCCAGTACTTCCTGTGCATCCTCAGCCTCGTAGATACCCTTTATGGTTTTTCCTGAGGTATCCTTAGCAACATAGGAAAATTTCTTCATAGTATGTAGATACACCTCCACTTATTTATACATTTTGTACATTCGTCACAAAAATCTTTAAGAATACACAAAACGCATTTTTATAATTATAACATTATTTTCATCTTTTAGCAAGAGATTAAGGGGCATTTAAGTGAATTTTTATCCACAAAATAATCGCTGCAAATTTATCGATTTTGTACAAATAGAATAATTCAACTAACATTTTATTTGTTTATTAATATTTAAAGTGGGTTCACACAGTTTTTTGACTGCAAATGACCCACTTTATGTTCAAATGATACAATTCAGACGTTATTATCGCCATTGTCTGCACTAAAAGATTTCACACTTCTGAGTATGACAGGGTGCTTATGGACATAGATCTTATAGGCGATGAAATAAATACAATATGACGCCAGCAGCAGCAGTCCGATACCCACGATAACGCTTACAAGGTAGTTCATACCAAGACCCTCATTGAGCCAGATACATGGGTAATAGAGCACTTTATAAAAGACGTCGCCCTTGCCTTCCTGACTGAAAGAATCCCTGAAAATAGACGGGATAAAGTACACAAGCAGCATGAGAAGATAAACTATAGTGATATTAACCCAGCTCCAATCCTCATAGGCAGCGTGACGCTTTCCATCGTCATAGAAAAGCCTGAGAAAGAACGCCAGCATTACTGCAAAGCCTATAAACGAATCCACGTTCCCATTAGTCATAAAACTTTTGGATCCTGACGCACCTGACGGGAAAATAGTCACAAGTGCGGGTATGAGCACCATGCCTGCAAATGCTGCAAACAGCGTAAGAACGAGCATTATTGCTATCCTTGACAAAATATATTTCAAAAATTTTATTGGTTCCATAAATGCCTCCATTTTTTGTCTCTTTCTATAAAGCTTTTTAACTTTACATATCGTTTTGCCGTGTAAAGCTATATGTCTTTACATATTTCTTAATTATCTGACATAGAATTATCAAATAATTTTTCCACAAGTTCTTTTAGATAGATGTTCTCTGTATGTTCAAGCATAGGGTCTGTGCTTATTATCAGCTGTGCAGCCTCCTGTGCTTTTCTAAGGATATCCATATCCTGCGACATATCTGCTATTTTTAGTGCAGGCAGACCGTGCTGTCGGCTGCCGAAGAAGTCGCCCGGTCCTCTCAGCTTGAGATCCTCTTCGGATATTTTAAATCCGTCATTTGTTTTGCTGAGTATCTTGAGCCTTTTGACGGTTTCCTCGTTCACATTGTCGGTGATAAGGATACAGCTTGATTTGTATTTTCCTCTTCCCACACGGCCACGAAGCTGGTGCAGCTGTGACAGTCCGAACCTATCTGCATTTTCTATCACCATTATAGCTGCGTTTGGTACGTCCACGCCGACTTCCACGACGGTGGTAGATACAAGCAGGTCTATTTTATGCTCCTTGAAATCGCTCATGACCTGTTCTTTCTGAGCACCGTTCATTCTGCCATGGAGAAGTCCCACTGTGTAATCCTTGAAAGTGCCCTGCGACAGCTTTTTTGCATAGGACTTTACGTCCTGCAAATCCATATCGCTTTCCTCTATCATAGGACAGACGATATATCCCTGTCTGCCCTCGTCAAGATACTTTTTCACATAATTGAAAGCACGTTCACGAAGTTTGCCTGTAACGGCATAGGTATCTACCGGCTGTCTGCCCTTTGGGAGTTCGTTGAGGACTGATATATCAAGGTCGCCGTATATCATCAATGCGAGAGTTCTCGGGATAGGAGTTGCTGACATAACAAGCTTATGAGGATTTTCACCCTTTGATGCAAGGGCTGCACGCTGTTCAACGCCGAAACGATGCTGCTCGTCTGTTATGACAAGAGCAAGTCTTTGGAATTTTGTTGTTTGCTGGACAAGTGCATGAGTGCCCACGGCAACGGAATACTCGCCGTTTTCAAGACCGTCTTTAACTGACTTTTTCTGTTTTGCGGTCATAGAGCCTGTGAGCAGTGCCACCTTTACGCCTAGCGGTTCGAGAAAGCCTTTGAGTGTCTCGTAATGCTGCTCGGCAAGGATCTCTGTAGGAGCCATTAGTGCAGTCTGGCAGCCGTTTTTATACACAAAATACGCTGCACCTGCTGCCACGGCGGTCTTGCCCGAACCTACGTCACCTTGAACAAGGCGGTTCATGGGCTGCTCTTTCTGCATATCGCCGACACAATCCTCTATTGCACAACGCTGACTGTTTGTAAGAGTGAACGGAAGTGCGTTATAGAAGTTATCCATATCCTGCGGTTTCAAAACGCAGCCGCTTTTTTCACGACTTCTGCTCTTCATAAGCTGCATACCAAGCTGCAAGACTAGCAATTCGTCAAACACAAGGCGATTTTTTGCAAGCTGACAGGTGTGCATATCCTTTGGAAAATGGATATTTTCAAGGGCATATTCCAGTGAGCAGAAATTATATTTCTGCATTATCCCCTTTGGAAGAGGTTCATAGATATTCTTATTGAAAACGCTCAGTGCTAATCTGACCGTTTTTCTAAGCATCTGCTGACTCAGACCCTCTGTAAGGTGATACAGCGGTTGTATCTTGTCCTCCGTATCCGCAGGCAGTATCACGGGAGAATTTATTTCTTTTCTCACAAGGTTGCCTGTTATCCTGCCGCAGAGGTAATACTCTTTATCAACTTCCAGCTGTCTATACATATACTCGCTGTTATAAATAACTATCACGAGGTCGGTGACGTCATCGGTAAAAATCACCTTAAAAACAGACAGACCCTTTCTTATGCGTGCCTCAGGAAGTTTTTTCACTACCCTGCCCTTTACAATGCACGGTTCATCTGTTGGTGCGTCGGCTATGGGCACGGGGGAGGTATAGTCAATATAACTTCTTGGATAATGACAAAGCAGGTCATATACTGTCTTTACGCCTAATTTCTCATAACATTCGGCACGTTTTTCGCCGACGCCTTTTAAATATTCTATAGGCTTTTCAAGATCCTTGAGCATAGTGACGTCCTCCTCTCTTTTATTATAGGCTCATTCCGTAATGCGATACTGTTCCTAACACAATAATAGCATATTTTATGTTATTTTTCAAGTCGCTCATACCAAAAAGCAGGCTGACATGCCAACACGCCAGCCTGCTCAGAAGGATCGATATTAATAATTATCTGCTTTGACCTGAAAATATGACTGTGGGTGTGCACAGACAGGACATACCTCAGGAGCTTTTTTACCGATAACGATATGACCGCAGTTTATGCACTGCCATACGCAGTCGCCGTCCTTTGAGAACACAAGGTCGCCCTCTATGTTAGCAAGAAGTTTCTTATATCTTTCCTCATGCTCTTTCTCTATCTCGCCGACTTTTTCAAACAAGACAGCGATATGCTCAAAGCCCTCTTCACGAGCCTCTTTAGCAAAGCCTGCATACATATCAGTCCACTCGTAGTTCTCACCCTCTGCGGCGTCTTTAAGATTTTCCACAGTTGAAGGGATACCGTCATGGAGCAGCTTGAACCATATTTTTGCGTGCTCCTTTTCATTTGCAGCAGTTTCCTCAAAGATATTAGCTATCTGCACATAGCCCTCTTTCTTTGCCTTGCTGGCATAATATGTATACTTATTTCTTGCTTGTGATTCACCTGCAAATGCAGCAAGCAGGTTTGCCTCAGTTTTTGTACCTTTCAAATCAGCCATTGTTTTTTCTCCTTTATTATAAGATCAATACCAAAGTATTTATATATATTATACCATATCACAAGCAAATGTCAACAGTATTTCGTTTAAAACGCATAAAACAATACAAAAAACAGGACAAGCAAAAATATGCCTGTCCTGCAAAAATTCGATTATTCTTTTTCGCCAAATTCAGAATACTCAACAGACGCTCTGATGAAATCTCTGAACAGAGGGTGTGCCCTGTTTGGTCTTGACTTGAACTCTGGGTGGAACTGAACACCTACGAACCATGGGTGAACGTCCTTTGGAAGTTCAACTATCTCAACAAGCTTTTCGTCAGGTGAAAGACCAGCAAGCATAAGACCCTTGTCTTCAAGGAGCTTTCTGTACTCGTTGTTGAATTCCCAACGGTGACGGTGACGCTCACGGATAAGGTTCTGCGGTGCTGAATAGATATCAGCACATCTTGAATCATCTGAAAGCTTACAAGGATAAAGGCCAAGACGCATCGTGCCGCCCTTTTCTGTGATATCCTTCTGTGAATCCATAATGTCTATAACAGGATACGGAGTGTCGCCGAACTCTGATGAATTTGCACCCTCAAGTCCTGCAACGTGTCTTGCGAACTCGACAACTGACATCTGCATACCAAGGCAGATACCGAACATTGGTATCTTATGCTCTCTTGCATATTTGATAGCCTCTATCATGCCCTCGATACCTCTGTCGCCAAAGCCGCCGGGAACGATTATACCGTCACAGCCATGGAGCATTTCAGCGACAGTGTTCTCATTGATATTCTCTGACTGTATCCACCTGATATCAACGTCTGCACTGTTTTCAAAACCGCCGTGGCGAAGTGCCTCGGCAACTGAAAGATATGCGTCCTCAAGTTCAACATACTTACCAACAAGTCCGATAGTTACCTTCTTGTTGCAGCTGTGGACTCTGCCTATCATTTCCTGCCACTCTCTCAGATCAGGCTGTCTGCACTCAAGTTTCAGGTGGTGACACACAACGTCTGCAAGTCCCTCTTTTTCCAGCCACAGTGGTACTTCATAAAGTGAAGGTGCTGTGAGGTTCTGGATAACGTCCTCTGCTCTTACGTTACAGAAAAGACCTATCTTCTGTTTCATATCCTCAGGAATCTCCATTTCAGAACGGAGAACAAGGATATTAGGCTGGATGCCTATAGAAAGCAGTTCCTTTACGGAATGCTGTGTAGGCTTTGATTTAAGCTCCTTAGAGCCTGAGATGTATGGCAGCAGGCAAACGTGGATAAACACGGAGTTCTCTCTGCCAAGTTCGATAGACGCCTGTCTGATAGCCTCAAGGAACGGTGTTGACTCGATATCACCGACTGTTCCGCCTATCTCTGTGATAACTATATCTGTATTTGTAGATTTGCCTACTCTGTAAAGACGATCCTTTATCTCGTTTGTGATGTGAGGAACGACCTGAACTGTACCGCCGAGGTAATCTCCTCTTCTCTCCTTATTAAGAACTGTCCAATAGATCTTGCCTGTGGTAACATTTGAGTTGATAGAAAGGTTCTCGTCGATAAATCTCTCATAGTGACCAAGGTCAAGGTCAGTTTCCGCACCGTCATCTGTAACGAATACTTCGCCGTGCTGATAAGGTGACATTGTGCCCGGATCGACATTTATATACGGGTCAAATTTCTGAATGGTAACGCTGTAGCCCCTTGCTTTGAGCAATCTTCCCAGTGACGCAGCAGTTATACCCTTGCCAAGACCTGAAACAACACCGCCTGTTACAAAGACATATTTTGTAGGCATATCATTTTTCCTCCATATATCAAAAATAAAACACAAAAAAATCAGGTGAGATCATGTGGACATAACTCACCTTTTCGCTCTTATTAATATCATAACCTGTCTCTTATACACATCTCCGAGCCCA
>UQAR01000060.1 GCA_900539095.1 uncultured Ruminococcus sp.
GATTTTATGTGCTGGAATTCCATTTCCCTTTTTTATCCAGTTTCTTATTGTATCTTTATTGACATCAAGATAGCTTGCCGCTTCTTCAATGCCTATCCATCTATCCTCACTCTTATTATCCATATCGAATTCCTCTCTTTAAAAATGAACCATGACTTATTTTAGCACTTTCCACTCTCATTTTCAACTTGTTTTATATGATTATATATGTTTTCATATGAATACGTATGAAGAACAGACTTACTACTTGATATCTGTACAATAATACTATCAAATAAGGTATCCAAAAAAACGGACATCTAAATTCAATTTCCTTGTCTACTCAACCCCAAATCAATACTTCTATCTATCCAACTATAAAAATCAACCTCTTTGCAGCTATCAAAACGCAAAAAATCCGAGGACCTAGATTTATGTCCAAATCCTCGGAAAGGCCTTATATTTCGAGCATTTTCACACTATCAATTATGTACTTTAGTCAACAGAACCACGCACTCAACGTGCCCTGTCCTCCCAAACAGATCCACGCCCTTGACCCTGACCGTCATATACCCCAACTCTTCCAGCACAGCACAGTCCCTGGCTGCCGTGGCATGGTTGCATGATATCATAACTATCCTGTCTGGTGACATTTTCGCCATGTATTCCAGTGCGTCCCTTGTGCAGCCTTTTCTGGCCGGATCGGCTATTATCACGTCAGGCCGCTCTCCTCGGCTGTAAAGTATCTCCGCTATCTTTCCTGCGTCACCACATATAAATTCAGCATTGGTAACATTGTTAGCAGCCGCATTTCGCTTTGCATTGTCTATGGCAGGCTGGATTATCTCGACGCCTATTAGCTTTTTCACCTTTTTGCTCATGGACAAACCAATAGTACCTGCACCACAATAGAGATCCAGCAGCGTTTCTTTTCCCGTAAGCTGAGCATAATCAGCTGCAATGGCATAAAGCCGTTCAGCCTGCAACGTGTTCACCTGATAAAATGATAAAGGCGATATCTCAATGTCATTTCCGCACATGATATCATGTATCGTGTCACTGCCATATGCTGTAACAAGTTTTTGCCCCAGAATACAGTTGGTCTTGCGGCTGTTTTCATTGAACACAACACTCTTTATATCAGCATATTTTTTGCATAATTCACCCACAAGTGCATCAAATACACCACGCTTTTTCAAATCAGTTATCACAAGACAGACCATTATCTTACCTGAATGTTCACCCCGCCTGAGATAAATATGCCTTAGCAAACCACTGCCAGTTTCTTCATTGTATGCCTTTATCTTTCGCTCATTTACATAAGTCATTATATCATCAGCTATTGCCTTAAATATGGCGGGCTGCAACGCACAATCAGTGTGGTCACATACACGGTGAGAACGTCTTGAATAAAAGCCGCACACTGCCCTGCCGTCTTGCTCTGCAACAGGATACTGTGCCTTGTTGCGGTATCCCACAAGCTGCTTGCAGCCCTCAAAACTGTCATACTCAGGGTATATTTTGCCTATACGCTCAAAAGAATCCTTGATAAACTGCTCTTTTACACGACATTCTTCTTCATAGCTCATATGACGAAAACAGCAGCCGCCACACTTTGAATATACAGGGCAGTCGTTCTCTACCCTGTGTGCAGAAACGCTTACAATATTTTCAATAATGCCATAGCAGTAAGTCTTGCAAACTTTCACTATCTTGCAGTCTATAACGTCGCCAATAACAGTAAAAGGCACGAAAACTGCAATGCCCTCGTGCTTTCCTACACCATTTCCTTCATTGGTCATGCCGCTTATTTCAAGCCTGACTATCTCATTCTTCTTTAGCATAAAATTCCTCTATCTCATTTTTTCGCTTGAGCATAAGCTCAAAATGCTTGTTGTATTCAAGCGGAAATTTGTAATTGAACACACGTTCAAGCCGACCGCCTGCTTTGTCAACAAGCTTTGTCGAACCGCCTGCACCCATTGCAAGAATGGTCTGGACCTCTTCCATTATATAAATATTATAAAGACTTTCATGACCCTGCTTTGTCCAGCCTATGTTCTCAAGGTTTTCAAGCATATTCTTCTGTCTGTAAAGATAATACGGCAGATAACCGCTCTCAAGCAGTCTTTTTGTTGCATACTCCACCATTTTGTCCGCTGGATTTTTAAGCACTTCCCTGTCGCCGCTGTGATTGAGCCTTGCCGCACGTTTTATAGAAAGCGTATGCACCGTGATATTTTCAGGTGCAAGTTCAATAAGCTTGTCTATGGTTTCCATAAAGCTCTCGACGGTGTCTGTCGGCAGACCTGCGATTATGTCAGTATTTATAGAGTCAAAACCGACCTTTCTTGCCAGTTTAAAGCTGTCAAAAAACTGTGCCGTTGTGTGTTTTCTGCCGATAGCCTCAAGCACGCTGTCATTCAACGTCTGAGGATTTATTGATACACGTCCGCAGCCATTAGCTTTTAGCACTTGCAGCTTTTCTTCTGTTATGGTGTCAGGTCTGCCCGCCTCTACCGTATACTCACGAACTGTTGACATATCAAAGTTGTCGGCTATTACCTTCATCACCCTGTCAAGCTGTGCTGCTGTAAGGGTGGTAGGTGTGCCGCCGCCAAAATATACAGTATCCAGTTTCAGACCGATCTTCTTAGTTATCTTTGCGGTATAGATTATCTCCTCGCAAAGCTTGTTCACATACTCGGGTATAAGTTTCATGCAGCCCTCTATGGACTGTGAAACGAACGAACAATACGAGCAACGTGTAGGGCAAAAGGGCACTGAAACATACAGACTGAAACTGTCATTATCCAGCTTGTCAAGAACAGGCTTTTGTGTTATGGCAGTCTTGTATGCGATATCACACTTTTCCTCACTGCAAAGATATTTACTCTTCATGGTTTCAAATATCTCAGCCCTGTTCATACCCTCGCTGAGCATATCATTCACACGCTTTACAGGTCTTATTCCCGTTATAACGCCCCATTTTGGCACAATGCCTGTGAGTTTGCTCATGGCTTTATAAAGCAGTCTTGACAGCGAAAGCTCCATATCGCAATCAAAAGGCACATATTCTTCTTTTTCACAGACACTGCCATTGTATTTCACTGTTACGCTCAGACGGACATTATCTTCGTTTACTTTCTTTTGTGCAAAAACATAATCGTCCTCAGTGTCTATGGTGTCAGAAAAAATATGCGTAAAAAGCGTCGCAGGGATAAAAAGTTTCATTACCCCCTCAAGCTCATATTTATAATCGTTGCCGCTGAATATCAGAGTCATTTCAAAGCCTCCGCAGCCTGCCTGAGATATGGATTATATTTTCTCTCGGCGTCCAGTGTGGTAACATTCATATGCCCAGGATATACCGTGAGATTTCCACCAAGGTCAGCAATTTTTGTCAGCGACTTCATAAGAGCCGTGCTGCTGCCGTCAGGCATATCAGTTCTGCCAACGCTCCTTGAAAAGAGTGTATCTCCTGAAAACATATTCATGCCGCAGATAAAGCATACGGAACCGCTTGTGTGACCCGGAGTTTCCAGCACGTCAAATTCAAGCTCATCAAGCTTTAATATATCATCTTCCGTAAAGACTTTTACCTCGCCGGTATAATTTCTGTGACCTCTTATCCTGAAAAGATTTGCCAGCATACCTGCATCATCAGTAAGTTTCGGCTTATCCATAACATGGATATACACCTCGCAGCCTGTTCTGTCAACAAGGTCTGCCACCGCACCGATGTGGTCAAAATGGCCGTGTGTAAGAAATATCTTTTTCAGCGTCAGACCGTGACCCTCTATTTCGCTAAGTATATAATCAGGGTCGGCAGGAGCGTCAATGAGAACGCAGTTATTCTCTTCGCTTGCAACGATATAACTGTTTGTTTCGCAAACGCTCAGCGGTTTTAACCTATATATTTTCATTTCCTGTCCTTTCTTATTTACCACTTCTCTCAACAGAAATTACATTTTTGATTTTCTGGAGTTTGTTTATAACATTGTTGAGCTGTTCCATTCCTGCGATGCTGACTGTTACCGACAGCATTGCATTGCCGTTTTTCAGCTCTCTTGAAGTAGATTCATAGATAAAAATGTTTATCATTGCCAGTGCAGATGAAACGTCCGCCAACAGACCTATTCTATCCACTGCAACGATATCAAGGGTACACTTAAAGTAGCCCGTATGTTTCTCTGAACTTTCCCACTTGACGTTTATCCAACGTGCGGCGTTCTCAGGGTCATCTTTCTGCGAAAGATAGTTTACGCAGTCTTTCTTATGCACTGATATACCATGACCTCGTGTGATAAAACCTATTATCTCGTCACCTGGCAGCGGATTGCAGCACTGTGCAAACTTTATAGCACAGTTGTCGATACCGTCAACGATAACGCCTGTGGAATTTTTAGAAGATTTTATCTTATTCTCAAGCTCAGAATTATCCGACTGTGCCTTCTCGCCGTATTTTTTGTTATACTCAGATTTCAGCCTCTGCATTACCTTTGAAAGCTGAACTCCACCATAGCCGATAGCTGCAAAGAAGTCATCAAGGGTATCACAGCTGTGTCTGTTCATATCCATTTTGAGGAAGTCCTCAAGTTCTTCCTCGGGCACTCTTATATTGTTTCTGCGGAACTCTCTTTCAAGTGCATTTCTGCCCTCAAAGATATTTTCCTCACGTCTTTCCTTTTTGAACCATGAACGTATCTTTGACTTTGCCTCGTTGGTCTTACAGATATTTAGCCATGAACGGCTAGGGCCATGACCAACAACATTTGTCGTAAGTATCTCGATTATCTCGCCAGTTTTTATCTGATAGTCATAAGATACCATTTTCTTATCGACCTTAGCACCGCACATCTTATGACCGACCTGTGTGTGGATAGCATAGGCAAAGTCGATAACAGTTGAGCCAACTGGAAGAGTTATCATGTCGCCCTTAGGAGTGAAAGCAAAAACGTCCTCAGGTGCAAGGTCATTCTTGATCGCTCTGACTATCTCTTCCACATCATTGGACTCTTGCTGGGATTCGATTATCTGTCTTATCCATGCAAGTCGCTGGTCGTCCTTAGAACTGCCCTTTACGCCCTCTTTATATTTCCAGTGTGCGGCGATACCATATTCAGCAGTCCTGTGCATTTCCCATGTTCTTATCTGAACCTCGAAAGGTATTCCCTCTCTGCCGATAACAGTGGTGTGCAGCGACTGGTACATATTAGCTTTAGGTGTGGAAATATAGTCCTTGAATCTGTTCGGGATAGGTCTGAACATATCATGGATTATACCGAGCACATTATAGCACTCAGTAACTGTATTAACGATTATTCTTACGGCATAGCGGTCATATATCTGGTCTATTTCCTTACCATCACGGTAGACCTTTTTATAGATACCATAATTGCTCTTTACTCGACCCTCAATCTGCGGAACAGGGTCAAAATCCTTTTCGAGCCTGTCATGTATCTTGTGCTTGATATTTTCTACCAGCTGTTCACGGCTGCCCTTGCGAAGTTTCATCTGCTCATCTATCTCGGCGTAGGCATAAGGGTCAAGATAGTAAAACGCAAGATCTTCAAACTCGTCTTTGATAGAACGAATACCAAGTCGATGTGCAATAGGAGCGTAGATGTTCATTGTTTCGTGAGCAATGGTCCTGCGTTTTGAATCCTTGCAGTAATTAAGAGTACGCATATTGTGAAGTCTGTCTGCAAGCTTTATGATTATAACACGGATATCCTCGCTCATTGCTAGAAGTATCTTTCTGATATTCTCGGCTTTTTGCTCGTCCTTAGTGAAAGTTTCCACCTTTTTCAGCTTTGTAACGCCGTTTACAAGCATTGCAACGTCAGTTCCGAAATTCTTTTGCAGTTCTTCCAGTGTGCACGGAGTATCCTCCACAACGTCATGAAGAAGTGCGGCACAGATAGTGTCAGTATCCATGCCAAGCTCAAGAAGAATATACGCAACTGAAAGCGGGTGAGTAATATAAGGCTCGCCCGACTCTCTCTTCTGATCGTGATGATATTTTTCAGCAAGCTCATATGCAGAAACTATTTTTGACAGGTCATACTGTCTTTCGCCGTCCAAAATTTTCTGAATAAGCACGTCAACTGAACCAACCGACCTCTCGCCTATATGCTCAGGTCTTGACGCCTCAGGCACTGCGTCTGTATTATCAGGTGCAGACGTTGGAACAGGTTCTTCCTCAAACTGCTCTTTCACATCAGCCTCAGCAGGCAGATCTGCCTCGCCGACAGTCTTTATCTCAGGTATATTTTCTATTTTATCCATTTCAGCAGGATCAAGCACTATATTTTCTTTATCTGACATTTCAGTTACCTGCCTTTCCAAGCATTTCATTAAGCTTAACGAGAGTTTCTGAATCTTCAAGGTTTACCTTATGTTTCGGCACAACATAGCTTATCTTCATAGTCGCAGGTCTGAACTCGATAAGACCTTTATCTCTGAAAATATCTATGCAGATATGCAGCTTACAATAATTCATGCTGTCGCCTGATATCTTCATAAACAGATTATCAAGCGTGATATTTTTAACTGCACTTATGTATTTATAAACGCCGATAAGCTCCTGCCTTGTTGGTATTATTTTTCGTATAAAGCTTGCAGGAAGAGTTTCGCCACGCATAAGCTTTTCATAGCAATCCTTAGCTGCAAAATATCTATCCTGCTTAACGCCGCTGAGCCTATAGTCAAGCACCTTTATAGACACCGATTCACGGTTGTTGAACACATTCACGCCAAGTTCCACGAGCATATCCAGCTTATCCCCCACCGTGAAACAAGCTTTTTCAGGAGCAAGCGAAAATATCAATGCCTGACCTCTGTAACTGCCGTATGAAAACTCTATTTTAGTATGCTTACCCTGTGACAACGGAATGATCTTATCCACTCTTGCACCAAGCATTGCAAAAACAGGCACAGGATTTTCAGCACCGAAAGGCTCCATGCTTGCAAGACCCTTTACATTATCCAAGTTTATATCCTGCGGCATGAGCAGCTTATCAGCGACCAGTTCAACGCTTGGAAAATTATCCATAGTATCGCTGTATTCATATACCATTTGCGTAAATTTATCGATATTTTCAGCTTTGAGCGAAAGACCTCCGGCACATTCATGTCCGCCGTATTTTTCAAGAACTTTGCCGCAATGCTGAAAACATTTGAATATATTAAAGCCCTTTACACTTCTTGCCGAACCTCTTGCGTTGCCATCGTCATCAATGGAGATGATAACATTAGGCTTGCCGTAAAATTCAAGTATGCGAGAAGAAACGATACCCACAACACCGTGATGCCAGTCATGACCCGAAAGCACCAGTACTCTATGATTCAACACCTCAGGGTGAGCATTTATATGATTAACTATTTCTGTCATTATCTCAGTTTCCGTTTGCTTACGCTGGGCATTTAGGTTAAGGAGCATATCAACATAGTTCTCAGCGTCCTCAGGGTCTTCACTCAGCAGTGTTTTTACAGCGGTCAGCGGTGAACCAAACCTGCCTGACGCATTTATAACAGGTGCTATCCTGAAAGCAATGCCCGTTGAATCAAGTGCGTTTCTATCAAGCTTTGCCTTGTCTATAAGGTAATTAAGTCCCATGCTCTCAGTATTGGCAAGGTATTCAAGACCACGCTTGACGATAGTGCGGTTTTCACCAGTCAGCGGCACAACGTCTGCCACCGTACCGATAGCACAAATGTCGGCATACTGTTCCATGACCGTATCATAACTGCCGCCGTCAAGTGCTGCACAAAGCTTGAATGTCACTCCAACGCCTGCAAGATCTTTATAAGAGGACGGACAGTCCGCACGGTGTGGGTCAACGATAGCCCTTGCCCTCGGCAATTTCTCAGGAGGCTGGTGGTGGTCTGTAATAACAAGCTCCATGTCAAGTTCGGCAATTCGTTCCGCCTCATCAACTGCTGAAATGCCGTTATCGACGGTGACAATAAGCTTTACTCCCTTTTCGGCAAGCATTTCTATAGCGGCAATGTTCATGCCATATCCTGCCTCACGTTCAGGGATATAGTACATAACATTCGCACCCATGCTTTCAAGATAATTATAAAGTATGGTAGTCGAAGTAACTCCGTCACAATCATAGTCGCCATACACGCAAATAAGCTCATACTTATCAACTGCGTTATTTATGACCTCAGCAGCTATCGCCATATCCTTTATAAGGAAAGGGTCGCTCAACTCTTCGCCTTTGAAAAACTCGACAAGGCTGTCAAAGTCAGTAAAACCTCTTGAAGTCATGACATCAAGGGTAAGACTTTTAAGATCGCACTTGTTAAGAAATTCAGCAGTTTTTACTGGGTCAGGTCTGTTTATTCTCCATTTTTTCATACAGAAATATTCCTTTACGCAAAATTACATTCATAATCTATTATATCACATATACAGCCTTTTTTCAAGTGTCGTCAACAAAAAGTAAAGAAAAATCCAATGAAAAAAGCACTGTAGGATATTCCCACAGTGCTTTTATTATTCTATCAACACTTCACTGTCTCCGCAGACGCAGCAACAGCATTTTTTCCGTATTTCTCATTGCCAGTAGGCTTATCACCGACCGGACTGAATGTCGGAACTATCTTTTCGACCATTTCAACAATGTCTTTATCATTGTTATAGCTTGCACGGGCAAGCTCCTCAAGCTGTCCAAGGAAAGTGAGAGTGTCAAAATGTATAGGCTTTCCAATGTGGATAAGATCGTTATCCGTTTTCATCATGCCTTCTTCTGCCATAAGCTTTTCTTCATAAAGCTTTTCACCTGGTCGCAGACCTGAGTATACTATCTTGATATCAACATCAGGCTTGTAACCTGAAAGTCTAATAAGGTTTCTTGCAAGAGTATCAATCTTCACAGGTGCACCCATATCAAGAACGAATATCTCGCCGCCCCAAGCATAAGTTCCCGCCTGAAGAACAAGGCTCACCGCCTCAGGTATGGTCATGAAATATCTTATGATATCAGGGTGAGTAACTGTGACAGGGCCGCCTGCCTCTATTTGCTTTTTAAACAGCGGTATAACTGAACCGTTACTTCCAAGAACATTTCCGAAACGCACAGCAACGAACTGTGTTCCCTCACGGTTATTATTCTTTACGCTCTCGACCTTGATAGACTCGCCGCTTTTGAGATCATTAACGGCAATATCATCGATAGGGTTACCAGCAAGCTGACCGCCTGTCACCTCGTCAACATGGGCGTGGAGCATTGGCAAAAGATCAGTTCTGCCAGCCTTGCTGATAGCGTCCATGCTCTGAATGACCATTTCACAAAGTCTTTTGCTTGCACCCATTATATTAGTAGGGTTCACAGCCTTGTCGGTACTTATAAGGACAAAACGCTTTGTGCCATGCTTTAAAGCAGCATAAGCTGTCTTATATGTTCCCACAACGTTATTTTTGATAGCCTCGTTCGGGCTTGTTTCCATAAGCGGAACGTGCTTGTGTGCCGCAGCATGATAAACAATATCCGGCTTATACTTAGCAAAAACATCATTTATCCTTCTGCTGTCACGGACAGAACCGATAAGTGTCACAAGGTTGAGTTTTCCGCCGTATTTTCGCTTGAGCTCCTGCTCTATCTCATAGGCGTTGTTCTCATAGATATCAAAAATTATCAGCTGCTTAGGCTCATGCCCTGCTATCTGTCTGCAAAGCTCACTTCCGATAGAACCGCCGCCACCTGTTACCAATATGGTCTTACCTTTAAGGTGCTGGAATATCTCGTCCATATTTACCCTGATAGGCTCTCTTCCGAGGAGGTCCTCTACAGCCACAGGTTTCATTTTGCTTAAAAGAACCTCGCCGTTAGCTATCTGATATACACCCGGCAACTGTTTCATTTCACAGCCTGTTTCCTTGCATATATTCAGGATATCTCTCTTATTCTCAGGCGTTGCAGTCGGTATAGCGAAAAGTATCTGATCAATATTATACCTTTTGACGCACTCCATAATACAGTCACGTCCGCCAATGATAGGAACGCCGTTTATGTTTCTTCCCCACTTGTTAGGGTTATCATCGATAACGCAAAGAGGTCTTGCCTTTGCACGTGCAGACATCATAAGCTCTTTGAGTATCATCTGTCCTGACGCACCAGCACCGATTATCATTGCATTATGCACAGCCGCCTGATTAGTCACCTGCTTTGCTCTTATAAGCATTACATACCTATAGGCAAAACGTATAGCCGTCACCAGTACGAACTGAGTTCCTGCACCGACAATGTAATATGCCATAGGCATACGTCCGAACATTGCTGTTATACCAACAGACTGAAAAAGCGTTGTCACAATAGATGACATGAATATCCTTGTCAGTTCGCCAAGGCTTGCAAATCTCCATACACTGTTATAAAGCTTGAACGCAAAGAATATCACGATACAAAAAGCAGTGTAGATAGGTGCAAATTCCAGGTATGCACGCATATATTCCTGCGGTATAGAGGAATATGTAAAATCAAATCTGATGAACAGACCGAACATATAAGACAGATTTATCACAACAATGTCATAAAAGAACAGAAAAAACGATATGAGCATCCAATGCTTTATCTTTTTGTTCTTCCACACCTGAGCTGTGCCCTCATTTGTTTTCTCCATAAATAGAACTTACCTCCGCCAAAAACCTAAGCTTTTAAGAATCTCAGACACTCACCCATCAATGAATGTAAAATCCAGCATTTTCAATATAATCTATATATTGCCTAAAAAACAAACTCACTGTCAGCCTCATTTAACAAAGCTGACTTCAAAATATTATCAGAATGCTTTATGTTTTCAGCACTCACTCTCTTAGTTATTAAATCAAAATTAGGCTTTCTGTCACCCATATTATGTGCGTCGCTGCCAAAGACAAAATCTCTGCCGCTGTCAATAAGTTTGTTAGCAAAGCGTCTTGTCCCAAAGCTTTCCAACGCCTCAGCATTTATCTGAAAAACTGCGTCTACCGACAACAGACCGCTTAACTCAGACTTGGAATACAGCCCCATATACCTGTTGACATGAGCGATAATGGGCAGAAGTCTGCGAGAATTGACGACATCGTCGATCTCCTCAACTATCCAATCGCTGTAGTTTGAAAAAGGCGGCTCAAGCAGAATAAGTCTAGTTCCGCTGATGCAAAGTTTTTCAAGACCCTCAAGTTCGCTAATTCCTTTTTCTATGGCAACCTCAGCACCTATATGTATATCACTCACCACAGGACTTTCCGCCATGAGCTTTTCATACGCTCTGCTGCGTATTTCAAGAAAGTCATCAAGGTCTGTCCTGTGTGCATGAAAATGCGGAGTGGCCGCAATAGTCCCTATGCCCTGCCGTTTCATCATCTTTATCATTTTAAGAGATGTTTCAACGCTGTCAGAGCCGTCATCAATGTTTGGCAGTATATGGCTGTGATAATCAGTAGTCACCGTAGTATCTCCGTAAATGTCCTAGTTTTCAGCGGAAGTGTCTTTAGTTTCCTTACCGCCGTATCTGTAGCCGTAATCATATTTATATTTGTAATTATACTTATAGCCATAATGCGAACCCTTCTTGGCAGAAATGTCGTTAAGAACAAATCCAAGGAGATTGCAATTAGCTATTTCGAGCTTTTTCATTGACTCTTCTATCTCGGAAAATGTTGTCTTTCCGTATCTTGCAACGAGCAGAACGCCTGCCACCTCGTCAGCAAGACCCATAACGTCTGTTACAGGCAGAAGTGGAGTACCGTCTATGATAACATAATCGTACTTTTGCTGAACGAGTTCAAGAAGTTCACGCATCTTCTCCGACGCAAGCAGCTCAGACGGGTTAGGAGGTATAACTCCTGATGTAAGGAGAGCGAAATTTCCGTTCTTGTTCTCGTGAACACACTTTTCAAACGTGCTCTCGCCGCTGAGTATAGTGGAAAGTCCCACATTGTTTTTCAATCTAAAGTTTCTGTGCTGAACAGGCTTTCTCATGTCAGCGTCTATCAGAAGAACTCTGTTCTCAGTTTCGGCCATTGACACCGCAAGGTTAGCGGCAGTAACAGATTTACCATCACTTGGATTCGGGCTGGAAACAACAACTATCTTATTTCTTGTTGTTGAAAGTGTGAACATAAGGTTCGTTCTCATTGTCTTATAGTTTTCAACAACATTGAAAGGTATTTCCTTATTGTTAAGCAAAAGCTTTTTCTTTCTGTCGGCAGAAGAACCGTTATCTTTCTTTGAGAGTTTTCCTCCGATATTCATTATCTCGCCGACGATAGGTTTCTGATAAGTTTCACCCAGATCATCGGAATCCTTAACGGTGTTGTCAAAGAAGTCGATAACAAGTATCACAAGTGCAGAAAGCATAAGTCCGCTGATAAAGCCAAGTGCAGTATTTTTAGTTACATTCGGCGAAACTGGTGTGTTATACACCTCGGCGTCGCCGATCTTCTCTACAGAACCAGCACCTACAACTCTTATGAGAAAGCTTGGTGCGACTTCTGCCATGATATTACAAAGATCAGCCGAAAGCTTTGCATTTGTAGTTGTCGCAGTTATTTGCAAAACCTCTGTCTGATTGACGGCGGTCATATTATAAGCGTTTCTAAGTCCGCTTTTTGAAACTCTGCCACTCGTTACTGTGAAATACTTTGAAAGTTCCTCCGGAGAATACATCTCAAGCAGCTTATCGCTGACTTCATTCATAACCGGATCGTCAGTCAATATTACAATATATGTCTGAACCAAAGACTTAGACGCATTGATATCCTGAAGATCAACATTTGTCTTGTCCTGTCCTGATGGCTGAGCGTCAGCACTCTTTACATACATTGATATGTGCGATTCATATTTTTCGCTCATAACAAATTTTGAAACAAAGAGAGCAAGAAAGGCACATATCAGCGATGCACCGATAATATACCACACCTTGCCCAACAGCAACACAAGCAGATCCTTGATAGTATACTCCTTTTTCATGTTTGATAATTCACCCTATCATCTGTCTCTTATACACATCTCCGAGCCCACGAGACTAAGGCGAATCTC
>UQAR01000061.1 GCA_900539095.1 uncultured Ruminococcus sp.
CTACACCGTCTAATTCGTCGGCAGCGTCAGATGTGTATAAGAGACAGTATAAAAATATTAAGGAGCAATTTATTTTGGTTTATTCCGATCTTATATTTATACTGGGAATGTTCCCGATAATGACCATAATTTCACTTTTCGACAGAAGTGCAGAATATAAAAATCTTGTTCTGATAATATGCTCGCTGCTGTTTTTCAGCTGGGGCAGACCTTTTGTGTTCTGTCTTATTTTCCTGTCGGTCATTCTCGACTGGCTCTTTGGTCTTATCATTTCAAAGAACCGTGATAAAAAAGCGGTCTGCGGAATTTTTCTGACGCTGGATATACTCATGAACCTGTCGCTCATGCTTATATTCGGTCAGAATATACTATATAATAAGGTAAAGAAACTGAGCTTTGAGGCTGCCATACTTCCTATTGGTATGGGATATTATATGCTCATGGGAATTTCTTATGTATATGATGTTTTCAAAGGCAACTGCAAGGGAGAGAAAAATATTTTCTGTCTTTTGACCTATATGGTGTCACTGCATTTTATGGTGGTCGGCCCTCTGGTGAGATACGGTGATATTGAGCCGCAGATAAGGCATCGTGAGGTCACAGGTGCAAAGCTCAACGAAGGTCTTACAAAGATAGTTTTCGGACTTGGCAAGGTGGTACTTCTTGCAGGAGTTTTCGAGCAGATAAAGCTTGCAGGTCTTAACGGCAAAGAGATAACTACTCTTGGCTGCTGGCTTGGTATGCTGTCATTTTTGGCACAGTATTATTTTCTTTTCACCGGACTTTCGGATATGGCAAAGGGACTTGGTCTGACAAACGGCTTTGTTTATCCTGACAACTATACAAACATTGAGGCTGACGGACTTTTTTCAGGCATGATAAAAAGTTTCAACACAACTGTTGTTGAGTTTTTCAGCGAGGTATTCGGCTGCAAAAAGAACATGAACAAGGTCTTTACTTTTATTTGCTATGTTCTTTGCGGTCTGGCACTTTCAATATGGTATCAGGCAAAGGTGAACTTTATCATAGTGGGACTTTGTGCGGCTGTACTTTGTCTGCTTGAAAAGCTTTTCCTTGAAAGACCGCTGTCAAAGCTGCCAGCTGTTGTGAAGTATATATATCTTGTGCTCACTGCACTTGTTATTTTCGGCGGACTTTATTTTGACAGTTTCTATGGATATAAAAAGTGGCTTTTTGCACTCATGGGAGTGAATGTGAAATACACTCTCAGCGTGTCGGTAAAAAGTGCAGTGCTTAAAAATATCACACTTATAATAATATCGTTTTTTATCGTCTGCCCGCCTGCAAAGAGGGCTTTCTGCAAGCTTTTCAAAAAGCTTTCCGAGAGATCTCAGGCATCCTATGGCAGAGTTATGATAACAAAAACTATTATGACCATGCTTATTTTTGCTGTGAGCATTATAACACTTGCGGCAGAATATGCGTCATAAAAAGAGGAAAATACCTATGGAAGATAAAGTAACACAATTCAATATCGTTCATACTGACGATGAATATGAGATACCTGAGGAGTGCGAGGCTGCCGAGGAGGCTGCGGAAGAGCTTGCGGAAACCAATCTTGAAGAGCACTACAGCTTTATAAATCTGCTTTCATTGGCGGTGATAATGCTTTTTGCCTGCATTTTCTTCATTGCCGTTTCAGGCAGCGATATCGTGCAGGACAACAATCTGTCTCTTTCTTTCAAGACCTTTTTCTCAGGGGATTATACTCAGGGTCTTGAGGATTCCTATAATAATGGTATACCTTTTCCTGACGCCATGAAGGCTATAGAAGAGCGTATATCCCTTGTTTACGGCATCGGCAATAAGGTTACTGACCCTATCAGGGAAACTCCTGCGGACACCGATACCGACCATAACAGTTTTGACCATCCGACCAATGATAACAATGATGATCCTGACGAAAATATCATCACTGTTACTTCAAAGACTAAAGACGGAGAGATCGTGACTGTAACTAAAAAGAACGAGAAGAAGAAAACCACTACCACCACGGCTATCGACAGACCTGAGGAAACTGAAAGCACTACTACCACAACAACTTCCGCTACCACAACCAATAACGATAAGCCATATTATACAGTAACAGAAACTGAGATAATAAATCAGCCTGGCCCGACAACAACGACTACTACTACCACAACAACGGCTACTGAAACAGAGCCTGTGACCGAACCTGTTACAGAGCCTACCGAACCGCCTCAGACAACAGAACAGACTGCGGAGCCGGCAAATGAATAGTAAGTTTGATAATCCTTTTCCATATTCGGACGATAACAAAAGATATCACACCTATAATTACTATCTAAGGCACAAGTTCGGCACTAAGGTTTTTAAGATACCGCTTAATATCGACCTTGGCTGTCCAAACAGGGACGGCACAAAAGGAGTAGGAGGCTGTGTGTTCTGTTCGGCGAAAATGAGCGGAGATTTCGCAGGCGACCCTCATGAAGATCTCCTTACTCAATATAAGGAGATAAGGGAAAGAATGAGCAAAAAGTGGAGCGAAGGTCTGTGCATACCGTATTTTCAGGCAGGCTCGAACACCTATGCTGATGTAAATGTGCTGAGAAAAATGTTTTATACAGCCCTGTCATTTGAAAATACGGCAGGGCTTTCTATCGCAACGAGGGCGGATTGTATCGACGAGAAAAAAGCCGACCTCCTTGGCGAGCTTGCTGAAAAAACGTTTCTTACAGTGGAGCTTGGCTTGCAGACTATCCATGATGAAACAGCTTTGAAGATGAACCGCTGTCATACATTTGAGGATTTTCTCAAAGGCTATGAAATGCTCAGAAAGCGGAATGTTAATGTGTGCGTGCATATCATCGACGGACTTCCGAATGAGAACAGAGATATGATGCTTGAAACAGCAAAAACTCTCGGTCAGCTTGATATACAGAGCATAAAGATACATCTTTTGCACGTTTTGAAAGGCACTGCACTTGCTGAGATGTACAAGCGTGGAGAATTTCGGGCTTTGGATATGGACGAGTATGTCAATATCGTCTGCGACCAGCTTGAACTTTTGCCTGCTGAGATAGTTATACAGCGTGTCACAGGGGACGGTGCAAAGGACGACCTTTTAGCACCGCTATGGAGTTTGAAAAAATTCTGCGTTATGAACGAGATAGATAAAGAAATGGGAAGAAGAGATTCATGGCAGGGAAAGGCTCTGTCAGATTAAAAAGAGGTAAAAATGAAAGATATATGTGCAGTTTCGACACCACTCGCTGAGGGCGGTATATCAGTCATAAGAATAAGCGGAGAAAACGCCATAAGCATAGGTGCAAAGGTTTTTAAACCTTTGTCATGCAAAAGTGTTGAAAACATGGAGGGTTATACCTGTGCATACGGAAAAATAGTTGACAAAAACGGCAGAGAAGTCGATGACGGCGTTCTGACGGTTTTCCGTGCACCTAGGTCATACACCGGTGAAAACGTCTGTGAGATATCATGTCATGGCGGAATATATGTTACAAAAAAAGTCCTCAGACTTTGCATTGAACAGGGTGCGGAGCTTGCTCAGAGGGGTGAGTTCACAAAAAGGGCTTTTCTCAACGGAAAGCTTTCACTTACTCAGGCTGAAGGCGTAATGGAAACTATCTCCGCTCAGGGAGAGTATGCACTTAATTCTGCAAACCTCACAAAGGAGGGCAGGCTTTTCAGGCTCATTTCCGATATGTCTAAAAAGTTTGTCACAATTCTTGGCGAGCTTGCAGCATGGGTGGATTATCCTGAGGAGGACTTGCCTGAGATATCTGAAGATAACCTCAGAGATAGCCTTAAAAACGCTTTGGCAGGGCTTGACAGGATAATAGCAGATTATGACAGCGGAATGATACTGAAAAACGGCGTTGACACTGTTATTGCAGGCAAGCCGAATGTTGGAAAATCCACGCTTATGAATATGCTTTTGGGCTTTGACCGCTCTATAGTCACAAATGTGGCAGGCACGACACGAGATGTTATTGAAGAAAGTGCAAAGCTTGGAGAGCTTATTTTAAAGCTTTCAGACACTGCGGGAATACATGAAACTGATGATGAAGTTGAAAAGATAGGCGTTGATATCGCAAAGAAAAAGCTTGAAAACGCTATGCTTGTTATAGAAGTTTTTGACATTTCAAGAGAGCTTGACGAAGAAGACAAAGAACTGCTTGAATATGTGAAAAAGCTTGGAAAGAAAGTTATCATAGTTCTCAACAAGTCTGACCTTGAAAACGTTGTGGAAAAGTCGCAGCTTGAAAAATATTCAGACCATGTGATAGAGATATCTGCAAAGCTTGACGATGGCAGAGAAGAACTTCAAAAAGCCGCAGAGGAACTTTTGGGCATTGGCGGATATGACGCTGACAGCACTATTTTTGCAAACGAGCGTCAAAAGGCTTGTGCAGAAAGGGCAAGAAAATATCTTTATATGGCACTGGAGAGCCTTGATATGGGCGAAACTCTTGACGCTGTAACGGTGATGATAGACAACGGTGCAAACGCACTGCTTGAGCTGACAGGCGAAAAGGCAACAGAGGCGGTCGTTGACGAGGTATTTTCAAAATTCTGCGTAGGAAAGTAATTTTTTCGGTCTTATTTTCAGACAGGTGGTTTTATTATGCAAAAGGAATATTTTGATATTATCGTGATAGGTGCAGGCCATGCAGGCTGCGAGGCGGCTTTGGCTGCGGCACGGCTCGGTCTAAAAACAGCACTTTTTACTATTACCCTTGACGGCGTTGCAAATATGCCTTGCAACCCTTCCATAGGCGGAACTGCAAAGGGACATCTTGTTCGTGAGATAGACGCTTTGGGCGGCGAAATGGGCAAGGCTGCTGACAAAACATTTATCCAAAGCAGGATATTAAATCGTGGAAAAGGTCCTGCCGTTCACAGTCTGAGAGCACAGATAGACCGTGTGGAATATCACAAGCTTATGAAAAAAACTATTGAGGACACAGAGGGTCTTTATCTGAAACAGGCTGAAATAACTGATATACTGTTTGAAGATGACGGCAAAACTGTTCGTGGTGTGCGTACAAAACTTGGCACTGAGTACGACTGCAAGGCTGTTGTGATATCAACAGGAACATATCTCGGCGGCACTGTTCATGTGGGTGCAGTATCATATTCAAGCGGCCCTGACGCAACTTTGCCTGCACTCAGCCTTACAGAGTGTCTTAAAAAGGCAGGCATGACCATAAGACGTTTCAAAACAGGCACTCCTGCCCGTGTACACAAGCGTTCAATAGATTTTGACAAGCTTGAAGTGCAGTGCGGCGATGATGATATAACTCCGTTTTCTTTTGATAATCATGAAAAACTTGAAAATAAAGTAAAATGTTATGTTGCTTATACAAATGAGGAAACTCACAAGGTAATAAGGGATAACATACATCTTTCACCTATCTATTCGGGAAGGATACACGCCATTGGTCCTAGATACTGTCCGTCTATCGAGGACAAGATAATGAGATTTTCAGATAAGCCAAGGCATCAGCTTTTTATCGAGCCAATGGGTCTTGATACTGACGAATACTATTTGCAGGGTATGTCATCATCACTGCCTGAGTTCGTTCAGCTGCAATTTTTGCACACAATAAAAGGACTTGAGCACGTTGAGATAATGAGAAACGCCTATGCCATAGAATATGACTGCTGCGACCCTACAGAGCTTTCTGCTACGCTGGAGTTCAAGGCTTTTGACGGTCTTTACGGTGCAGGTCAGTTCAACGGCACTTCGGGATATGAAGAGGCTGCCGCACAGGGTCTTATTGCAGGAATAAATGCTGCACTGAAAATTCTTGGCAGAAAGCAGCTTATACTGGACAGAGCGTCCTCATACATAGGCACTCTTATTGACGACCTTGTTACAAAGGGCTGTTCAGACCCTTACAGAATGCTCACTTCACGAAGTGAATACAGACTTCTTCTCAGGCAGGATAATGCTGACATAAGGCTTACGCCTATCGGACATGAGATAGGGCTTATCTCAGACGAAAGATATCAGCATTTGCTTGACAAAAATGCACAGATAGCCGCTGAGATAAAGCGTGTTTCAAAGATAAATATCGCACCAAACCCTGAGATAAACGCTTATCTTGAATCTGTAGGCACTGACCCTCTCAACAACGGCATAAAGCTTGCACAGCTTATCCGCCGCCCGCAGGTTTCATATGACGGTCTTGCACCATTTGACAGCGAAAGACCTGAGCTTTCAGCAGAGGTAAAAGAGCAGGTAGAGTTGCAGATAAAATATGACGGCTATATAAAGATACAGCTTGAGCAGGTGGAGGCTATGCGAAAGCTTGAGAAAAAAGCTTTGCCTGCTGATATCGACTATAACGATATCAAGGGATTAAGACTTGAGGCGGCTGAAAAGCTCAATAAGATAAAGCCTGTATCAGTTGGTCAGGCAAGCCGTATAAGCGGAGTGAACCCTGCGGACGTTGGCGTGCTGCTGGTTTGGCTCTCGGCACAGAAAAACAGCGATAAAAAGGAGGGATAGGCATGGCAAGTCTTATTACAAAAGACGATTTTATAAAGCTTTTTGAAAATTACAACATTATAATATCAGAGGGCGACTATTCACGTTTTGAGACCTATGCTGAACTTCTTTGTGAGTGGAACGAAAAAATAAATCTCACTGCCATAACTGACCCTGAGGGCATTGCAATAAAACATTTTTTTGATAGCGTTTATCCTTTCACTCTTTTTGAGGTAAAAGAAAACGCAAAAGTCATAGATGTTGGCACAGGTGCAGGGTTTCCTTCCTGTCCGCTGAAGATAGTTCGTGATGATATAAAGCTTACACTTCTTGACAGCCTTAACAAGAGGATAAATTTTCTTGCACAGCTTTCAGACAGCCTTGACCTTGGTGCGACCTGCATACACGGCAGAGCAGAAGAGCTTGGCAGAAATATGGAGTGTCGTGAACAGTATGACATTGCCACAGCAAGAGCAGTGGCAAACCTCAGCGACCTTTGTGAATACTGTCTGCCTTTTGTAAAAGTCGGCGGATATTTTGCGGCTTTAAAAGGTTCGGGAGGAAATGATGAACTGAAAGAGGCTAAAAATGCTATTAAGATACTGGGAGGAAAGGTCGAAGAGGTCTTTGACTATGAACTTCCAACAGGCGACGGCAGAACGCTTATCCTCATAAGAAAAGTATCTGAAACGCCTGAAAAATATCCACGCAACAAGGGTCAAATGAAAAAGAAAAAATTATAATACGAATATATGCACAAAAAAACACGCTGAACCAAAATTCAGCGTGTTTTCTTATTATCATTTTTAACTTAGAACTCTATCTTTGAGTAAAGACCTGAATCCTTCATTGTGTCCTCAGGCTTTGGCTTTTTGTAGTCCTTTTCAAAGCTTGTTGTGATATCAAAGCCCTTTGAGCGGCGATTGTTGTTTCTTCTTCTGCCGCCGTTCTTCTTGTATCCGCCTCTGTTATCATATTTTCTAGGCGTTGTAGAGCTTATTATTACCTTTCTCCAAGGCTCTTCACCCTTTGACTGAGATGTAACGCCCTCTATCTCTGATACAGCAGCGTGAATGATCCTTCTCTCATATGGGTTCATTGGCTCAAGAGCTGATGAACGGCCGCTTCTCTTAACGTTGTTTGCTATCTTTCTTGCAAGCTCCTCAAGCTGAGTTTTTCTTCTTGCTCTGAAACCGTTGCAGTCTGTGGATATTCTGAAATACTCTCTGTCTATCCTGTTGCATACAAGTGATGCAAGATACTGGAGTGAATCGAGGATATCGCCCTTTTTGCCGATAAGCTTTTCAAACTCTTCGCTCTTTATCTCAAAAAATGCACCGTTTTCAAGCTTTGTTACCTCGATGTCAGCATTGTCGATTCCCATTGCCTTTATGACATTGAGTATATATTCCTTTGCACAGTCAGCCTTTTTCTGCAAAGTGTCGCTCCACTCTACCTCTGTCTTGACTTCTTCCTGTACCTCTGCCTTTTCCTCGGTCACTTCCACCTTTTCAGGCTCTGCCTCAACTATTGTTTCAGGCTCATATTCAGCCTCTACCTTTGCCTCGCCCTTGATCTTTCCGAAAAAGCCCTTTTTAGGCTCTTCAAGGACTGTGAATGTGATCTTTTCTACTTCTGTTCCAAATTCAGCTGCCGCCTTGTTCTTTGCCTCTTCTACAGATGCGGCTGTAAAGATCTGTTTCATTTTTCTGCTCCTCTCGCTAAAAAAGTTTAGTCAACAACAGGTCAATCCTGTGAATCGTCATATTCGTCGCCGTATTTCTCAGCCATTCTCTTTCTGGCCTCGTTAAGGCGTTTTCTCTGCTCGTCTTTAAGCTCTGTTTTTGTTTTCTTCTTAGGCTCTTCGCAATCCTCATCGTCAGAAAGTGACTTTCTGATCTCAGCAGGATCCTTACCAGCCTGTATCATCTGAGCCTCAGCCATTTTCTCCATAAGAGTTGGCTTTCCCCTCTTTTTCTGCTTTGCGATATCCTTCTGAACAAGCTCTGCAACGTGTTCAGGTGTGTATATCTTGTTGAGTACGATAGTCTGTCCCAGTGCGAAAAGTGAAGAATAGCACCAGTAAAGACCAAGACCTGCCGGATAGCTGAAACCGATCCAAAGTGAGAAGATAGGCATACCGTAAAGCATTATCTTCATTCCCATTCCGCCCATATTAGCGGCGTCAGGATTGTTCTTCTTTGCAAAATGCTGTGAAACGAATGTCACTATAAGCTGCAAAAGTGCTGATACAATAGGGATAATGCATGAAAGATCCTTCATTGTTGGTATCTTTCCAAGGAAAAGTCCGAAAATGCTGTAGTTGAAATCATCAGCCGCAGCCTTTACGCTTGTTGGAAGTATGTCAGCATACTGTCCGCCCTCTTTTTCAGTGAAAACGAAAGTCATAAGCTCAGGTCTTGACTGAATAAGATTTGTTGAGAAATAGTTCTCATTAAGAATGAAACTGTCGATATCATTATGAGCCTTGATAGCGTCCATAACGTTTGATATCTTGTTATCATTTGAAAGTGCCTTTGCAGACTTTGGATATTCTTCCTTATTTGTCAAAAGATCCTGGAGCTTATCGTAAGCCTCGTCCTCAGTAGCACCGTCTTTTTCATACTTTGCAAGAAGTTTCTTTATAGTAGTATCCTTGCTCTTTACCTCAGCACTGACAACATAAAGATTTGATATCATGTTGTTTGAGTCTGTAAGCTCTTCCTTATCTGCGTTTGAAACGTAGGTAAGAGGTCCGTAAATAACAGGGATAAGTGCGAACAAAATGACCATTGTTATCAACATTGGCAAACAGCTTGCCATAGGGTTTACGCCTGCCTTGGCGTAAAGGTTCATCTGCTCTTCCTGCATCTTCTGCTGGTTTTTAGCGTATTTCTTTTTTATCTTTTCAAGCTCAGGCTGGAGCATCGTCATTCTTGCCGTGCTCTTCTGCTGCTTGACGTTAAGCGGAAATACTATAAGTCTTGTAAGGATAGTGAAAAGCAGCAGTGCTATTCCGTAGTTTTTGCATACAAAATAGCAGCCTTTCATTATCCAGCCCAAAGGGGTCGCAATAATACCCATTTAATATCCTCCAGATCAATTATTTGTCATATGAATACACCTATATATCTGATTAAGCTCTCAGGCTTATTTTTTTCTGATTTTAAAATACTCAGTGGTAAGCTTGTCAGGAACATAGTCAACTCCCCCCAGACTCCACGGATTGCATCTAAGCAATCTCCACACAGTAAGCAGCGTGCCTTTAAAAAAGCCGTGCTTTCTGTATGCCTCCAGTGCGTATGCCGAACAGCTCGGATAATACTTGCACCTTGGTCCGAAAAGAGGACTTATAAAACGCTGATAAAACCTTATCAGCAGCTGAGCCAGTTTACTCATTTTACTTTCTCTTCGTCCTGCCTGCCTTGTTACCCTTTGAAACAGGCTTGTTCATCTCTTTAATGAGTCTTTTTTTTATAAATCTTTCAATATCCTGAGTTTTCTTTTCCCCTATATCGTTTCTTCCCACAAAAACTATGTCATAGCCCAGTGGAAATTCCGCCTCATTAAGTCTGTAAGCGGCTCTAACTATTCTCTTTATTCTGTTTCTTGTTACCGCACAGCCCTGCTTTTTGCCTGCCGTTATGCCAAGCCTGTTATACGGGCTGCCGTTGGGATAAAAATATGCTGCTACAAAACTGTCTGCACAAAATCTTCCCTTTTTATAGCACCTTAAAAATGCCTTGTTATCCTTTAAAACCGTTGTGAACAGCATCTTCATTTCCCCATTGTGAACCGTCGCCGCTCTTTATCTGCGGCTTTTTACCCTTTTCGCCTTATCACGGCAATTTTGCCAAAAAAAGATAAAGACCCAATACCATGCAAATCAATGAATGGTATATAGGTCATCTGAGGCAGCGTCCAACGACGCTTATATACAACTGCCTATGGGCACTCCTTCAGGCGTAACTAACCGCCTGAATAATGCCTGTCAGACTTATCATCAGAAACTGCCTGTATCTCTTAGTAGCTGAGTCTAGCTCTGCCCTTTGCTCTTCTTCTTGCGAGTACCTTTCTGCCGTTAGCAGTAGACATTCTCTTCATGAAGCCGTGAACTTTCTTTCTCTGAAGCTTTTTAGGCTGATATGTTCTTTTCATCGAATTCTCCTCCTTCCGCTTTCAACTCTCCGTCATTTTACACAAAAAATCACTTTCGGAGATGTTTAAACTTATAGGGTCACAGCAAATTACAATATCGCTATGAAAAAAGCCCTTGTAATTTAATATTATAGCTCATTCACACACCATTTGTCAAGCCTGTTCATAATATTTTTATATTTTTTTTGATATTATTTTTCTTTGCTTTGCGGGGCTTACTGTCCGAAAAACCTGCCGCTTAGCCTGTGGTTTGTGATACGCATACAACATATTGTGGGTCAAATATAAAATTTATCTGTATTAAGTGTTTTTTCTTATCTTTGATGTGCCGCTCTTTTTCTCTCTTTCTTTCCTTATATATAATATATAGGACTTGAAATTTAAAGTCAGATGTGCTATAATAGTATAGAATTGATTAATTATGCCTGTTTATATTTTTTGTGAGATCTCTGACCTGCCGTCTGTTTGACAGGGGTCACGGCGGACAGCGGTTTTTAAGGCAACACCGCACAGGCAGAGCTATTTTTCTGGGAGGTTATGGAGTAACAATGGATTCCTTTAATGACGTGTTTCAGGAGGTCCTGAAATATTGCCGAAATTGTAAAAGTATCAGTGAACCGGGATATAACAAATGGATAAAGATACTTGAACCGATGAAACTTGAAAATAATGTGGCTTATCTGCTCACTGATTCTGATTTTTCAAGAGATATCACTATGAACGCTTATGAAAAGCTTTTGAAAGAGGCTTTTCTCAATACACTTGGCTTTGAAGTCGATGTAAAGATACTTGTTAAGGACAAGAAAGAAGTCGTTGAAACTGAGGACAAGGATATAGAAGTCAAGGTGGCTGACTTTTCTGAGGAGGCAAACAACAACCTTACCTTTGAAAACTTCATCAAGGGCAAATCAAACGACCTTGCTTATGCTTTCTGCACAGCCGTTGCACACAAGTATGACGAAGATCAGGAAACGCCGTCAAACACAAATAAGATATTTAACCCTCTTATTATTTACGGCGATTCGGGACTTGGAAAAACTCACCTTATGAAAGCTATCGACCATGAGGTAAAGAAAAATCACCCTGAACTGAAAGTCATTTACACAACCGGCGAATCCTTTATCAATCAGCTTGTAAAAGCTATCGAGTCAAAGGAAACAAATAAGTTCCATGACGAATACAGAAACGCTGACTATCTTATGGTAGACGATATACAGACTATTGCAGGAAAAGAACGTATGCAGGAGGAATTTTTCCATACCTTCAATGATCTTTACAATGCAGGCAAACAGATAGTTCTTACATCTGATATCGCCCCTTCAAAGATATCAAAACTGCAAAATAGAATACTTACCAGATTTTCACTGGGCGTTCAGGTAGACGTTACACCGCCTGATTTTGAAACAAGAATGGCTATCGTCAAGAAAAAGGCAGATAATCTCGATCTCCAGCTTTCTGACAACGTTGTAAGGATAATAGCCGAAAAGATAAAAACAAATATCCGTCAGCTTGAGGGAACGGTAAACAAAATAAAGGCTCTTACCCTTTATACTAATGAAAGCCCGTCCATATCTATGGCTCAGAGGATAATAAAGGAAATAATCATTGAAAATCACCCTGCTGAGATAACTGTTGACAGGATACTTCAGGAGGTAGCCTGTCTCTTATACACATCTCCGAGCCCACGAGACTAAGGCGAATCTCGTA
>UQAR01000062.1 GCA_900539095.1 uncultured Ruminococcus sp.
ATCATATTACACCTCACATCGTCATTCCCATATCGGGTTCTTCGGTCATGTCCTCAAACTGATCGCTGTTCATTTCTTCCTCCGTCTGCAAAAACCATTTGTCGGAATTCCAAAAGCTGATATAAATTTCTCCGTCGGGAGTTTTTATCGGTCTTTGCTCCAGACTCTCTCCTGCGCCGTCGCTTAGCTGCCCGGTACAATATTCACGGAAATCCTCAAGTTCATCTTCCGTAAGCTGACCGTGAACGTTTGCTGTGACCACTCCCACAAGTTCTCCGTTATGTTCTTCGACCGACATAAATGCGGAAAACACCTTTCGGTCAACAGAATTGCCTCTATCGTACCAATGCATCAGACCTCGCTCTTTTTCTTCGGGCAAATTGAAATCGCTGATAAAATGATTTATCTCCGATTTGTAAGCAGAAGCTTCATAGGAGGAGATTTTTTCGTATTCCTCATCAGACCAACATTCAGGTACTCTGCTGATCTCAAGGGGACAGTAAAATTTCATTTCCTGCAAATTCGTCTGAATATGATTTTCGTACAACAGCTTTGCGTTTGGAATATACTGAACGTATCTAGCGTAGGATGAGCCTTCAGCTTCGATCAGCAGACCGTCACCCTGATCCTCATCGTAGATCAGCAGACAATGATAAATATCATCTCTGTCGCAGTACATCAAATCTGTGTTCTCAGCGATCAGGTCATTGTCCTGCAAGGGATGCCTTTTTAAATTATCAAACTCAGCATGAGAAACTGCTATCGCTTTTTCCACCGCACAGGACTTTGTCTTAAATTCTGCCTCTTTGCGAAGCAGGTTAGTGTTGATTATCAATTTTTCATTCATTGACTTTTCCTCCGTTCGTTTTGTTTCCTTTTTATATAGTACATCTGCCACATGGGTATCACGTCCTTTCTTGAGAAATAAAAAAAGGCCGCTTTGTCGTTTATCACATTTCGTGATATTTGACAAAACAGCCTTCTAAACTTTGTGAATGTTTTTTCATAAAAAATCGGCAGGCTTAGAGCAAAATATACTCAAAGTCTGCCGTTATGTTCGATATTTTTTGTTGTGTAGGGTTCGACTCCCTTTTTTTCGTGAAAACTGGTGAAAAGCATCCACGGTTTTACATTAAAATTTTTTGTTTTCTAAATATCAAAAAAGCCCGTAAACACGGGCTTTTTAAGGTGAGTATCCATTTGGTATCACCAATATGGTTGCGGGAGCTGGATTTGAACCAACGACCTTCGGGTTATGAGCCCGACGAGCTACCGAACTGCTCCATCCCGCGATATTTTTTATGCTCTCTCTTGAGTGCTTATTTATTATATCACAAATGAAAGTGAATGTCAATACCTTTTTTGCAATTTTTTTATTTTGAGATGAAAGTTCTTGACTAATGTTCCCAGATCGAGTATAATATATACATTATCGGGGTGTGGCGTAGTTTGGTAGCGCGCTACCTTGGGGTGGTAGAGGTCGCCTGTTCAAATCAGGTCACTCCGACCAATATATCAAAACGGCTTTCCGCTTTGTGTGGAGAGCCGTTTTTTTATTTGTCAAAACATTTTAACACAAAAAAACTCCGACGAAATATCGGAGCTTTTGATTTTGTATTACATCTTCGCAAGCTTTGCAAATTCTGCTTTCAGTGCAGGATAGATCTCAGTGTAAAGCTTGTAGTATTTTTCGTATTCAGGTACTCGCTCTGCCTCAGGCTGCTGTATCTTGTCGGTCTTTACTACGGCTGCACAAGCCTCTGGTACTGAGGAGTAGATACCTGCACCTGTTGCTGCGAGAAGTGCTACTCCAAGGGCTGGGCCTTCCTTTGAGGAGGCTGTTTTAACAGGGCAGTTGTAAAGATCTGCAAGCATTGATCTCCACAGCGGTGAACTTCCGCCGCCTCCGCAAGCCATCATATCGGAAACGTTGATATCCATTTCTCTGAATACTTCAACGCAATCTCTGAGAGAGTATGAAACGCCTTCCATTACTGCTCTCAGCATATCACGCTTTGTGTGCATTGCAGAAAGTCCAAAGAACACGCCTCTTGCGTCAGGGTCAAGGTGAGGTGTTCTTTCGCCCATGAGGTATGGAAGATAAAGCAGTCTGTTTGCTCCCACTGGGACTTTTTCAGCCTCTTTATCCATAAGATAATATTCGTCAACGCCCATGCACTTTGCTGTTTCCTTTTCAGCATTGCAGAAGTTATCTCTGAACCATTTCAGCGAAAGTCCTGCACCCTGTGTAACGCCCATAACGTGCCATGCGTTCGGCACTGCTGCACAGCAGGTGTGTACTCTGCCCTTAGGGTCGATAGAGATAGAGGAGGTGTGTGCAAATACAACGCCTGATGTTCCGATAGTTGTGAACGCCTTGCCGTCCTCTGCAACGCCTGTTCCGATAGCCGCAGCCGCATTGTCGCCTGCTCCGCCTACTACTATCGTGCCCTCTTTAAGTCCTGTAAGCTCAGCCATTTTCTTTGTGACTTTGCCTGTTACTTCGCATGACTCATATACCTTGCCGAGCATTGACATATCAATACCAAGTGTGTCGCAGACTTCCTTTGACCAGCAGCGGTTCGGCACGTCAAGCAGCTGCATACCGCTGGCGTCGGAAACCTCTGTTGCATATTCGCCTGTGAGGATAAATCTCAGGTAGTCTTTTGGCAGAAGAATGTGTCTGCACTTTTCGTATATGTCAGGCTCGTTGTTCTTTACCCAAAGAATTTTTGCAGCTGTCCAGCCTGTGAGGGCAGGGTTAGCTGTTATCTTGATGAGCTTTTCTCTGCCGAGCTTTTCGTTCATTTCTTCAACTTCCGCAGCTGTTCTCTGATCGCACCAGATTATGGACTTTCTAAGAACGTTGTTGTCCTTATCCAGCATAACAAGTCCGTGCATCTGACCTGAGATACCAACACCTGCAACGTCCTCTTTGTTTACGCCGCTTTTGGTCATAACAGCCTTGATAGTGTTTATCATTGCGTTTGCCCAGTCAGCAGGGTCTTGCTCTGCATAGCCGTTTTTAGGCTGATACATTGGATATTCGATAGTTACAGAAGAGATAACAGTGCCCTTTTCGTCGAAAAGCACCGTTTTAGTGCCGCTTGTGCCGCAGTCTACGCCGATTACATAAGCCATAGTTTTTACTCCTTTTATAATATGTATAGTATCATTTGTTCTCATTAAAACGATTACATTAATTATACAATATTTCTCTCTGAAATGCAATACCCATAAAACGTTTTCGTTAAATTTTATGGGGACATAAAAAAGGACGGTGGGATACCGTCCTTTTGGTTTGTTGAAAGACCTAACGAGTGGGCGGCCTAAGGTCGCCCCTACAAAAGCAGGGTACGGCTTTACACCGCCATTTTTAAGCCTTAGTCAGCCTTTTCCAGTACGAAAAATGTGCTGTTGTTTTCAGTTTTCATCTCTTTTATCGCCCAGCCTGCGGCAAGCAGTCCGTTTAGCTTTTCTACTCGCTGAAATCTGTCCATATTAGGGGCTTTTCCCTCATGGGCTTTGTCTTCATTTCTTGACACATAAAATATCTTTTGCATATATATCCTCTTTCCCTGTGGGTCTGACAGCTTATCCCCCAATTTTTATACAGCTGTCGCATTTCGCTAGATATATTATACTACACAAATACAAAGATTTCAAGGAATACTAAAAATTTTAACCGCTTTTTAACTATTTGGCATTATTCCGTTTTTTCATGTAAGACAGCACGTTTGATACATAAAGGTATCCCTCAGGCTGAAAAAATGCACGCATTTGCGGTGGTTTTATCATACGATATATACAAAATCTTATGACAAGTGAGTATTTTTATATGACAGCCCTTGACTTTTTTGCATAAAAGGCATATAATATTATTATATTTATTAAATAAACTTATGTGGAGGGTTTAACAATGGGTAGAGTATATAACTTCAGTGCAGGTCCTGCTGTTCTTCCTGAGGAAGTACTTAAAGAGGCCGCAGACGAAATGCTCGATTATAAGGGCACCGGTATGAGCGTAATGGAAATGAGCCACCGTTCCAAGGCTTTTGATGATATCATCAAAGAGGCTGAAAAGGACATCAGAGAGCTCATGAACATTCCTGACAATTATAAGGTACTGTTCCTTCAGGGCGGTGCATCTCAGCAGTTCGCAGCTGTTCCGATGAACCTTATGAAGAACAAGAAGGCAGCTTACATAATCACTGGTCAGTGGGCTAAGAAAGCTTATCAGGAGGCTCAGAAGTACGGCGAGGCTGTTGCTGTAGCATCTTCTGCTGACAAGACTTTCTCTTATATCCCTGACTGCTCAGACCTCGATATTCCTGAGGACGCTGACTATGTTTATATCTGCGAGAACAATACTATTTATGGTACAAAATACAAGACTCTGCCTAATACAAAGGGTCACACGCTTGTTGCAGACGTTTCTTCTTGTTTCCTGTCTGAGCCTGTTGACGTAACAAAATACGGCGTTATCTACGGCGGTGTTCAGAAGAACGTTGGTCCTGCCGGCGTTGTTATCGCTATCATCAGAGAAGATCTTATCACTGATGACGTTCTTGAGGGCACACCTACAATGCTCAAGTGGAAAACTCAGGCTGACGCTGACTCTCTTTACAATACACCTCCTTGCTATGGCATTTACATCTGCGGCAAGGTATTCAAGTGGATAAAGAAAATGGGCGGTCTTGAGGCTATGAAGGCTCACAACGAGAAGAAGGCTAAGATACTCTATGATTATCTTGACCAGAGCAAGCTCTTCAAGGGCACTGTTGTTCCTAAGGACAGATCTCTTATGAACGTTCCATTCGTAACAGGCGACGCTGAGCTTGACAAGAAGTTCGTTGCTGAGGCTACAGCAGCAGGCTTTGTAAACCTCAAGGGTCACAGAACTGTTGGCGGTATGAGAGCGTCTATCTACAATGCAATGCCTATCGAGGGCGTTGAAAAGCTCGTTGAGTTCATGAAGAAGTTCGAGGCTGAGAACGCATAAGCGTAACCTTATTATAAGAGAGGGTAATTTACAATGTATGAGATAAAGACATTAAATAAGATCGCTACCTGCGGTACTGATATCTTTGACAAGGCTAAGTACACAGTAAGCGACAATGCTGAAAATCCTACCGCTATAATGGTACGTTCAGCAAAGATGCACGATATGGAGATGCCTGAGAGCCTGCTTGCTATTGCAAGAGCAGGTGCAGGTGTAAACAACATTCCTGTTGACAAGTGTGCAGAGCAGGGAATCGTTGTATTCAACACTCCTGGTGCAAACTCAAACGCTGTTAAGGAACTTGCTATTTGTGCACTTCTTCTTTCTTCAAGAAAGATAACTGAGGCTGCTGCATGGGCTGCATCACTCAAGGGCACTCCTGACGCTCCTAAGACTGTTGAGGGCGGCAAGTCTAAGTTTGCAGGTCCTGAGATACTGGGCAAGACTCTTGGCGTAATCGGTCTTGGTGCTATCGGCGGAAAGATCGCAAACGCTGCTGTTGCACTTGGCATGGACGTTATCGGCTATGACCCATTCCTTTCTGTAAACGCAGCTATCCAGCTTGATCCTGCTGTAAAGGTAACAGCTGACATCAATGATATCTACAAGAACAGCGATTATATCACTATCCACGTTCCTTACACACCTGACACAAAGAACACTATCGACGAGGCTCAGATAGCAATGATGAAAGACGGCGTTCGTCTTATCAACCTTGCAAGAGGCGAGCTTATCAACAGTGCGGCAGTTGTAAAGGCTATAAAGGACGGCAAGGTAGCAAAGTATGTAACAGACTTTGCTGATGATGTTGTTCTGGGCGAAGAGAACGTTATCGTTCTGCCTCACCTTGGTGCGTCTACACCTGAGTCTGAGGACAACTGTGCAACAATGGCAGCTCACGAGCTTATTGATTATATCGAGAAGGGAACTATCAGAAATTCTGTAAACTTCCCTAATGCAGAGCTTGCAAAGACAGGCGACCACCTTGTTTGCGTTCTTCACAAGAACGTTCCTGCACTTATTGCAAAGATATCTTCTGTTGTATCTGACAAGGGTGCAAATATCGAGAACCTTGTAAACAAGTCAAAGAAGGACTGGGCTTACACAATGCTCGATGTTACAGGCGATGTTGACGCTGACGCTTTCAAGGCTATCGAGGGCGTTGTTGGCGTAAGAGTTCTTTAATAAAGAATATTTTATATGCAGCAATGAGGCTGCCCACGGACGAACTGCGTCTTGGGCAGCCTTTTTTGATACAAAAAGCTATGATATAAGTGAAAATGGAGGAATTTAAAATGGACAAACTTATAACTGCTATACTATTTATAGGAATACCAATGGCGTTGACGCAGCTTTTATACAGGCTGTTTGACCACAAGGGCGAAAAGACGGCAAAGCTTGTGGAGCGTTTTCCTGTGCTTGTGAAGAGAAAGTTTCTTGTGCAGATAGGCGGAGCAATGGCGTTCGTTATCGTGTTCGGGCTTATCTCGCTGCTGCTTGATCTGCCTATGAAGGTATTTTTCATTGTATGCGGAGTGGTAGTTGGCGTGATAAACGGCATGGCTGTTACGCTTATGTACAGAGATTAGTCGGTTGCCACGTTGCAACTGGGGCAAAATAAAAAGCTGCCAGAATGATATCTGACAGCTTTTTTTGTATGCTTATTTCTTTCTGAAAACCACAAGCTTGCTGATAACATAATTGAGTATCAGCACCACGACGTTTGCTACTATCTTTGTTACCCAGTAGTTGAAACTCAGCAGTGAGTAGCCGAGCCACATCATGAACATTTCTACCAGCAGGGTGAATATCCTTCCGCCGTAAAATGACGCTGCCTCGGAAACTATGTCTTTTGTGCCCTCTGCCTCAGACTCGAAAACCCATATCCTGTTTGTGACATATGCGAAAGTAACTGCACATATCCATGATATGACGGTGCTTGCGGTGGAAACGCCGCCTTTGCCCAAGCCTGCCTGCTCAAGGAGCATTTTTGAGATGCCTGCGGTCACAAAGCTCACGGCTGTGGTCAGGACGCCGAAAAACAGATACAAGAGCATTTCCTTGTTCTTTTTGTAGAAAGGTCTGAACCAGCCGAATATCTTCCAGTCCATTATTTTGTCGAAAATGTCCTTTTCTTTCTTTGCCATTTATGTTATCTCCTTTTGTGCTGATGAATACAATGAATATTATAACTCTTTTACACCGTTTTTTCAACAATACTGTTGCAATTAGTTAAAAAATATGTTATGATAGCTATATGTAGTCAGTTTTCATGACTGCCTTTAGTGCTATTTTTATAACTAGGGCGGCAAATTTATATTCTGACCTGAAAGGATAATTTATTTTTATGAAAGTTGTTATCATCGCTGTGCTCCTTATGCTTTCTGCCGTGTGCTCCGCAACGGAAACGGCTTTTTCTTCCTGCAACAGGATAAGGCTCAAAAAGCTTGCTGACGAGGGAAACAAAGCCGCAAAGAAGGCTATGAACATATGCGATAATTTTGATAAGGCACTCACCGCTATACTTGTGGGAAACAATGTTGTGAACATTTCTTCATCTTCACTTGCAACGGTGCTTTTTACGGAAAAGTTCGGAAAGGGCAGCGTTGGTATCGCAACGGTGGTGATGACGGTACTGGTGCTTATTTTCGGCGAGATATTGCCTAAGAGCCTTGCTAAGGAAAATTCCGAGAGTTTTTCTATTCTTATGGCAGCTCCGCTTTCGGCGTTCATGTTTATCATCACGCCTATCACAGCCATTTTTATGGGCATAAAAAGCGGTGTTTCAAAGCTTGTTGGCAAAAAGAACAGCGAGCCTTCCGTTACTGAGGAGGAGCTGAAATACATCATAGATGAGATACAGGACGAGGGCGTGCTTGAAAAGCAGGAGTCTGAGCTGGTGCGTTCGGCACTGGATTTTGACGAGATCACTATCAGCGAGATACTTGTGCCGAGAGTAAATATCGAGGGCGTTGAGCTGCATGAGGATATGGAGAGCATAAAAAAACGCTTTGTGCAGAGCAAATTTTCAAGGCTGCCTGTGTATGATAAGGACATTGACCACATTGTGGGCCTTATCCACCAGTCGGATTTCTTTGAGATGTATCTAAAGGGCAAGACCGACATAAGCCTTATAATGAATAATCCGCTTTACATAACCGAGAACCGCAAGATATCGGAAATTTTAAAGCAGATGCAGCGTAAAAAGGTGCATATGGCGGTGGTGCTTGACCAGTATGGCGGCACGGAGGGTATTTGTACTCTTGAAGATATCATTGAGGAGCTTGTGGGAGAGATATATGACGAGAGCGACGAGGAAGATACCTCACTTGTGAAAATAAGCGACGGCGTTTATGATGCGTCGGCGGAGCTTTCGGTGTCGGATTTTCTTGAGAGGATAGGTTTGCCGGAGGACACTATCGAAACGGACAGGACTTCTCTTGGCGGCTGGATAATGGATATGCTTGACAGACTTCCTGAGCAGAATGAGGCTATAAGCTGTCCGCCTTTTGAAATGACAGTGAAAATGGAGGACGAGCAGAAAATAGACAGGATACGTTTCAAGATATCCGAAGAGGAGCTTGAAAATAAAAACACGGAGGACGAAAATGCCTAAGCAGATAAAGAAAGAGCAGATAAAAAAGTCGGAGCTTTTATACAGAAAATGGGCTGTGGCAGGGCTTGCGGCTGCGGCGGTGTTCATGGGCTTTATGGCAGGACTTATGAGCATGATAGTTAAAACTGAGGGTGCGAAAGTGCCTACGGCGTTGCTTTTTGCGGCGTTTGTCATTTACACGGCGGTGTCGGTGGTATGTGCGGTGCTTGGCATAAAAAGCTATGTTAATGACGACTGCGGAGTGTGCCTTTTTCAGGGAATAGTGCATATTTACAGTGCTATAGCCTGCGTGATGAATGTGAGAATGGCGTTTATAATACTGTTCTCGGCGTTAGGCTCGCAGTCGGCGGTGGATAAGCTTATAGGAAGTCAGTCGCAGAACGAATTTATACAAAGCCAGTATGCAAGCTGGATATGCCTTGCTATTGCGACGTTGTTTTCGGTGATACTTGGTATTCTTGCGGTGGTAAGGCTTGTGAAAAATAAAAAGGGCTGATAAAATTATCATTTAATGTAGGGGCGAACAGTGTTCGCCCGTTATTTTGTATGTTTTGCGGCATACGGGTCTTAGAAAATCATAGAGTAAGGAAGAAGAAAAATAATGTTTTTGCTTATACTTGTAGTTGTATGCTACACAATATGTTCGCTGAGTGACAAGTACGCCGTTTCAACGGCAAAATTCAACGGCGATGAGCTTGGCTTTTTAATGGCGGCGGCAACGGCTGTTTTCATGGCTTGCTGTCTGCCTTTCCTTGACAGGACTATCACGCTTAGCTGGCAGTCATTTGCGGCAATAGGTTTGCTGTGCTTGTCGAAGATACTGGAATTCAAGCTTTCGGCTATCATTCTTGACGAGATATCAGCCTTTGAGCTTAAAGCTTGGCTTGGTATCACCCTGTTCATGTCATATGCGACGGATATTTTCCTTGGTGAAAAGCCGAGCATTTTCAAGTTCCTTTTCATTGTGCTCACTGTTGCAGGACTTATTTTCATTGCAAAGTCTGGCAGGACTGACAGCGGCAGCATAAATTACCGCAGGATAGTTCTGCCGCTGGTGTTTTATCTGCTGGCAAGATACGGTTACGGAATAGTTGTAAGGGCGTCAGAGGACTACATATCATCAACTATGGCACTGTTTTTTGCTCTTATACTTATGGCTGTTATTTTGCTGCCCAGGGCAAAGCCTTTGGAGATATTTAAGAAAAATCAGAAGGGTGCATGGGTGGTCGTGCTCACAAAGATACCGAATGTGGCAGGTCTGCTTGCGGAAAATGCGGTCATTGCGGTGAGCCTTGCAAGTGCGTCATTTATCCAGCCTATGATACTGTGCTCGCTGTTCGTGATAGCACTCATAAGAAAAGAGCCTATCACAAAGCTGAGATTTATCGGCAGCGTTATTTGTATGGTGGGTATAATCGGATTTCAGATATGCTAAAAATAAAACGTCGGGCGTTTTGATTCGTCCGACGTTTTTTATTGTTTTAAAGTTTGTGAAAATGTTATATTTATCGTTCCATATTATACATTGCGGCGAACCAGTAATCCTCTTCCAGATAGCTGTTGTCCTTTTTGCCCCATGTTATTTTTATTTTCACAAGGCAGCCGTCGATATCCTCTTTTGGCAGCTCAAGTTTTTTCGATTCTTTAGAGAGAACTTTTCCGTCATAGCTGTAGACTGTGTAGAGCACATCGCCCAGTCTGTCGCCTGTTGCCTTGACTGACATAGGGGTCTTTAGTGTGACAGTGCCCTCTTTGTCCACCGCCGCCTTAATGTTGAAGGACGGCACAGTGGAGAGCAGAGTGTCAAAGCTTTCGTCAGCGGACAGGCTTTTGGTCTTGCCGTTATAGTATCTTGTTTTTTCAGTGCCCGGAAGTTCATAGTTGCTGCCGTCACAGGTCAGCACAACTGAGCCTATCTCCACTTTCGGGGCTATATTTATCACAAGGGCACAAGCCAAAAATATCACGGCGGCAAGCAGCCCTACAAGTATTTTTCTTTTCATTTTTATCACCAAAAGATATTATAGCACCTTTTGGCAGAATAATCAAGAGTTATTCCCTAGCCTTTCAGATCTATCTCACGGCTTATTTTGCCCATTATCACAAGTGCGGTAATAGTTCCGACAAGCTCGCCTAGTGGTATCGCCTCCCACACGGTTTTGCCTGCTGAGGAGGCAAAAGTCAAAAGATAGGCGACGGGAAGTGGTATCACGATAAGTCTTATCAAAGACAGCACAAGGGAGGATATGCCGTGGTCAAGTGCCTGAAAAATTCCCTGATAGGCTATGTTTGCACCTGCAAAAAGATAGCCCAGGGTGACTATTCTGATAGCGTAGGTGGCAAAAATCTCCGTGTCGGCGGAAAGTGAGAATACCTGACATATCTGACCTGCAAAAAGCTGCAAGCCTACTGCTCCCAGCAGCATTAGTATGAGTGTGTAGAGCATACCGTATTTTATGCCGTCACGAACTCTTGACTTGTCGCCTTTGCCGTAGTTGTAGGATACAACCGGTATGATAGTGTTGTTCATGCCGAATGACGCAAAGAACACGAACTGCTGTATTTTATAGTAGATGCCGTAGGCTGTTACGGCAGACTGACCTATCCTATACAGAATGACGTTAAGGCCATAGGTCATGACGGACATGAGTGCCTGTATTATTATGGCAGGGATACCGATCTTGTAGATGCTTGATATTATCCTGCCCTCAGGTCTGAAATATTTTATGCCGTTTGGTATCTCCTTGTTGCAGGCAAAATGGAGCACGCCGCCTATTACCATTGTGAGTATCTGACCGATGACCGTTGCATAGGCTGCACCCTTTACGCCAAGCTCAGGGAAAGGTCCAAGACCGAAGATCAGGACAGGGTCAAGGACGATGTTTGCTATAGCACCTGCAAGCTGTGCGGCTGTGGAATGAATGGTCTTGCCGGTCGCCTGCAAAAGCTTTTCAAATATCATTGAACCGACTGCACCAAATGACAGCACGCAGCATATGCCAAGATATTCGCCGCCCAGTTTAAGAGCAAGGCTGTCTTTGGTCTGCGTTCTCAGAAAAGCGTCAGTGCCGAAAAGACCGAACAGCATGAACACGACATATGTGCAAAGACCTATGAAAATGGCGTTGCCTGCTGTTTTGCCTGCACGCTCAAGATCTTTTTCTCCAAGACTTCTTGAAAGCAGGGCGTTTATTCCCACGCCTGTGCCCACGCCCACGGCGATTATCAAAAGCTGCACCGGATAGGCAAGTGTGAGTGCGTTCACGGCGTATTCTCCAATGTTTTCTATCGTATCGTCTGTTATCCTGCTTACAAAATAGCTGTCAACGATGTTGTAAAACGCCTGAACTATCATTGATATTATCATAGGCAGACCCATGCTCAGCATGAGTTTTGGCATAGGCATAACGCCCATTTTGTTTTCTTTGTGAGCTGTTTCGCTCATATTAGATCACCTTCCTGTTTTGGCACAAAAAAACAGCGTAGGCCCGATCCAATCGGACTTACGCTGTCGCTGCTCATTGCTGTCTCTTATACACATCTCCGAGC
>UQAR01000063.1 GCA_900539095.1 uncultured Ruminococcus sp.
ATAAAGGGCATAGCAAAGCAGGTAAAGCCGTCTGCCATAATAGCTATAGATGCGCTTGCGGCAAGGGATATATCAAGGCTTAATACGACTATACAGCTATCTGACAGGGGTATTAATCCGGGTTCAGGAGTTGGTAATCACAGAGAGGGGATTAATGAGGATAATATCGGAGTTCCTGTGCTTGCGCTTGGTGTACCTACGGTCATAGATGCATTTACTATAGCCATAGACCTTGTAAGTCCGCTTATGAAAGAATTCACAGCAGAGGAAAAGTCTGCATTTTTTATGAAAATATATAAAGAGGGCATAAGTGATATGTATGTTACACCGAAGGCGATAGATACAGATGTGCAGAATATAAGCACAGTTATATCAGAGGCTATTAATATGGTGTTTTAAAATATATTGTTATTGGTTTTATTTTGGAGGAGTATTTTGGACGACAGAACTTTTTACTTTTATACAATCGCTTTTATTTTATGTCTGCTTTTGCTATCATTAATTGTTCCATTGTATCGGAAACATAAAATTAATGACCAAATTAAAGGACTTGCAAACAATACGCTTGAAATGACGCCACAACAATTTATGAAAATGCGTAAACAATCATTAGGTGGACGTGGAAAGCCGTCATATGCTCTAAAAAAAAATTTTGCTGGTGTTTATATACTATACAATAAAACCAAGAATAAGTATTATGTTGGGCAGGCAAAACAGATACTAAATAGGGTAAATGCTCATTTTACTGGTAAAGGCAATGGCGATGTGTATGCTGATTATAAGTATGGTGACGAGTTTACTATAAAAATGATTGCACTTGAAAATAGCGGCTATAAAACACTAAATGAGTTGGAACGAAACACAATATCAGTATATAATGCATTTTCTAAAGGCTATAATAAAACTAGAGGAAATAAAGGGTAGAATAATTCAACATAATAATTTTCCTAGGCAGGAACACACTAATGTGTGTTCCTGCCTTTTTTATGTCATTTTTTCTGTCAACCAATAATGCGACAAAAAAATCCCACTGTAAGTGATAATATATTTTCAGCGGATAAAACGAAAATATGAAAGGACTGATAAAGCATGAATGTGGAGATAAAAAACTATCCGTCAGCCAGAACTCTTGTGGTAGAGATATGCGGCGATATCGACCACCATACCGCTAAATATTTCAGAGGAGAGATAGACAAAGCCATAAGAAATCATAACCCCCTTACCCTCGTTCTCGATTATTCCAAAGTCACTTTTATGGACAGCTCAGGTATAGGGCTTGTTATGGGCAGATATAAGATAATGTCAGAAATGGACGGCGAGGTGGTAGTGGCTGATCCCCCTGCCTATATCCGAAAGGTCTTGCAGCTTGCAGGCATACACAGGCTCACAAGGATAGTGACGGATATTTCGCCTTATATAAAAGAAAAGGATACCGACGTCAAAGGGCCGCAGGAAAACGGTGAAGACGCCGAAAAAAAGGAGAGTGATAAAATTGAAACGCAAGCCCCTTAATGAAATGAAGGTCAGTTTTCCCAGCTATTCTGAAAATGAACGCTTTGCTAGAGTTGCAGTCAGTGGTTTCCTTGCACAGCTTGACCCGCAGATCGATGAGCTGGCAGATGTCAAGACCGCCGTGTCAGAGGGCGTTACAAACGCCATTGTCCACGGATACCGAAATACCTTAGGTGAGATATTCATGCAGATAAGGATATTCGAGAATAGACACGTCTACATAAAAATAAGGGATAAAGGCTGCGGTATCGCCGATATCGAGCAGGCTATGCAGCCGCTTTTCACCACCGCACCTGAAGAGGAAAGGGCAGGCCTTGGCTTTGCTGTCATGGAAAGCTTTATGGATAAGGTAAAAGTCCGCAGCAAGCTGGGCGAGGGGACGACCCTTGTTCTTGAAAAGACATTGAAAGAAAGAGTATAAAATGAGCAGCATGGTTCAGACCCCTCTTGCAGAGGAAAATCTGGGGCTTGTTCACCTGTGTGCGAACCGTTTCAGAAACCGTGGCATAGAGTATGACGACCTCTACGGTGCAGGCTGTATAGGTCTTGTGAAAGCCGCCAAAGCCTTTGACAGCGATCGAGGAGTTAAGTTCTCCACCTATGCCGTACCTGTTATCTTGGGGGAGATAAAAAGGCTTTTCCGTGACGGCGGCACGATAAAAGTGTCACGGAGCATAAAGGAGCTTTCCATGCGGCTTGCCAGAGAGCGTGAGCATTTTTCCCTTGAGCATGGCAGAGAGCCTACAGTCAGCGAACTTTGCGGTCTGTCAGGAGAAAGCGAAGAGACTGTCACCCTTGCGATGAACGTCGCCCTCCCGCCTGTGAGCCTTACAGACAGCTCTGATGACGATGACCGCCACGGTCAAATAGATATCCCGGTTGACGCTCCCGATATAGAGATAGCGGACAGGCTCTCTCTCCGTCAGGTCATATCCTCTCTTGACGCAGAGGACAGAAAGCTTATATATCTGAGATATTTTCAGAACAAAACTCAGGTGCAAACGGCAAAAAGCCTCGGCATGACGCAGGTGCAGGTGTCAAGGCGTGAAAAAAAGCTGCTCACTCTTATGCGTGAACAGCTTGAATAATTATCCACGGGCGGCTTTGTGTCGCCCCTTTTGTTTTTACAAATAAGACCGCATGATAGCGATAGTTTCCTCGTGAGAGCATACAGCGTCAGTTTCCGTGAAATATTTGTAATAATCCCAAAACGCCTGAATAATGCTGGTTTCGTTTATTTTCATGTATGAAAAATCAGAAAAGCAGTTGTTTCTCGCCACCACGTTAAGGCTGGTGTTTTCCGATACGTTCAGGCAAAGATTTTTCGAAACCGCAAAATTATCGTCCTTTATTATCCTGTAGTCCGCCATGCCGCTTTCACAAAGGGATATCATAATTTGCAGCATTATTTTTCTCTCCGCAAGTGTAGGATAAGTGTAGGCGTTCCTAGGCAGTTCAAATATCTCACCTGTCGCCATGAACTCCGCCAATCCCTTTTCGCTGAACAGGTTCATGAACTTGCTTTCGAGCAGTGCTTTTCTGCCCAACGCAAGCTTTTCCTTTATAAATTCCTTTGCACCTGCCGGCAGCAAAGCGTGTGCATCGTAAATATCCTCAGTAAGACACAGCATCGTGCAAGGCTGAAAATCCATGCTTATGAAGTTTTCCTTGTCGTCATACCAAAAATAAACATACTCAAAAATATCTGTAGCATGGTCAAGGAGCTTTGAGCATTTGCTCTTTAGCTTGTCAAACTGCCGCATATAAAAATCCACCATAGGCTTTGACTTGTAAATAACGCCCTCGCAGTAGTCGCCGTCAGTCCTGATGACAAAGTTGTTTGTTATGATGATGTTCGGCATGATGTTAGTTGAATTGTAGTATGCCGACGCACTTTCGTAGTAGTAAAGAGGCTCGTATTTCTCATGTTTTTGTGCCAAATGACATATGCACGGGAAAATATCAAGATTATACTTGTCAGGTATGTTGTTCCCAGCCGTGTTGTCAAAGAAAAACAGGTGGTTTATAACAGATTCGCTGCCCTCAGCAGTGGCAGCCAGCAGGGAAGAAAGATAGTCCGTAGGCTGAGCAATGACCTGAATGTCTGAACCTTTTTGCACATCACTGCATATAAGCACCTGAAGATTTTTCCTAAGCTCTCTCTTGTCAGTGTAGATAGATATCTCAGGAACAGTGTCAATGTCCACTTCCGTCTTGAATTCAAGCACGTCAGCGTCCTCCATGTTGGTGTTTGCCATGTCGTGGATTATTTTGGATACCTGCCTGCGGCGATTGTAGACGTCCTCGCCCATTTCGGAAATGTTGTAAAGCTCCACAAGCTTGCTCCTGTCCTCCGCCGACAGCATCAGCTGTAAGCTTATGTTGTTCACAAAAGCCTGATTAGGAACTTTTCTTTCGCCTTTCAATATCTTGTGCAGATACGTTCTGTCGATACCGCACTTTTCAGCAAGAGCTTTTATAGTTATATCTTTTTTGTTTATATGCTCTTTCAAAAGCTCTGAAAACTGTGACATTGTTATGACGCCCTTTCCCTATAATGCAGTATTATCCAATGCAGAAAACCCCACACTCTTTTCTTTATATTATAACGTATTTACTCTTTATATTATAACGTATTTACGCATAATTGTCAACCTTTGATAATTCTAGTTTATAAAGGCAAAAAACGTATAATTTTATAAAGACCTGTAAAAAATACAAAAGAATAAAAGAAGGAGGACGCAGTATGAAAATAATATTTTATGACGCAAAGCAGTATGATATAGACTCTTTTGAAAAGGAGCGAAAGAACTATCCCGATATAGAGAACGTCTATCTTGAGGCAGACCTTACGCCGGAGACCGCCAAGCTTGCCGAGGGCTGCGAGGGCGTCTGTGCATTCGTCAGCTCAGCGGTAACAGCAGACGTGCTCAGAAGGCTGCACGAGCATGGAGTAAAGCTTTTGCTTATGAGATGTGCAGGCTATAACAACGTTGACGTGAAAGCCGCTGATAAGTATGGCATAACAGTGCTGAGAGTGCCGGGCTATTCCCCTGAGGCGGTGGCAGAACACGCCATGGCTTTGGCTTTGGCAGTCACAAGAAGGATACACAAGGGCTATATAAAGGTCAGGGAAAACAATTTCAGCCTTAACGGTCTTATGGGACTTGACTTTCACGGCAAGACCGCTGGAATAATAGGCACAGGCAAAATAGGTGCAGCAATGTGCAGGATATGCCAAGGCTTTGGTATGCGTGTTATCGCCTATGATGTTTACCAGAACCCCGACCTTGACTTCGTGAAGTATTATCCCCTTAGCGAAGTCCTGAGAGAAAGCGACCTCATTTCCCTCCATTGCCCGCTGACCGAGGCAAGCTACCACCTTATAAATACCGAAACTATCTCTCTTATGAAAGATAATGTGGTCTTTGTGAACACCTCAAGAGGTGCATTGGTGAACACCGAGGACCTTATAAAAGGCATAAGGAGCAGAAAGTTCCATGGAGTAGGTCTTGACGTCTATGAGGAGGAAACGGAGAACGTGTTTGAGAACCGACAGGAGGATATCTTAGAAAGCTCAGTGACCGCAAGGCTCATGTCATTTCCAAACGTGATAGTGACCTCTCATCAGGGCTTTTTCACCGAAGAGGCACTCTCTGCCATAAGCCATATCACCCTTGAAAATGCCTCCGCCTTTGAGCGTGGCGTTATCATAAAGGAAAATCAGGTGAAATAGACGTGTGGGAACGTTCCCATGCGTCTTTGAAATATAACAAAAAACGGACGGCATAAAAACCGTCCGTTTTGTATATAGCTTTGATATTACGCTCTTATTAGTAAGCGATACCCTGCCACTTCATAGCGTCAGCTACCTTCAGGAATCCTGCGATGTTAGCACCTGCAACGAGGTTGCCTTCAAGACCGTACTCCTTAGCAGCATTGTATGAGTTGTGGAAAATGTTTGTCATGATGTTCTTGAGCTTAGCGTCAACTTCCTCGAATGTCCAAGAAAGTCTCTCGCTGTTCTGTGACATCTCAAGAGCAGATGTAGCAACGCCGCCTGCGTTAGCAGCCTTAGCTGGTCCAAAGAGAACGCCTGCATTCTGGAATACAGCGATAGCCTCTGGAGTTGAAGGCATATTAGCACCCTCAGCAACAGCAAATACACCGTTAGCTACGAGAGCCTTAGCTGACTCTTCGTTGATCTCGTTCTGTGTAGCACATGGAAGAGCGATGTCGCACTTGATAGTCCAGATACCGCTGCATCCCTCATGGTACTCAGCACCCTGTACTCTGTTTACATACTCCTTGATTCTGTCTCTCTCAACTTCCTTGATCTGCTTAACAACATCAAGGTTGATGCCGTTTGGATCGTATACATAACCGTTAGAGTCAGAAAGTGCAACTACCTTGCCGCCCAGCTCTGTAGCCTTCTCTGTAGCGTAGATAGCAACGTTACCGGAACCGGAGATAACAACTGTCTTGCCTGCGAATGTTTCATTCTTCATGCACTTGATCATCTCAGCTGTGTAGTAGCAAAGACCATAACCAGTAGCCTCAGTTCTTGCAAGTGATCCGCCGTATGAAAGACCCTTACCTGTAAGAACGCCTGTGAATTCGTTTCTGATTCTCTTGTACTGACCGAACATATAGCCGATCTCTCTTGCACCAGTACCGATATCACCGGCTGGAACGTCTGTGTCAGCACCGATGTGCTTGCAAAGCTCTGTCATAAAGCTCTGGCAGAATCTCATAACTTCTCCGTCAGACTTGCCCTTAGGATCGAAGTCTGAACCACCCTTACCGCCGCCGATAGGAAGACCTGTAAGGCTGTTCTTGAAGATCTGCTCAAAACCGAGGAACTTGATTACTGATGCACATACTGAAGGGTGAAGTCTGATACCGCCCTTGTATGGTCCTATAGCAGAGTTGAACTGTACTCTGAAACCTCTGTTTACCTGTACCTTGCCGTTGTCATCTACCCAAGGAACACGGAAAATGATCTGTCTTTCAGGTTCAACTATTCTGTCGATTATTCCTGCCTCAACGAGGTCAGGTCTTTTCTCTACAACAGGAATGAGGCTTTCCAGTACCTCATATACTGCCTGGAGAAATTCCTTTTCGCCGGGATTTCTCTTCTCAACCTTCTCATACACGCTTTCAAGATAAGCATTGTTCAAAGCCATTATTAAAACTCCCATCTTATAAATTAATATTGTGTACGGCTTTTTTTACTTGTTCCGCACATCATGGTTACATTATAGCACACTATTTTGCAATTTGCAAGTGGTAAAATGCAAAATTTCATAATTTTATTGAAATTGTATAAAAATCATAGTCTTTTTTTGAAATGTGAAGTAAAATCACGACTATAAATTCATAATTCGTGTAAAATTTCCGTGAAATGTCAACAAATCAGTGCACAGTGACCAAAGCCGTCTCAACCTGCAAAAATGACAAAACGCATTTTTATGCCGGTATAACGCACAAACCCGCTGAAATATCGTCCCTGATATGAAATTTTGGTTGACGAATCCTGCAAAAAAGTGTACAATATAAAGTAATAAAGCACTTATAAACAAAGGAGCAGTACCGATGACAAAGAAAGAACGTGCATTGATGATAGTGGAAAGACTTGAGCAGGTCTACCCCGAGGGGATATGCTCTCTTGACTATAAAAAGCCCCATGAACTTATGATAGCAGGCAGACTTTCAGCTCAGTGCACAGACGCAAGGGTCAATATCGTCACAAAAGAACTTTTTGCTAAATATAAGACCATTGAGGACTTCGCAAATGCCGACGTCGCAGATATTGAGGAGATAATACGTCCCTGCGGTCTTTATAAGACAAAAGCCCGTTCTATCGTAACAATGTGCAGACAGATAATGGAGGAGTTCGGCGGCGAGATACCTGATACCATAGAAAAACTCACCACCCTTGCCGGTATAGGCAGAAAAACCGCAAACCTTGTTATGGGCGACGTTTTCCATAAGCCTGCGGTGGTCACAGATACCCATTGTATAAGGATATGCGGCAGACTTGGGCTTACAAAAAATAAAGAGCCTGCAAAGGTGGAGGAGGATCTGAGAAAGATACTTCCCCCTGAAAGATCGTCTGACTTCTGTCACCGCCTTGTGCTGTTCGGACGTGAATATTGCAAAGCAAGGGGAGAACGCTGCAGTGAATGTCCGCTGCTTGATATATGCGGCAGCAGAAAATGACCTGTGCGATTTACTGCACAGTTTGTCAGGCGGCTTGACTGTTGAAATCGTCCTTTAAAAGTAGTATAATAAGGACAGTTGAATAAAGGCAGAGGAGATGAGCATTTTGATAAAGGCATGGGAGCACTTCAAAACCATTACAAGACATCGCCATGCAGTAATAAAAAATTGCTATAAAGCAGGCATACTGTGGCAGGGTCTGAGGCATGACCTTTCAAAATATTCCCCTGAGGAGTTCCTCAAGGGCTGTAAATATTATCAGGGCACACGTTCACCCCATGAGGCTGAGCGTGAAACATACGGCTTTTCCTATGGCTGGATGCACCATAAGGGCAGAAATAAACACCACTTTGAATACTGGACAGATTATAATTTGCAAACAAGGGTGATGACCCCTGTGAAAATGCCTTTGAGATATGTTAAGGAAATGTTCTGCGACAGAGTTGCCGCAAGCAAGATATACATGAAGGATAAGTACGACGACGGTGCACCACTTGCGTATTTTCTCAGAGCGAAAAAAACAAGAGCTATCCACCCCGAGACCTCCGACCTTTTGGAAAAGCTGCTCACAATGCTCCGTGACAAAGGCGAGGACTATACGTTTGCCTATATAAGACATCTGAAAAAGTATTAGGAGGCGTTTTTATGGGACTTTTCAGAAAAAAGACCACCAAGCCCGTCCCTGAGGAGTGCAGGGGAATGGAGATAAAAATAATGTCAAGCACCTGCACAGGCGAAAAAACTATCGGCTTTTATAACCGCAATACCCGTGAGATAATGTATCCTGAACTGGTAAAAAGCGACAGCGATATCGACGCTTTTTACGAAAAATATGGCTTGGAAAGATGAATTTTGTCAGCACTGCGAAAATTTGAAAGAATGTAAATATTTAATGAACGCTAAAATGAAATATATGTAAGCTGACACAGTGGATAAATTTTACAAACTGCGAAAAACAGGCGCTTGTGCAAATTTAACGACATCCGACAAAAGTTAATTGTGGCTAAATTATAAACAGTATTTCCAATGTGTGAATAAGTACAAAAATCAAGCGGCAGCCCTGCCGCTTTTTTATGTAAAGCTACAAAGATTGCAGGAAAGCACGCAAAATCGGGCAAATTATTTGACAAGAGGGGTCAAATACGTTATAATAACAGCATAAAAACAATGTAAAAAATTATAACGGAGGTAGATTCACAATGACAAAGAATGATCTGGTATCTGCAATAGCAGAAAAGGGCGGCTATACTAAAAAGGAGGCAGAACAGGCACTTGCAGCTGTAACAGAAACTATCACTGAGGCACTGGTAAAGGGCGAAAAGGTATCTATTGTAGGATTCGGTGCATTTGAGGTAAGAGATCGTGCAGCAAAGGATTCTATCAATCCTGCAACAAAGCAGCCTATTCATGTTCCTGCAAAGAAAGTTCCTGCATTCAAGGCAGGCAAGGCTCTTAAAGCGGCTGTGGATAAATAATAAGCAACACTTTTTTAAAGGAGAGGTTTTACAATGGCTGAAAAGAAGATCGCTGCTGAAAAGAAAGCAGAAGAGGCTGTAAAGGACGTTAAGGCTGAGGTAAAAGCTGCCGCAGAAAAGACAGGTGCAGCAGTAAAGGAAACAGCAAAGAAAGCTGTCAAGACAGCAGAAAAGGCTGTAAAGACCGCAGCAAAGGCAACAAAGGAAAAGAAAGAAACAGTAAAGAAGGCAGTAGAGACTGAGATAAAGGACGAAGTATTCGTTCAGTATGCAGGCGGAGAGATAAACGTTGAGGCTGTAGTGGCTGCTGCAAAGGCTGACTATAAGGCTAAGGGTCACAGAGCACCAAAGAACGTTACAGTATACATCAAGCCTGAAGAGGGCGTTGCTTACTACACTGTAAAGGGCGTAGGCTCAGATGACTATAAGGTAGAACTCTAATTGTAACATTTGTGTGTAGGGGCGAACAGCGTTCGCTCGCTATTTAACACGTTCTATCTGTATGATAAGCTACATCAAGCGGAGGACAACACCTCCGCTTTTTTTGCGTATAAACAGAAAGTGCAGCATATTTTCATGCTGCACTTTCTGCGTTATTTAAGAAATCGTAAAACACATTACTGCGGTGGCGTCGAGAAGAATGACTGCCATGCGTAGCCCTTTGTGCCGTTGTATTCAACATAATACCAGCCGTTCTCGTTGCGGTAGTATTTGCAAGTCGCACCCGACGGGATAGTCAGCAGATTTTCACTGCTCGAAGTCGGCTGTGGGTGGAGATATACCGCACTTATGCACTGGATATCGCCAACAGCGTCGCCGTTATCATCGTCCTCATCGCCATCGTATGGGTCTTCATCAGACTCAGTGGTCTTTTTGGACTTTTTGGTTTCCTGCGGCTCTTCCGAAGTGGTGGTGGTCTTCGGCGGAACGTATTCCGTGGAAGTTATAGTACCGGTCTTTTTCGGAGTGGTGTTGGTGTTTACAAAAAGAGTTTTTGCAAATATCATTATTACTATGGCTACTACAAGTATCGTCAGCAGTATTGCGATTATACCCTTTACTGTCGGCGTGAGCCAAGTTGAGCTCTTCTTCTGCTGTGGTCTGCGTTCCTGCTCGGAACGGTAATAGCCTCTGTTATTTCTGTTGTCAGGCATTATTTATATTCTCCCTTTCGGTCATTGTCTTAACATTCGACACTTTTCGTGTCCACACTTTTAATTATACAGAATATGACCCCTTCTGTCAATTAAAATTCGGTTACGATTTACAACACTTTATAACAATACTGTGTAAAATAAAGGGTATCTCCGTGGAATAACAGTGAAAGTTATCAAAGTGGATATAGATAACGTTTTCGTGTAAAGCTATTTTGTGACAAAGTGAAAAAATATATGTAAATTGTCCCTCAGCTCTTTTATTTGTATATATAATATGATATAATAATAGCATATATGAGAATTTTAATATTTTTCAGAGGAGAATGATAATAATGAATATTGCCGTTGCCCAATCAGGTGGACCTACCTGTGCTATCAATGCGTCATTGTTGGGAGTTTTCAAGCAGGCTGTAAAAACGCCGCAGATAGACGCCGTTTTCGGCTCTCTTAACGGTATCGAAGGTATCATAAACGACCAGCTCATAGATCTCAAGCTCGTTATAAAAACAAACGAGGATATGGAGCTTTTAAGACAGACCCCGTCAACAGTGCTTGGCTCATGCCGTTATAAACTGCCTGACGTTGAAGAGGGCGGCGAAACTTACGAGCGTATCCTGAACTGCCTTGAAAAGCATAGAATAGAGGCTTTCTTCTATATCGGAGGAAACGATTCTATGGATACTGTGGCAAAGCTTTCAGATTACCTTGCGGCAAGAAATTCAAAAATAAGAGTTATCGGTATCCCGAAAACTATCGATAACGATCTGCCTGTAACAGACCATACCCCTGGCTTTGGCTCTGCCGCAAAGTACGTCGCAGCCACCGTTCAGGAGATAATCCGTGACAGCTCAGTATATTCTATCGAGTCTGTAACTATCGTTGAGATAATGGGCAGACACGCAGGCTGGCTCACAGCCTCTACCTGCGTCCTCAGAGCCAATGACGAGATCGCCCCACATCTTATCTATCTTCCTGAAAATAACTTCACCGCCGAAAAGTTCCTTGAGGACGTAAGAAATCAAATGGCAAAGCATAAAGCCGTTATCGTCGCCGTTTCCGAGGGCGTGAAACTCAAGGGCGAGGAGAATAAACCAAGAGTTGTTGATAACTTCGGTCATGAATATCTCTCAGGCATCGGCAAAACACTTGAACAGCTTGTTAAAGAGAATATCGGCTGTAAGGTGCGTTCTATCGAACTCAACGTTATGCAGAGATGTTCTTCACATATCTGCTCAAAGACCGATATAGACGAGGCTGAGGAAATAGGCTCAGCAGGCGTAAGAGCAGCCCTTGCAGGTGAAACAGGCAAAATGATGATATTCAAGCGTATCAGCGACGTGCCTTATGTTATAAACGTTGAAAGCGTTGACGCACACGATACTGCAAATAAAGAGAAATTCTTCCCTGCACAGTGGTTAAGCAAGGACGGCAATGACGTAAAGCCTGAGGCAGTAAGATACTTCCTGCCGCTTATCCAAGGCGAAGTAAAAATAGCTATGAAAAACGGTATGCCGGTTCATTTCAAGCTGTAAATTCGTTTTTATGCGTAGGGGCGACTAGATGTCGTTCGCTTGATTTGTAGATAAAAGCAGAGCAGTTTCAAACTGTTCTGCTTTTTTTGCTCCTTACCGCCCTCAGCCCTTGACAATTCGGCTCAAAAGTGAGATAATATTATAATAGGTGCAGTAATGCCATATCTGTCTCTTATACACATCTGACGCTGCCGACGAAT
>UQAR01000064.1 GCA_900539095.1 uncultured Ruminococcus sp.
TACGAGATTCGCCTTAGTCTCGTGGGCTCGGAGATGTGTATAAGAGACAGCCGAATATTCAGTGAAAATAACCGAACATATATGTTCTGACCTTATAAGAAGAAATTGTCTGCTTGCATCAGGCTTTGCAGGCGGTATTGATCAGATAGCTAACAGAGTTGCTATCGAAAATGGCAGCAGACCTATCGCCGTTTGCGGCACCACATTGGAAAGCGATTATCCAAAGGGCAGCGGTGAGTTGAAACAGCTTATTGCTGAAAAGGGAGTTGTCATATCGGAGTATTTTCCGGGATACAGACCGTTCGGCAATGCTTTCGTGAACCGAAACAGGATACTTACTGGCATTTCAAATGCTGTACTTTTTATAGAATGCAGCAAGGAAAGCCATGGGCTTGATAATGTAAATCACGCCATATCACAGGGAAAACAGGTCTTTGTTGTGCCGCCCCATGATATTTATGACAGCAGATATTTCGGTCAGCGTGACCTCATAAGAAATGAATGTCAGCCTGTGTTTGGTGCAGAAGATATTGTTTATTCGCTGGCTACTGAGCGTTATCAGTCGTTGAAACTGGTGGAGAGCCTGGGTGAGTTTACCTTGCCTGCGGAGGATTCAGCAATATTCAATGACGGCGAGTCTAAACCAATAAAACGCAGAAAAACGAAAAGAAAAACTGACAGCAGTGCAGAAATGCCCGTCAGAGAAGTGGTCAAGCCTATGCCTGAGCCTGACTTGTCAGAACTTGATGATACACAAAAAAGCATCTGCGAACTGCTAAAGGGCGGCAATATGATAGCTGATGAGATCGCATCAAGGCTAAACATGGATATTTCAGATGTGCTTGCTCAGCTTACAGAACTTGAACTATTTGGCACGATCAAGTCATATCCGGGCAAAATGTTCGGACTTTAATATATTAAGAATGGAGAATAGATTTGTCTAATTTGATCATAGTTGAGTCACCAACAAAGATAAAAACAATAAAGCGTTATCTCAGCGGTGATTACGAAGTCGTAGCGTCAAAGGGTCATGTACGTGACCTTCCAAAATCTAAGCTCGGCGTTGATGTAGAAAATAATTTTGAGCCTAAATATGTCAATATCAAAGACAAAGAGGGCGTTATAAAAGATATAAAAAAACTTGCAAAGAAGAGCGACCACGTTTATCTCGCAGGCGACCCTGACCGTGAAGGAGAGGCTATCTCATGGCATCTTGCGTTACTGCTCGGTCTTGACCTCAACGACAAAAACAGAGTTACTTTCAACGAGCTTACCGAAACAGGTATCAAGGCAGGCATGAGCCACCCACGTTCTATTGATATAAACCTTGTTAATGCACAGCAGGCAAGGCGTATCCTTGACAGACTTGTGGGTTATAAGCTTTCACCTTTTCTTTGGAGAAAAATAAGAAAGGGTCTTTCAGCAGGAAGAGTTCAGTCTGTTGCAGTTAAAATGATATGCGACAGAGAAAACGAGATAAGAGCATTTGTATCGCAGGAATACTGGTCTATAGACGGTAAGTTTTCCGCAAACGGCGAGCGTAAAACATTTGCCGCAAAGCTCAATACAGTTAACGGTGAAAAGCCTGAGCTAAAAAACAAAGAACAGGCTGATGAGATACTCAAAAGGCTTGAGGGTGCTGAATTTGTTATAGATAAGGTAAAAAAGAGCGTGCACAGAAAATCACCAGCAGCACCGTTTACCACCTCGACATTACAGCAAGAGGCGTCAAGACGTCTTAGCTTTCAGGCAAGAAGAACTATGAAAACCGCTCAGGAACTTTATGAAGGCGTTGAGATAAAGGACATGGGACAAACTGGTCTTATCACCTATATGCGTACTGACAGCCTTAGGATCTCCGATGAGGCAAGAGCGGCTGCATATGGCTTCATCAAGAAAAAATACGGCGATAAGTATATTCCTGATACGCCGAAGAAATATAAGACCAAGGGCAACGCTCAGGATGCCCACGAGGCTATCAGACCTACCCACCCTGAGGTCACACCTGATATCGTCAAAGCAAGCGGCGTTACCAGCGACCAGTACAAGCTCTACAAGCTTATATGGGAAAGATTTATCGCATCTCAGATGTCAAACTGTCTTATGGATACCGTTTCAGTGGATATATCAGCAAACGGCTGTAGCTTTAAAGCAACAGGCTACTCTGTAAAGTTTGATGGATTTACAGTGCTTTATGAAGAGGCAAAGGACGAAGAGGGCGAAAAGAAAAATGTGCTCCCACCTATCAAGGCAGGCGACCCTATAAAGGTACGCAGTCTAGAAGGCAATCAGCACTTTACACAGCCGCCTGCAAGATACACCGAGGCAACGCTGGTAAAGGCGTTTGAAGAAACGGGAATAGGCAGACCATCAACCTATGTACCGACTATAACGACTATAATCAACAGAAATTATGTTGAGCGTGACGGTAAACAGCTCAAACCTACTTCTCTTGGTGAAGTGACAAATCAGCTAATGAGCGAGCATTTTGACAAGATTGTTGACGTAAAGTTTACTGCAAACATGGAACATTCCCTTGATGAAGTTGAAAGCGGAAAGAAAAGCTGGGTAAAGACTTTGCAGGATTTCTATGGTGAGTTTGACGATGAACTGAAAAAGGCCGAAGAGGCTATGGACGGAAAGCGTATCAAAGTACCTGACGAAGAAACAGATCAGGTCTGCGAGCTTTGTGGTAAGCCTATGGTCATAAAAATAGGCAGATACGGTAAATTCATGGCTTGCTCAGGTTTTCCTGAGTGTAAGAATACAAAGAAGATAGTTCAGGAAACAGGCGGTTTCTGTCCGTATTGCGGAAAGAAAGTGCTTTTGAAAAAGTCCAAAAAAGGCAAAAAGTATTACGGCTGTGAGGATAATCCTGAGTGTAAGTTCATGACATGGGACGTACCTACGGAAGAGAAGTGCCCAAAGTGCGGCAGTACGCTTTTCCAAAAGGGCGGCAAAAATGGCGTGCTAATTTGTCATAAGCCTGATTGCGGATATGAAAGGAATTTGTCCAATGGCGGTTAAGGTAATAGGTGCAGGACTTGCAGGCTGCGAGGCAGCTTGGCAGTTAGCCTGTGCAGGGATAAATGTTGAACTTTATGAAATGAAACCTAAAAAGTTCACTCCGGCTCATAAGTATAAAGGCTTTGCGGAGCTTGTGTGCTCAAATTCCCTGAAAGCTGACAGGATAGATTCAGCCGCAGGAATGTTAAAGGAAGAAATGAGAAGGCTCGGCTCTGTGACTATGGAGTGTGCAGCAGAAACAAAGGTTTCCGCTGGCGGTGCACTTGCTGTTGACAGAGAGAGGTTTTCTGACATGGTAACGGCAAAGATAAGGGAAAACCCACACATTACTGTTATCGAGGAGGAAGTTACTGAAATACCTGACGGCGATGTTATTATTGCGACAGGGCCTCTTACAAGTGACGGACTTGCGGAGAGTATCGGCAAAATATGCGGCGATTATCTTTATTTTCATGACGCTGCCGCACCGATAGTGACATATGAAAGTCTTGATAAAGATAAGGTTTTCTTTGCATCGAGATATGGCAAGGGCGAGGCTGATTATATAAACTGCCCTATGAATAAGGAAGAATATCTCAGGTTCTATAATGAACTTATCAATGCGGAATCCGCTCCGCTCCATGATTTTGATAAGGAGCACTTTTCAAAGGACGGGTTCAAGGTGTATGAAGGCTGTATGCCCGTTGAGGTCCTTGCCAAAAGGGGAGAGGACACAATGCGTTTCGGTCCGCTGAAACCTGTAGGCTTGACAGATCCACGAACAGGCAATAGACCGTATGCTGTCGTTCAGCTCCGTGCAGAAAATGCAGAGGGAAGTCTGTATAACCTTGTGGGCTTTCAGACAAATCTGAAATTTGGCGAGCAGAAAAGAGTTTTTTCTCTTATCACAGGACTTGAAAATGCTGAATTTATGCGATATGGCGTAATGCACAGGAATACTTTCATAAATTCGCCTAAGCTGTTAAACCCGCAGTTCAATATGCGTGATAGGGAAGATCTTTTCTTTGCAGGTCAAATGACAGGCGTTGAGGGATATATCGAATCAGCAGCGAGCGGAATTTTTGCAGGTCTGAGCATGGCAAGACGCTTGCAGGGCAAGCCTGCGGTTACTCTGCCTGATACCACCATGTTGGGTGCACTTTCAAAATATATAAGCGACCCTACTGTGGAAAAGTTTCAGCCTATGGGCTGCAATATGGGTATCTTGCCTGAACTGCCTGAACGTATAAGGGATAAAAAATTGAAATATAAAATGATAGCTGAAAGGGGTCTCGCTGACCTTGACAAAGCTATCGGGGAATTTTAAGGAGATTGTTATGAATATAGTAATTGACGCTTTCGGCGGAGATAACGCACCACTTGAAGTCATCAAAGGTTCTATTGACGCACAGAAAGACTTCGGCGTTGACGTTACTCTCGTGGGTGATGAGACAAAAATAAAGAAATGTGCACAGGATAACGGTCTTGATATCACAGCTTTACATATCAAGCACGCTGACACTGTTATAGAGATATGTGAAGAGCCTACAGAGGTCATCAAGGGCAAAAAGGATTGTTCTATGGCAGTGGGCATGAAAATGCTTGCAGACGGTGAGGGCGATGCTTTTGTATCCGCAGGTTCAACAGGTGCACTTGTAGTTGGTGCAACATTTATCGTAAAAAGAATAAAGGGCATAAAAAGACCAGCCCTTGCGACTATACTTCCAACAGCCGGAGCACCTACAATGCTGCTTGACAGCGGTGCTAATGCTGACTGCCGCCCTGAAATGCTTACTCAGTTCGGTATCATGGGCTCAGCTTATATGAACAAGATACTTGGCGTTGAGTCACCAAGAGTAGGTCTTGCAAATATCGGTGCAGAAGAATCAAAGGGCAGAGAGCTTGAGCTTGAAACATACAAGCAGCTCAAAAAAGCTCCTGTAAATTTTGTGGGCAATATAGAGGCAAGACAGCTGCCTATGGGCGACTGCGATGTATGCGTGGCTGACGGTTTCTGCGGAAATCTTATGCTGAAACTTTATGAGGGCATGGCTAAGTTCTTCTCAGGAGAGCTGAAAACACTTCTCACAAAGGACACTAAATCAAAGATAGCTGCTCTTATGGTGATGAAAAACGTAAAAGAATTCAAGAAAAAGGTAGACTATTCAGAGTATGGCGGAGCACCATTGCTTGGCACTGCAAAACCGGTCATCAAGGCTCACGGTTCATCAAATGCAAGAGCATTTTATAATGCTATCAGACAGGCAAAACAGTTTACTGAAACTAATGTGATAGGCGAGATCACAACTGCTATCGAGCAGCTTAAAACCAAACAGGAGATGTTATAATGGACGAGCAAAAGGCTCTTAAAGAGTTTCAGGAAAGAATAGGTTATCATTTTAAAGACGAAAAGCTCCTTTATGAGGCTCTTTCCCATTCATCATTTGCAAACGAAAACAAAAAAGCAAGGAACAGCAATGAAAGGCTTGAATTCCTTGGCGACTCTGTGCTTTCAATAGTTGTGTCAGACCATATTTTTGAGCATTACAAACATATGCCTGAGGGCGAGCTGACTAAAATGAGAGCCTCTCTTGTGTGTGAAAAAGCACTGTTTGAGTTCTCAAAGAAAATAGAGCTTGGAAAGTATATTTTCCTTGGCAAAGGTGAAGAAATAACAGGCGGCAGAGAGAGACCGTCTATCATTTCTGACGCTTTCGAGGCTGTTATCGCAGCTATCTATCTTGACGGCGGCATTGAGCCAGTTTCAAAGTATATACTTTCATTCATTCCTGAAAATATAACTCCTGACGGAGTTGTTTTCCACGATTATAAGACTATACTTCAGGAAATAATCCAGAAAAATCCTGAGGAAAGAATTGAATATCACCTTAAAAGCGAGTCAGGCCCTGACCATAACAAGAAATTCACAGTTCAGGTCTTGCTGAACACGAACGTTATCGGCGAGGGCACAGGCAGATCAAAGAAAACTGCCGAACAGCTGGCCGCCAAAGAGGCATTGGAATTAATGGGCTATGGGGCACAGTAATATATCTATCTTTGTGCCGCATATTGGCTGTCCGCATATGTGTGCGTTCTGCAATCAACGAACGATAACTGGCACTGAGAAGATACCTCACGCTGATGATGTCAGGCGTATCTGCACGCAGGCAATGAGTGAAGTCAAGAACGTTTCGCAAACAGAGATTGCCTTTTTCGGCGGCAGCTTTACCGCAGTACCTAGGGAATATATGCTGGAACTTCTTGGTGCGGCACAGGAGTTTATAGGCAGCGGCAAATTCAAAGGCATAAGGATATCCACAAGGCCTGATTATATCAGCAGAGAGATACTTGACATTCTCAAAGAAAACCATGTTACTGCTATCGAGCTTGGTGCACAATCAATGTCTGACACAGTGCTTGCGGCTAATGAGCGTGGGCACACAGCTGGGGACGTTGAAAAGGCGGCAAAGCTTATAAAAAGCTACGGTTGCTTTGACCTAGGTCTGCAAATGATGATAGGACTTTACAAGAGCAGTCCTGATGACGAACTGGAAACATGGTCGAAGATAGCGGCGTTGTCACCTGACACGGTGCGTATATATCCGGTAGTCATTCTTGAGGGCACAAAACTCGGTGAGCTTTACAAAAGCGGCGAATATAAGACCATGGAGTTTGACGAAGTTGTTGATATATGCTCAAAATTTTTGTCAGACGCTGAAAGACTTGGGATAGATGTTATCAAGCTTGGACTTCACGCCAGTGAGGTCGTGGAAGAACAAATGCTTGGTGGATTTTATCACCCTGCTTTCCGTGAACTTTGCGAGGGAAGAAACTACCGCAAACTTATCACTGAAAAGCTTGAAGAGCACGGCGGTTTAGATGAGATATCTTCTGCTGTCATTTCAGTTCCGTCAAGACAACTTAGCAAGGCGATAGGTCAGAAAAAAGCTAATATATCATATTTTAAAGACCTCGGTGTAGACATTAAGATAGTCAGTCACGAGGACAACGAGAAAATCAAAATACATGAGGTAAAAATGAGGGGCGGTGAAAAATAATGTATCTGAGATCTCTTGAATTGCAGGGCTTTAAGTCTTTTCCTGACAAAATAGAACTGAAATTCAATAAGGGTATCACCGCTGTAGTCGGTCCGAACGGTTCCGGCAAAAGCAATATCGGCGACGCTATGCGTTGGGTAATGGGTGAACAATCCTCCAAAGCCCTCCGTGGTGAAAAAATGGCAGGCGTTATTTTTCACGGAACTCAGACCAGACCAAAAGCTCCTTTTGCTCAGGTAACTATCACTATCGACAACGAAGACGGTGCACTGGAGTATGACAGCGACACTGTATCAGTTTCCCGAAAGCTTTACCGCAACGGCGACAGCCATTATATGATAAACGGCAAGGAAGTAAACCTGAAAGATATCATAGAACTGTTTATGGACACAGGTCTTGGCAGAGACGGATATTCTATAATCGGACAGGGCAGGATAGCGGATATCGTAAACGGAAAGTCAAATGACCGCCGTGAGATCTTTGAAGAGGCTGCGGGTATCTCAAAATTTCGCTCAAAGAAAAAAGAGGCAGAGAAAAAACTTGCCGCAGCAGAAGATAACATTTCCCGTATCAATGATATACTGGGGGAAATAGAGGGACGAATAGGTCCTTTAAAGGCACAGTCAGAAAAAGCCGAAAAGTTCAGAGTGCTTGATGAGGAAAAGAGAAAGCTTGAAGTTTCTGTGTGGGTGCACAAACTCAATGAATATATCAGCCAGATAGCAGGTTATGAAGAAAAACTGGCGGCTGTAAAGTCAGAATATGAGGTGCTTACACAAGAGCTTGAAAGCATTGAAAATGATATAAATGACAGCTTTGCAAAAAGTGCAGAGAAGTCAGAACTTGCAGACTCTTATAAAAATCAGATACATCAGGTGGAGCTGGAAAATTCGCAGGCACTGTCAAAGATCGCAGTATATGAGAATGACATTTCTCACCTTGAAGATAATATTTTGAAACTTAAAGAGCAGATAAGCGAGTCGAACACATCAAAATACTATCTTGAGGCTGAGCTGAAAACACGCAGGCAGGAGCTTGAAGAATTAGGCACTAAAAAATCAGAGCAACAGGTCGCTGTTGAAGATAAGGAAAAAGAACTTTCTGAGCTTATAGACAAAACTGCAAAGTCCGACCTTTCAGTTAGCGAGGCAGGCAGCTTTATAAATGAGCTTTACATGAAAAAGTCTGAGATATCATTCAGGCTTGAAAATGCTAAAAACAGTCTTTCAGATATCGACGAGCAGACAGAAAGCTCTCTTGACAGAAAGGCACAGCTTGAAGAACACTCAAAGCTTTCTTCAAAAGAATTAAAAGAACTTCGTGAATCAAAAAACAAAGCTGATGAAAATAAGCAAGAACTTACCAACCGCATTAACGGTCTGGCAAAACTGCTTGAATCTCGAAGTTCAAAGCTTTCTGAATGTCGTAAAAGGCTTACAGACACAGAAGTTCAGCTCCATGACACCGAAAACCGGATAAGGATACTTACAGACCTTGAAAACAGTATGGAGGGCTTTCAGTTCAGCGTTAAGCACATCATGAAAGCCTCAAAACAAGGCAGGATAAGCGGTATATGCGGAACAGTGTCACAGCTTGTTTCCGTTGACACTAAGTATTCAGTTGCCATAGAAACAGCACTTGGCGGAGCGTTGCAGAACATTGTTGTAGACAATGAGGACGCTGCAAAAAGAGGAATAAGACTACTTAAAGAGAACAAGGCTGGACGTGCGACATTTCTGCCGATAACATCAGTAAAAGGCAACAAGCTCAATATGCCGCAGCTTGTAAATGAGGACGGCTATGTGGCTCTCGGATGTGAACTTGTGAAATATGAAAGCCGTTTTGAGGGCGTAATAAATAGCCTTTTAGGCAGGATATGTATTGCAGAAGATATCGACAGTGCGACGATAATAGCTAAAAAATATGGATACAAATTTCGTATCGTGACCCTTGACGGACAGGTCATCAACGCAGGCGGTTCGTTCACAGGAGGAAGTGTTTCAAAGCAGACTGGCCTGCTCACAAGAAAAAATGAAGTAGAAACACTTAGCAACAAAAAGGCTGCACTTGAAAAATCATTCGCAGAGCTTAAACAGCAATCTGAAAAGCTTAATCAAGAAGTGTCCAAATACACGGCCGATACTGAGGGTATCAGAGAACAGCTTTCACAGGTAAGCAATGATATACTGCGTTTTGAAATGGAGATAAAGCGTGTTTCCGAGTATTATTCGGACTACGAAAACAAGCTTGATGAGATAGAAACCTATATCGAAACGCTGAAAAACAAGTATAAAACAGTCAATGAGGATATCGACAAAGCTCAGGCGGAGTTGGCTGACATAGAGAATGAGATTTCCAACAATGAGGTTAAACTGGCTGATTCGCAAAATGAACAGGTACAGCTGAAAACAAAGCGTGAGCAACTCAGTGAAGATCTTTCTCAGATGAAGATAGCTGCTGCTGAGCTTTCAAAAGACCTTGAGGCTTGCAGTCTTTCTATATCACAGCTTGAAGAAACTATTGGCGACAGCGACACTGACAGCGACAAGCTCAATGATAATATTTCTGAATGTGAGAAAAAGATCGCTGAAAAGAAAGAGCTTATTTCTCTAACAAAGCAAGAGCTTAGCGGTGCTGACGAAAAGATAGCTGCCGCTCAAAAAATGGCAGAGCAGGCTCAGCGTGAGCACATGGAGCTTGACAATGCCGCTAACAAACTTCGCACAAAGCAGAAACAGAAAATGGACGAAAAAGAAACTCTTTCAGGTCAGCTCACAAGAGCAGAAGAGCAGAAAAAGTCCGTTACAGCCGGTTTTGACAAGCTTGTTGCACAGCTTTGGGACGATTATGAGCTTACAAGAAGTGACGCTGCGGAGATAGCTGAGAATATTGAAGATATCACGGCGGCTAACAAGAGGCTCAATGAGTTGCGTGGAAAGATAAAAAATCTTGGCAGCGTAAACCTTGGGGCTATCGAAGAATATGCCGAGGTATCACAGAGATATGAATTTCTTACAGGTCAGCTCAATGATGTCAATACGTCAAAAACTGAGCTTGAAAAGCTTATCGAGGACTTGACAGAAAACATGAAAAATATGTTCACTGACAGCTTTGAGCGTATAAATACCAACTTCAAGAAAATTTTCACCGAGCTTTTCGGTGGTGGTCAATGTGAGCTTATCCTCTCTGACCCTAATAATGTTCTTGAATGTGGTATCGAAATAAACGTTCAGCCGCCTGGCAAGGTCATAACGAATCTTATGTCACTTTCAGGAGGAGAGCAGGCACTGGTGGCTATCGCAATTTATTTTGCGATACTGAAAATATCACCGTCGCCTTTCTGTCTGCTTGACGAGATCGAGGCGGCACTCGACGACGTGAACGTAAGCAAATATGCACAGTATCTGCATCACCTCACAGACAAGACCCAGTTTATAACCATTACCCACAGGCGTGGCACAATGGAAGAGGCTGACGTTTTGTACGGTGTAACGATGCAGGAGAAAGGTGTTTCCAAGCTGCTTAAAATGGACGTTTCGGAAACACGTCAAATGAAATTAGAATAGGAGTGAAGAAATGGGATTTTTTGAAAAGCTGAAAAATGGTCTTAAAAAGACTAAAGACTCGATGATGGGCAGGATAGAAAGTCTGCTCCACTCATTCAGCAAAATAGATGAAGATCTTTTTGAAGAGCTTGAAGAAACGCTTATCCTATGCGATATCGGCGTTACCACTTCTGAGAAGATATGTGAAAAGCTTAGACAGAAGGTCAAGCAGGAAGGCGTTAAAGAGCCTGAGAAGATAAAAGATATGCTCAAGGATATAATCACAGAAATGCTAGGCGAAGATCAGCAGCTCGATATGTCAACAACTCCGTCTGTGATACTCGTTATCGGCGTAAACGGCGTCGGCAAGACAACTACTATCGGCAAGCTTGCTTATCAGCTGCACAATCAGGGCAAAAAAGTCATAGTTGCAGCGGCTGATACATTCAGAGCAGCAGCTATCGATCAGCTTGAAGTTTGGACAGAGCGTGCAGGGGTGGATATAATCAAACACAACGAGGGTTCTGACCCTGCCTCAGTTGTATTCGACGCATTGGCAGCTGCTAAGGCAAGACAGGCTGACGTTGTGATATGTGATACGGCGGGACGTCTGCATAATAAGAAAAATCTTATGGACGAGCTGAAAAAGATATCCCGTATAGTTCATCAGCAGGCAGAGGGCTGTGCCCTTGAAGTTCTGCTGGCACTGGACGCTACCACGGGACAGAATGCTGTAAATCAGGCAAGACAGTTTAACGAAGTCGCTGATATAACGGGTATTATTCTTACCAAGCTTGACGGTACCGCTAAGGGAGGAATAATTATCAGCATAACTGATGATCTGAAAGTTCCTGTAAAGCTTGTGACCGTGGGTGAAAAAATAGACGATATACAGCCATTC
>UQAR01000065.1 GCA_900539095.1 uncultured Ruminococcus sp.
AGCGTCAGATGTGTATAAGAGACAGGTATAATATAGGTATATTGGTATGTTTCGTACTGACCTTAGGTCAGACAACATTTAGTATTGGAGGATATGATAATAATGGGTAATGCTGACAATGTATTGTTCGACAATGACTCAAGAGTTGCACCGCTTGGTCTTATCGCTATGGCCGGTGCTGCCGAGCTTGGCAAGAAGGTAGACGGTTATCTTACAAAGTGGGCTAACGAAAACGAGTTTGTAAAGGATACTTTCCTTGTTGAGGCTGTTTGTCCTAGATTTTCTTCCGGCGACGGCAAGGGTCTTATCAAGTCATCTATCAGAGGCGATGATCTTTTCATTCTCTGCGACGTAGGCAACTACAGCTGCACATACAACTATTTCGGCAGGGAGAACAGTATGTCACCTGACGATCATTATCAGGACCTTAAAAGAATAATCCAAGCTGCCGGCGGCAAGGCTCACAGAATAAACATCATCATGCCTTCCCTTTACGGCGGCAGACAGCACAGAAGAAACTACAGAGAGTCACTTGACTGTGCAGTTGCTCTTCAGGAACTTCAGACTATGGGCGTTTCAAATATCCTTACTTTTGACGCTCACGATCCAAGAGTACAGAACGCTGTTCCGCTCATGGGTCTTGACAACATAATCCCTTCCTATCAGGTTCTCAAGGCAATGTTTAAAAACCTTTCAGATTTCAGACCTGACAAGGATCACTTCATGATAATCTCTCCTGACGAGGGTGCTATCAACAGAAATATGTACTATGCGTCTGTTCTTGGCGTAAACCTCGGTATGTTCTACAAGAGAAGAGATTACTCAACTATCATCGACGGAAGAAACCCTATCGTTGCTCACGAATACATGGGTAATGACGTTGCCGGCAAGGACGTTTTCATTGCTGACGATATCATCTCATCAGGCGAGTCGATGCTGGATATCGCTGTAGAGCTTAAAAAGCGTAAAGCTAACAAGATCTACTGCTATGCTACTTACCCTATTTTCACAAACGGTCTTGAGTCATTCAACAAGGCTTATGCTGACGGCATACTCGACGGTGTATTCGGTACGAACCTCACATACAGAACTCCTGAGCTGCTTTCAAGCCCATGGTTCTACGAGGTAGACTGCTCTAAGTACATTGCTTACTTCATTGCGTCACTCAATCATGACAAGTCTATCTCACAGGTCATCGACCCACACACAAAGATCGATGCTCTGCTGAAGAAATACGGCATAAAGTAAATTCAATACACAACGATAAAGTTCGGGGCGGACGGCTGTCCCGAACTTTTTTTATATGAGGAGAAGATAAAATGATATTTGCTGGGATAGTTGCAGGGGGCTGCGGTTCAAGAGTAAAAAGTGCGGTGATACCGAAACAGTTCATCGAGATAGGCGGCGTGCCTGTTATAGTCAGAACTGTGAGGGCTTTTCTTGCGGTAGACAGCATAGACGTGGTATATGTTGGGATTAAGCCTGACTGGCACGAACACACTGACGAGCTTTTTGAACGTTTCGGAATAGACAGCAGGCGTGTGAAAGTAATAGACGGCGGAGCGGACAGAAACGGCACTGTAATGAACATAGCTGAGGCAATAGTCGCTGAACATGGTGAGAATGAGGGGGACATAATACTCACCCATGACGCTGTAAGACCATTTGTGACGGAGAAGATAATAAAAGACAATATCGAGGCGATGAGGGAACATTCAGCCTGCGGAACGTATATGCCTGCGGCTGATACCATAATAAGATCTGACGGAGATAAAGTTTTGGAAACGCTCAACAGGAGCGAGCTTTATCAGGCACAAACACCGCAAACCTTTAGACTGTGGGAACTCAGGAGGAATTACTATTCACTCAGCGAGGAGCAGAGGGGAAAGCTGACGGATACCTGCTCGGTGTTTACTGCCTGTGGGGAAGAAATATACCTTGTTATGGGAGAGGCAATGAACTTTAAGATAACAACGGATAGTGACTTGAGAATGGCGGAAATGGCAGCAGTGAGTGAGGAATTGGCATAGCTGAACAGCGTTGTGCACAAGCACCGAGCGTAGTGATTTTGCGGCAAGACAAACTTTCCCGAATAATCTGTAGGGGAGCGACGCAATTTCTGTTTCACGGAAATGGGCGACCCATTCGGAGGGATAATGCCGTAACTGTCATATCTTTGATGTTGGAACTTTTTCGGTTGCCGAACAATGCGATAATCAGAGCTAATCTCTTCGACGTGCGAACAGTGTTCGCCCCTACATGGTCTAAATATGACATGAATCCACAATCACCCCAAGATGCAAAAAAACAGACGGTACAAAAAATACCGCCTGTTTTCTTTATGCCAAAATATCCTGTTAGTCTTCCATGCCCTTCATGTATTCCACGAACTGCTTTGCCACTCTCGGTGAACGGCCTGCCCTTGAAAGTGCATATGCCTCTGCTTTCTGCAATACCTCGTCAATAGGCGTTTTCAGCTCGTACTGCTTTGCAAGCTTTTCTACTACGTCAAGATATATCTTCTTATCAGGTTTCTGATATGTGACTGTAAGTCCAAAACGGTCTGACAGCGACAGCAGCTCCTGCATGGTGTCTTTGAAATGTATCTCGTCACCCTCTCGTGAGGAGAACGTTTCATGCACAAGATGTCTTCTGTTTGACGTTGCATATATGCACAGATTGTCCGCTGTTGAGGATACGCTGCCCTCAAGTATCGCTTTCAAGGCTGCAAAATCATCGTCGTCTTCTGTGAACGAAAGGTCGTCTATGAAGATGATAAACTTCAGCGGATTCTTGCTCACCGTTTCTACTATTGCCGGTATCTCGTGGAGCTGTTTCTTTTTAAGCTCTATAAGTCTCAGTCCCTTGCAGGCATACTCATTGGCTATAGCCTTGACTGTTGAGGACTTGCCCGTTCCGCAGTCGCCATAAAGCAGAACGTTGTTCGCAGGCTTGCCCTTCAAAAGTGCAAGAGTATTGTTGATGACTTCCTGACGCTCACGCTCGTAATTGTGCAGGTCGGAAAGCTTTATATCGTCAGGATACTCCACCGGAACTATCTTGCCGTCTTTGATAACAAATACATGATACTGAGAGTAGATACCGTAGCCGTACTGACCGATAGCGTGTATACGGTCGGCATATATCTGCGAGAAGTCAAGTTTCTGCGTTGCGTATCTTGGCAGGAAACCGTCATAATCTATCTTTGAGATAACTTCGTCACATGGTATCTGTGAAAGCTCTTCGATTATAGCAAGCTCGTTTGCAAGGCACTCTTCAAGGAGTGCTCCCGTTTCTTTGCCCTCGCCCTTTTTGAGCATGAAAAGGTTCTCGTTCTCAAGAACAAGTTTGAGCATATATTCTGTAAGATTATCCGAATAGGCGAAAAGTTCTGCCACAAAGTCTGAATACTTGTCAACGGCTGCGTCAACGTCTGAACCGCAGGCTGCAAGAGTATCAAGGAGCTTTTCAAAGACCGGTACTTCGTGCAGACTTCTGAATATGACCAATGTGTGTGCCTGACGGCAGAGTGCTTTAAAATCGTGCATTATAAACACTTCCTTAGATCTGTATATTTATTCTTTATTATACAACATTTCATCACTTTTCGTCAACATCAACATTGCACGATTTTAACAAAAATCATCACCGCTTTTTGTAGCTTAAAGCAAAAGAAAATGCACTTATTATGATTTACTTTTTGAGTGAAAAATGATATAATATTAGAACAGACCATTAGAAATAAAGGAGAAATGGATATGACAGACAAAAACGCATCTATCATGAATATCGGCAGCATGGGTTATCTGCCGCAGGTGTTCAAGAAGATAGAGAATGAAAAAAAGCTTAACATTGTTTATCTCGGCGGCTCTATCACAATGGGCTGCAACGCCACGAAAACTGAGCTGAGATATGTTGACCGCAGTGCAAAATGGTGGCAGAACAATTTTCCTGAGGCTGAGGTCAGCTATTTCAACGCCGGCATCGGTGCGACAACTTCACAGTTCGGTGTGGCAAGAGTTCAGGAACACGTTCTTGACAAGCAGCCTGACCTGGTATTCGTTGAGTTCTCGGTAAACGACAGCAGCACTCCCCTCTTCATGGAAACATACGAGAGCCTTATAAGACGTTTGCTGAAAGCTGAGAGCGTTAAGGCGGTAGTGCTAATAAACAATCTTTTCTATAACACCGGCGAGAACGCTCAGGGCATACACAATGCCATAGGTCTGCACTATGACCTGCCTATCGTCAGCGTAAGAAACTACATCTTCCCTGAGATACAGCTTGGAAACGTTTGTCTTGCAGACTACACTGCGGATATGCTGCACCCTACCGACCTTGGTCACAAGATGATATCAGACCTTATCTGCAATCTTCTTGACAAGGAATATTCATACTACAAAAAGCTTGGTGCAGAGAAAAAGCCTGAGCTGCCTGAGCCTTTCACTGCAAGCAGATACGAGGACGCTCAGAGGTATCAGAACTACAGCTGCTCGCCTGTTATGGAGGGATTTGAGCCTGACACTCACGCTGCCGAACAGTGGAGCGACCCATTCAAAGGCGGTTGGACGGCTCACAAAAAGGACAGCAGCATAAAGTTCGGCGTAAACGGCGGCATCATCATGGTGCAATACAAAAAGACCATAAACAAGCCTGCACCTGTTGCATACGCAGTCATTGACGGCGACAGGCAGAACAAGGTACTTCTTGACGCCAACTTTGACGAGGACTGGGGCGACCTTTGCTGTCTTGAAGAGATATACAGCGGCAACAAGGGCGAGCACACCGTTGAGATAGTTATTGACACCGAGGGCAAGGAGGACAGCGATTTCATGCTCATATCGGTCATCACTGCCAACAGATAGCACGGAAAATATGTGAGAATTTTTACGCAAATCTATTGACTTTATTACATAACGATTGTATAATAAGAATATATTATTAAAACAGGAGGCATTCACTAATGAACGATTTTTTCAAAATTGCTGACAAGTACCTCAAGCCGGTAACTATCGGTGCAGGTGTTGTTCTGGGTCTTGCAGTTACATATGCAGCAGGAAGCTATCTTTCAGGTATGAGCAAGCTGTATGGCGGTTTCTACACATTCATGTATGTACTGTTCTGGATAGCATTTGTTCTTCTTGTTATTTGCGGCATCTACACACTTTTCAAGAAGTATGCAGGCTCTGTTCCACAGCAGAACGCTCCACAGCAGACATATGCACAGCCACAGGCTCAGGCCGCACCACAGGGTGAAAAGTTCTGCCCTACTTGCGGAGGCAAAGTTCCGGCTGGAAATCAGTTCTGCCCTAACTGCGGCAACAAGATAAACTGATCTTAAAGTTATGCAGATAAAACGCCCTTGATTTTCGGGGGCGTTTTTTTTGTTAGAAAACGCATAAAAGTATGCCAAATGGGGAATAAATATGTGCAGTTTGGAAAAAGTGAAAAAATTTTTGAAAACCCCTTGACAAATGGGTGGAAAATTGGTATAATAATTAAGTCGTTGCAGGACGATATGAGTTATTAGCTCAGTTGGCAGAGCATTTGACTTTTAATCAAAGGGTCCGGGGTTCGAATCCCCGATAGCTCACCACTAGGGAAATATCCTTAGTCAAGATCACGCCTTACTTTGTTAGGGCGTGATTTTTTTATGTCTGATGCTACTTACAGATGATGATAAGCGGACGACCTCAGATTGCCCCTACACTGCATTTATACAACAAAAAAAGCAGCCCAAACGGACTGCTTTTTCTGAGCTTTCGCTTGATTCTATGACAAAAAACTATCTGGTCACATTAAATGCACCCATTTGTGGGTAAACTGCACTTTCGCCAAGCTCCTCTTCAATTCTGAGCAGCTGGTTATACTTTGCTACACGCTCACTTCTGCTTGGTGCACCTGTCTTTATCTGGCAGGTATTGAGAGCAACTGCAAGGTCAGCGATAGTTGTATCGGCAGTTTCGCCTGAACGGTGTGAAGAAATCGCTGTATAGCCTGCCTTATGAGCCATTTTGATAGCCTCGAGAGTTTCGGAAACTGAGCCTATCTGGTTAAGCTTGATAAGGATAGAGTTGCCGCAGCCGAGGCTGATGCCCTTTGCAAGTCTTTCTGTATTTGTTACGAACAGGTCGTCGCCAACGAGCTGTACCTTGCCGCCAAGTTCCTTAGTGAGCAGCTGCCAGCCCTCCCAGTCCTCTTCGTCGAGAGCGTCCTCGATAGAGATGATAGGATACTTTTCAACAAGCTTTTTCCAATGCTCGATAAGTTCGGCAGAGGTGAACTTTGTGCCGGCCTTTGGCAGAACATACTCGCCTTTCTTTGAGCCTTTCCACTCGCTTGATGCGGCGTCCATAGCTATCATGAAGTCCTTGCCAGGCTCATAGCCTGCGTTCTTAACTGCCTCAAGGATATACTGGATAGCCTCTTCATCGCTTGCGAGGTCAGGTGCAAAGCCGCCCTCGTCGCCTACAGAAGTAGCAAGTCCCTTTGATTTAAGCAGTGCAGCAAGAGCGTGGAAGACCTCTGCACACCAACGGAGAGCCTCCTTAAAGCTTGGTGCACCAACAGGCATTATCATAAACTCCTGAACGTCAACAGTATTTGCGGCATGAGCACCGCCGTTAAGGATATTCATCATTGGAACAGGAAGTCTGTTTCCTGAAATGCCGCCGAGGAATCTATAGAGAGGGATATCCAGAGAGATAGATGCAGCTCTTGCGGCAGCGATAGAAACTGCGAGGATAGCGTTTGCACCGAGGTTTGATTTATCCTTAGTGCCGTCAGCCTTTATCATAGCCTTATCAACAGCATATATATCAGATGCGTCAAGTCCGCAGACAGCGTCATTTATAGCGGTATTGATATTCTCAACGGCTTTTGTAACGCCCTTTCCGCCATATCTGCCCTTATCGCCGTCACGCAGCTCAAGAGCCTCAAACTCGCCTGTTGACGCACCGCTTGGTGCAGTACCTCTGCCCACTGTACCGTCTGCGAGATAGACCTCAGCCTCAACGGTTGGGTTTCCTCTGGAATCCAAAATTTCACGTCCGACTACTTTTACGATCTCAAGATAGTTCATAATATAAGCTCCTTTTTAATATTATGCAGACCACCCGAACGCACCACCATTCGGGCTGACGACATTTCGCTCTTGTCATCATAGAGAAGTCTGCATGATTTATTCTCACTAGGTTAGTATTTACTAACCTTATTTATTGTATCATGCAAAACAGCTTATGTCAATCTTAGTTAGCCCAGTCTAACGCATTTCATATATACGCACAAATGCGGCATACACATTTGGTGCTGATATTGTGGTTTTATACAATGGATAAGCCTTATGAAACTTCTCGTGGATTATTATGGGCAGGGATAGGGGAAATATACGGTGGTGCAAGATTTACTGTTCGGGCTGCTCAATTTTCTCGCACGCAAATCTTACACATATAACAACACAATGTATGTGTAGGGGCGAACAGCGTTCGCCCGTCGAAGAAATAAAAACACGGTTACAATTTTTTCCGATAATTGCAAAAACTATCATATCGAATCTGTAGGGGACGGCGTCCTCGACGTCCCGATACTCCTCGCCCACAGAATTATTGGAGAATATCAAAACAAAGCACCACATAATAATCCAACATCAAAGATATGACAACCTCGGCACTGTACCTCCGAACGGGACGCCCATTTCTGTGAAACAGAAATTGCGTTGCTCCCCTACAGTTCTAATTTGTACAAGTTCTGAGCACGGGCGAACGCTGTTCGCTCCTACAGATCGTTCGGGATAGTTTGTCGTGCCGCAAAATCGCTACGCTCTTTGCGGGGTTACGTTGTGCTGGAGGATAGAAAAAGCGGTGTAGAGTCTTATGCTCCGACACCGCTTTGTTTTAATTACTACTTTGTCTTTCTTTTTTATACTTTTCTGCACCGCTTGGTAGGCTTACGCCTATTGAGGCTCTGCCTCAAACTCCGCTTAGGGCTTTGCCCTAAGAACCCACAAGCCCTCTAACGCCGGGCCCCCGCCTGCGTTTTATCTCTCGCTACGCTCGGTGCTTGTGCACAACTTTGGTCTGCTATGCCAATTCCTCATTTATTTCTACCACCAAAATAAAAACTCAACTGCTTTTCTGCCAATGCCTCTCTATTCGCTCTGCTCACAGGTATCGTTTTCCCATTCTTCAATGTCAAGTGGTCTGCCTGATACGATTTCACATACAGCAGATTTACCACATACGACTGGTGGACTTTACAAAATCTATCGTCCTCCAATCTATTCATCACGTTCTCCAACGTATCATAAAACTTATAGCTATCACGCTCCGTGACAAGGTGCACGACCCTTTTCTCGCTCTCAAAATACATTATATCCTCGCTGTCCACCTGATGCACGCTTTGTTTGAACTTGAATGAAAACCTGCTCCTCTCCCTATGATACACCCTCACATACTTGGCAAGCACCTCGTCCACTGCCTCGTCTGTAAATGGTTTCACCAGAAAATTCATCACGTCATGCTCGAAAAGTCTGCCTGCATACTCCGCTTTTGCTGATATGAACACTATCCTCATTCGCTCGTTGCCGTACTTATTTCTCACAAGGTCAACGGCGTCTATTCCGTTAAGCTCTTCAAGCTCTATATCCATAAAAAGCAGGTCAAAGTTCCTGCCTCTGTCAAGTGAACTGCAAAAGCTTTCGCCGCTGTAATACACGGCTGTATCCACGTTCACTCCCCTTTTCACTGCCGACGCCGCCAGTGCTTTTTCAAGCTGTGTGCACACCTGCGGATTATCATCAACCAAAGCCACCTTTATCATTTCTGCACCTCTTCTATACTTTTTCTCTTATTTATCATTATATCAAACACAAAAAATAAAATCAAGTGGGCTGTCAAAAATTTATATGTACAGAAAAACGGACGGATATCCTCCGTCCGTTTCACTGTATATCTGTACTATTATTTGTACACTTTATTCTTCTATGAAAACGGCTGCCGAACCTTTCACTGTAAGCTTGCCGTTTTCAAGACTTGCACCGTGACCAACGGTATAGACTATCTTGCCGCTGATATCATCAAGCACCGCTGTTTTATCAGAAGGATTTATCACCGCAAGTATGCTCTGCTGTTCATTTTTACGTCTATACACCAGTGGATATCCGTCTGAGATGAACTCTATCTCTCCACGGCTTTGGAGTGCAGGATTATGCTGCCTGAAATTGATAAGAGCCTTGACCTCACTTCTCAGAGAGGTACTGTCTTTAGACTGGCTCTCGGCGTCAGGACGGTCGCTGCTGCTGTCAAGGGGTACATAGAGCTTTTCTGCCGCTGCTGATGAAAAGCCTGCGTTCAGACCCTTGTTCCACTGCATTGGCGAACGTGAACCTGTTCTGCCATAGCCGCCCTCCACAGAGGTCAGACCCTCGACATATCTCATGCCTATCTCGTCGCCATAGTAGATAAACGGTGCACCAGGCATTGTGAGCAGGAATGCAAATGCCACACGCATTTCGTCTGTATCCAGGTTGCGTGCAAGTCTGTCCATATCGTGGTTGCCTGACGGGATACAGATAAGACCCTTGCCGTCGGTCTTGGCGTAATTTGTCTTATAAGCCTCCACGAACTCCTTTGCAGTACCCTTGCCACGCTTTGAGAAATAAGGCTCTTCGCAGCGGAAGAGGTCGTTATAATGTGACGGGCCGAAATGCAGCAGGAAGTCCATATGGAAACCGCCGATTATTGATTTATCAGGCTCGCCCCACTCAGACACCATAGCGGCATATGGGAACTCCTTATCGAGGAACTCTCTCACGTTCTGCCAAAGGGCGATAGTGCCCTTGCCATTCTCGTCATTTTTCACCAGTGAGCCGGCCATATCCACTCTGAAACCGTCCGCACCGGCACTGAGCCAAAAACGCATTATATCCTTGAGAGCCTCAAGAGTAGCTCTTGGACCTTCGTCATTCATAGACTGCTGCCACTTTTTATCAGGGTTTGGCTTATAGTAGCCGTAATTGAGGGCAGGCTGGTGCGAGAAGAAGTTCACGGCACAAGAGCCGTCCCTGTCGGAGATGCCACGGATACTAGCCATGCCGTCAGGCTCAGTCCAAATGCTGTCAGTCCACACATAGCGGTCGGTGAACTCATTTTTCTCGGCTTTCATGGACTCTTTGAACCACTTATGGGTAACGGCTGTATGACCCGGCACGAGGTCGAGGAGGACGTGCATACCACGCTTATGAGCCTCGTTAAAAAGCTCCACCAAGTCCTCGTTAGTGCCGTAACGTGGTGCGACGGTATAGTAGTCCTCCACGTCATAGCCTGCGTCACCGAAAGGTGATTTAAAGCATGGGTTTATCCAAATAGCGTTACAGCCCAGTTCGCAGATATAGTCGAGCTTTTCTGTAATGCCCTTGATATCGCCGATACCGTCGGCATTTGTGTCGTTGAACGACTGTGGATAGATCTCATAAAAGACTGCGTTATCGAGCCACTGTGGTTGTTTTGTCATGGTATTACCTCCTGAATTTTTGTTTACTTATGGTTTTATTTTCGGACGGTCGGGCAAGTTTCTTCTGCCGCAAAATCGCTCCGCTCGGTACTTGTGCACAACTCTGTTCAGCTATGCCAATTCCTCATTCCTCACTCTCTCCTCACTTAACTCCGCTCTTCACACCATACTCCGAAACTCCGTCGGTGTTTTCCCAAAATGCGTTTTGAATCTCTTCATGAACCCATACTCATTACTATATCCGCACCTCTCGGCAACTTCCCTTACGCTTAGGTTCGTGGTCGCCAAAAGCTGGCTTGCTCTCTCCATTCGTGCATTTATCACGTCCGTCATGACGTTCACCCCGAATATTTTCTTATACAAATGCTGAAACCCCGAACGGCTTATGCCCATATCCTCCGCCAGACTTCCCACGTCTGCGATATTCTCAGGCATAGCATATATGCTCGCTCTCAGCTGCATGAATCTGCTGTTGCGGTCGGTCACGCTGCATGAATTATTGTCGCTGCACTTCAGCTGTCTGCTGAGTTTGAGCAGGAATATCTCAAAATAGTGCCTTACCACTTCCTCGTGCTCGTCCTTCATAAGCTGGTGCTCATACGCCACCGACCGCATTATTTGGCTCAGCTCGTCGATGTTTCCAAGGTAGACTATGGTATCCCGTGGTATGCCCAGTCGGTCGAACTTTTCTCTGTCACCTTGCTCGTAGTTGAAATACAGCCAGTCGTCTGTATAATACTCCTCTGCGGCGTGATAGCTCACAGGCGTATCAGGCGAAAGCAGCAGAAAAGAATTTTTCTCCGCCTTTTGCTCCTTGCCGTTTATCACGAAAACCGACGGCTCTTTTATAAGAAGTATCAGCGGACAACCTGCACC
>UQAR01000066.1 GCA_900539095.1 uncultured Ruminococcus sp.
CTCGGAGATGTGTATAAGAGACAGATATATGAAAGGTATGATTTAATTGGAAAAGAGATTTGTCTATGCAGATAACTCGGCTACGACTAGAGTATCTCAGAAAGCTCTTGACGCCGCTCTGCCTTATTTCACTGAGCTATACGGAAATCCGTCAAGTATATATTCTTTGGGAATGGACTGTGCAAAGGCTGTTCTTAAAGCAAGAGAACAGGTCGCAAACGCACTGGGTGCAAAGGTCAATGAGATCTATTTCACAGCAGGCGGCTCTGAGTCTGACAACTGGGCTATAAGAGGCTGTGCACAGCTGGGCGAAAAGAAAGGCAAAAAGCATATCATCACAACTGCCTTTGAGCATCATGCTGTACTGCACACTTGTCAGTATCTTGAAAAGCTTGGCTTTGAAGTAACTTATCTTCCTGTAGGTGACAAGGGTCTTGTTACCGCACAGCAGGTTGAGGACGCTATCCGTGAGGATACCTGCCTTGTTACTATAATGACAGCAAACAACGAGATAGGCACTCTCCAGCCAATAGCTGAGATAGGTGAAGTATGTCACAAGCATGGCGTATGGTTCCACACTGATGCTGTTCAGGCTGTTGGAAACGTGGATATCAATGTAAAAGATATGAACATCGATATGCTTTCACTTTCAGGACATAAACTCCACGCTCCTAAGGGCGTTGGTGCACTTTATGTAAAGACAGGCATCAATCTGCCTAACCTTATCTACGGCGGAGCACAGGAGAGAAACAAGCGTGCAGGTACTGAGAACGTGCCTTCTATCGTTGCTCTCGGCGTTGCTATCACTGACGCTGTAAAGGATATCCCTGCAAAGAACGAGCGTGTCAGAAAGATGAGAGACAGACTTATCGAGGGTCTGCTAAAGATTCCTGAGTCAAGGCTAAATGGTGATATCGAACACAGACTTGCAGGAAACGTAAACATATCTGTTCGTGGAGTAGAGGGCGAGAGCCTGCTGCTTTCACTAGACCTTCAGGGAGTTGCCGCATCATCAGGTTCAGCCTGCACAAGCGGTTCACTTGACCCTTCACACGTTCTGCTTGCACTTGGTCTGCCTCACGAGGTAGCACACGGTTCACTCAGACTTTCTATCAATGACGAGAACACAGAGGAGGACGTTGATTACATTCTTGAAGTCCTTCCGCCTATCGTAAAGCACCTGAGAAGTATGTCACCGCTTTGGGAAAGAATTTGCAGAACTGAAAATATTCACGACTATACACTTGACTAGGAGGAATAAAAAATGATATACAGCGAAAAGGTAATGGATCATTTCGCACATCCGAGAAATGTCGGCGAGATAGAGGACGCTGACGGCGTTGGCGAGGTAGGCAACGCAAAGTGCGGAGATATTATGAAAATGTACATTAAGGTCAATGACGGCGTTATAACTGACGTTAAGTTCAAGACCTTCGGCTGCGGTGCAGCTGTTGCCACATCTTCTATCGCTACAGAAATGATAAAGGGCAAAAAGCTTGAGGACGCTTTGAAACTTACAAACAAGGCAGTTGTTGAGGCTCTTGACGGTCTGCCGCCAGCAAAGCTCCACTGCTCTGTTCTTGCCGAAGAGGCTATGAAGGCTGCGGTTTCTGACTACTACAAGAGACAGGGCATCGACCCTACTCCATTCGTAGGCAAGCAGTCTGCTCCTGATTGCGAGAACTGCAATGGCTGATAGAGTTCTTGTGGCAATGAGCGGCGGCGTTGACAGCTCTGTGTCGGTCAAGCTCCTTCTTGATGAGGGTTATGACGTGGCAGGGGCTACCATGCGGCTCTACAGCAATGAGGACATCGGTCTGGATAAAACAAGAACGTGCTGTTCTCTCAATGATGTAGAGGACGCACGTTTTGTTGCTTTTAAGCTAGGCATTGATTTCCATGTATTCAATTTTTCTGATGATTTCAAGCACTATGTTATCGACAATTTTGTCGATACATACCTGACTGGCGGCACGCCTAACCCGTGTATAGAGTGCAACAAGCATCTGAAATTCGCAAAATTCTATGAGCGTGCAAAACTGCTGGGTTTTGACCATATCGCTACGGGACATTACGCTACCAGAGAGTTTGACGAAAAGTCAGGCAGGTGGCTGCTCAAGCGTTCACCTGACAGATCAAAGGATCAAAGCTATGTGCTTTACAGCATGACGCAAGAGCAGTTAGCACACACTCTCTTCCCTGTTGGCGAAATGCACAAGGACAAGATCCGTGATATCGCAGAAGAAAACAAGCTTATAAATGCAGACAAGCCTGACTCTCAGGACATCTGCTTTATCCCTGACGGCGATTATGCAGGCTTTATCACCAAACGCTGCGGCGAACAGCAATCGGGAGATATCGTTCTTTCTAACGGCACAAAGCTTGGCATACACAAGGGTCTTATCCACTACACTATCGGACAGCGTAAAGGCGTTGGCGTTTCATACAGCGAGCCGCTTTTTGTTGTTGCAAAGGATATGGAGCACAACAGGCTCATTATGGGCAAGGCTGACGAGGTGTACAGTGACAGTCTTGTAGCTGGAGATGTGAATTTTATCCCATTTGACGAGCTGAAAGAGCCTATCACCTGCACTGCTCAGACACGTTATCATCAGAAGGACGCCGAGTGTACCGTTTCGCCTATGGAGGACGGCAAGGTGCTTGTGACCTTTAAAGAGCCTCACAAGGCAATCTCAAAGGGACAGGCTGTGGTTTTCTATAACGGCGAATATGTCATTGGCGGCGGCACGATATTATAAAAAAACAGACCCACAGGTTTTCCCCGTGGGTCTTATATTTTAGCTGCCAGCTTTTTTATGAAGTGAGCGGAACTCCGCAGGTGAAAGCATTTCATGCTTTTTGAACACAGCACAGAAATAGCTGCAATCATTATAGCCGACTTCTGCGGCGATCTCGTTGATATTGAGCTTATCCTCCAACAGCAAGAGCTTTGCCTGCTGAATACGCTTTCTGGCAAGATACTCAAATGGTCTGAGGTTAAAACACTCTTTGAACAGTCTGCAAAAATACTGCGGCGAAAGGTCGATAAGGTCGGCAAGCTCCACAAGGGTCAGTTCTTTTCTGAAATTCTTGTCAATATAATCAATAACAGGCTGGAGCTGATTAAGTTTCTGACCGTCCTGACTGCCGTTCTGCAAATTAACTACCCTATGCAGCTCTATGAGAAACTGATAAAGATACGCCGAACACTGATGACCACAGTAGTAATAATTGGTTTTCATAAGATAAAGTATCTTCTTGAAAATAGCGTCAACAGCGTTGATATCATTTATATGGAACACCTTTGCTTTCTCAAGCTTGATATGTTTAAGTATCTCGACAGCCTCTCTGCCCTCAAATGTTATCCAATGAGTTTCCCATATATCGCCAACAGGATAATACTCATGGGGCACTGACGGCGGCAGATAAAAAGCGTCCCCAGGTTTTATGTCATACTCGTGACCTTCAAATATAATGTGACCCTGACCACGGGTGCAGTAAATTATCTGATGATTAGGATAGCCCTCATCTCTTATAAAATGAAACTCTCTGTCCCTCGCTCCAATGCCAAGAACATACAAAGGCAGGCAAGTTTCATCACTTAGGACAGGATAATAATAGTCAGTCATAATAATTCTCACTTTCCGAAAATATGATTATTTTAACATTACTGATTTCATATTCTTTTATTATATATTATCACAACAAACGAAAAAAGTCAAGAAATTTCAAAAAATATGTTGTACTCTCGTCCTGAATGTGGTACAATATATTATATAATAAAGTCAATATATTCATATGGGAGATGATAAGATGTTGAAGCGATTAACGGCATTTCTCACTGCGGCTGTAATGATGTGTGCTGCACCTCTTGCCTGCTCTGCCGAGGTAATAGAACATGAAGTCAGCGTTCCGCCTAAGATACTTGTGCTTGGCGACTCTATCGCTGCCGGTTATGGTCTTGAGGGATACAGTGAGGACAGATATTCCTGTGCATCTTATGCAAATCTTCTTCATGACCAATATGACGCTGAACTTAAAGACTACGGCGGCTGCACCCTTGTGAACTCCGCTGTGGTGGGAGATACATCTCAACAGCTCCTCGACCACATAAACGCAGGCGAGTTTGACGCCGACCTTGCGGACAGTGACGCCGTTATCATTTCCATAGGCGGCAACGATATTCTAGGACTTTTTCTTGACTTTCTCAGGAATGACCTCGGCATTACCCCTGAATCCACAATGTCTGACATCATGGACAAAACCAAGGATATAATTGGCATTGCAATGGACATGAAAGATATGTCAGACGATATGGACAAAGCTTTAAAAGAGTTTTCGGGCACTCTTGACGATATCATCAACGCCGTAAATTCAAAAAGCAGCGGCGAGATAATTATGCAGACCCTTTATGACCCGCTTGACAACTTCACGGCTGCGGTGGCTTTTCAAAGCATATCAAAGGATAAGATATCAAAGCTGAACTCCATAATCAAAGACCACGCAGTCGATGAAAATGGTACCGAGAGATACATAGTGGCAGACGTTTTCAGTCAGTTTGACGGCCATGGAAAAGAGCTTACGAACATAAATAACTTTGATATCCACCCTAACAAAAACGGTCACACACTTATCGCAGCCTGCATCGACAAGGTGATAAGGACAAAGAAATATGTTTACAAGGAAACAGTGCCTGACAGCAGCGAGAGCGGCGAAAAGGGCAAAAACGCAATGCTCATGACGGGTGCTGCGGCAGGTGGACTTGTTGTGGTGATAGCTGCGGCGGCTTTGATAAGACACAGAAAGAAAGGATAAATCATAATGAAAATTTACTTGGTTGACTTTGAAAACGTCAAATCCAAAGGACTACAGGGCGTTGACAACCTCACGGAAACCGACACCGTTATAATTTTTTACAGCGAAAACTCAGACACCATTAACTTTGAAATGCACCAAAAAGTGCTTACATCAAAGGCTGATATCGAATATTTCAAGGTCAATGTGGGTGGCAAAAATGCACTTGATTTCCAGCTCTCTACCCTGCTTGGCTATCTCGTTGCAAAAGATACTTACACAAATATTTTCGTCATCAGCAACGACAGGGGCTTTGATTTTCTGCACGATTTCTGGCACGGAAAATATGTTGACACGCCAAATGCAACGGTCTATAGAACAAGGACTATCCAGTCTGCTATCAATTTCAGCAGTGATAAATCGACTTTTGCTGAGAAAAATGATGAGGTAGAAAAGGCTGACGAAATTGACAGCAGCGAAAATGTTCAGGAAATCGCTGAAACGTCAGTCGATAGCGGCATTGTGCTCAATGAATCGACTGAACCTTCGGAAGAGCCTGTAACGATAAATTACTCTGTTGAGCTTAACGATCCAGCCGAACAGCAGTTAGACACCGAAGAGGAGCCAGAGGCTTGTGCACCTGATATCGTGGAGGTCAAGACTGAACAGGTCGAAACCGCACCTGAAAGCACATCTGTCAGAAAACCAAGGGGCAGAAAAAAGCGTACAACTGACTTCAACGGCAGTCTGCACAACATTCTTTCTGAGATTTGCGGTGACGAGCAGATAGCAGAAATAGGCAAACTCATTGGCGAATCCAACACCAAAGAGGAATTTCACAACGCACTTGCAAAGATATACAAACAACAGGCTACAGATTTTTATAAGCTGCTCAGACCAAAATACCTCAGATTAAAGGGGCTTTATGTCAATGAAAATCCGCAGCCGGCTGTGCAAACTAAGAAAGTTCAGGACGCTCAGGAAAAAGAAGAAGTCATTTATCATGACGTTCTGTCAGTCAAGCTTAGCGAGCTGCTTGGGGACAAATGCGGCGCTGATGAGCTTGATATTATCCGAAATGCAGTTGCTGAGGCTGCCACAAAGCAGCAACTTTACATCAAAATGGTAAAGAAATTCAAGAAAGAAAAGGGCTGCGACATTTATAATGCCATACGCTCGGAATATGTTTCGCTGCACAAGCTTGCGGCTGAAAACAAGGAATAAAGGAGAATAGAAATGAAACTTATGATAGCGTCGGACATTCACGGTTCGGCTTACTGGTGCAAAAAAATGCTTGAGGCTTTTGAGGCAAGCGGTGCAGAAAAGCTTGTTTTGCTAGGCGACATTCTTTATCACGGACCTCGAAACGATCTTCCTAAGGAATATGCTCCGAAACAGGTCATTGCAATGCTAAATCCGCTGAAAGACAAGCTGCTGTGCGTTCGTGGCAACTGCGACACAGAGGTAGACCAAATGGTGCTGGACTTCCCTGTTATGGCTGAGTATGCTTACATCTGCTGTGACGGACTGAGGATATTCGCCACACATGGTCACAAATTCAACTGCGACAATCTGCCACCGCTGTCTAAGGGCGATATTCTGCTCCACGGTCACACCCATGTACCTGTTATTAAAGACTGCAGCGATTACACCTATATAAATCCCGGCTCTGTTTCCATACCAAAGGAAAATTCGGCACACAGCTATCTGATACTGGAAAACGGCAAGTTCACATTCGGTGATCTCACATAAAGAAAAGGCAGCTCAAGGCTGCCTTTTTTGTGCTTATTTTATTGTGGTTTCAAGTCCGTTGATCTCTATCTCAGGGTCATCAAGATTGATTATAAGGCACTTTCTGCCATCTATCACCTGAGTTTTTACCTTGTCAACAGCGTCCTTGCCGATATTCACCGTTATGCTCGGAGCGGAAACGACAGTCCTCTTCTCCACAAGGTTTACAGCTGTGAGAGGCTTTCCGCCAGCGGCTGCGTCGAATACCTTTGGAAGATTTTCCAGCTTATCCTGACTAACACCAGCCTCCCACAGAATTGATGAAAGTTTATGCTCGTCAATGGTCGGGATCTCAGTTTCGTGTGCATTCTGGTCAACGAATGTGGAGATCTTATCATTCACCGTAGTGATAAGGTCATAATCAAGCTCATCACCCACAACGTTTGTCAGGATATCTTTGAAAGTTTCCTTCTCATTCTGGCAGGTCATTGAGAACTCGCAGCCCAAAAGCTCCTCAACAACAGAAGTATTCGGCTTTTTGGCATTTTTGGTGTAGTAAAGCACGCCGTTGATATCCGGTGCACGGTCATTGAAAAGCGGGAACAAAAACCCGTCGCTCGGCAGTTCCACAATTCTATCGCATGACTCTTTCTTTGCAATGGAGTTGTCCTGCTCGTTGTATATAAGCCCGTCAATACGCAGGTTTACAGGGCAAAGTGCCGTGATGATAAAGTTGTAATCCGTGTCAGCCTCTTCCTCGAACTCGTCCATTTTGTTCTTCCTTAGCACAGAATATGTACAGTGTGCCGCAAAAATGGTATATGTTGACACATACTCAACCTTTTCAACTATAGCGTTCAGGAAGTTGTCCACCTTTTCTTCATCAAGCAGCTTGCTTTGCAGTGTTTCGTACATAAAAGGCTGAGCACCACCCTCAAGGTAGGCGTCCTTAGGGAACGAATATTCCAGCAGATTTTTACCGATAGAGCCGCTGAGCACCTTTTTCAAGTTTATCATTATCAGCTCCGCCTCGTCCTGCGGAATAGTATTGTAAAGCTGATTGGTCTTGCACTTTATATTCTTTTCAGAATCCACAAATGCGGTAACAACGTGGTTCACGGTGAAAAAGCCGCAGTCGTCGCTGAAATTCTTCTTTATTTCATTTATTTCCTTTTTGTTCATCTTGGCGTCCTCCCGAAAAAATGTATATTAATTATAGCACAAATGTACAGATTTTTCAAGAGCCACAGACAAAAAAATCCCACAGCCGAAACTGTGGGATAATTGTTATTAAACTGGGTGAACCTTATTCTCAGCATCTGAGTGCTTACCGTCAACGCCGTACTTTCTATCACGTCTGTCCTTGAAGAACTTAGGTGCAACCTTAGGGAACATTGCATATGTGAGGATATCTTCCTCCTGCTCTGTCCACTCAGCAGCCTCTTTCTTCATTGTTTCAAACTCAGGCTGGAGAAGGTCAGCAGGACGGCAAGTGATAGGCTCTTCGTCGCCAAGAATCTTCTTCTGGAACTCAGGGTCGATAGCAACTGGTGTCTTACCGTACTCGCCCTTAACAAGTCCCTTGAACTCCTTAGTAACTGTCTTGTATCTCTCGCCCATGATTACGTTGAACACAGCCTGTGTACCAACGATCTGTGATGTAGGTGTAACCAGTGGTGGGTAACCTGCGTCCTTACGAACCTTTGGAACTTCCTTGAGAACGTCGTCAAGCTGATCTGCCTTGCCAGCCTGTTTCAGCTGTGAAAGTAGGTTTGAAAGCATTCCGCCAGGAACCTGATACAGAAGTGCGTTTGTATTTGTAGCGAGCATTGAAGGGTCAAGCAGACCGTTGTCGATGTACTTCTTTCTGAGTTTCATGAAGTAATCTCTTATCACGTTGAGCTTAACAAGGTCAAGACCTGTGTCATACTCAGTGCCCTTGAATGTAGCAACTATAGACTCAGTTGGTGCATGAGATGTACCAAGAGCAAGTGGTGACATTGCAGTATCAACGCCGTCAACGCCAGCCTCAACTGCCTTGAGGATACACATAGATGCAAGACCTGATGTATAGTGTGTATGCAGCTGGATAGGGATCTTAACTGCTGACTTGAGGTCCTTAACAAGCGTTTCAGCCTCATATGGTGTCAGAAGAGCTGCCATATCCTTGATACAGATAGAGTCAGCACCTGCATTCTCGATCTGCTTTGCATAGTTCATGTAATACTCGTGAGTGAATACCTCGCCAAGTGTGTACGAGATAGCGACCTGAGCGTGACCGTTTTCCTTCTTAGCAGCCTTGATAGCTGTTTCAAGGTTTCTGATATCGTTCAGTGCGTCGAAAATTCTGATTATGTCGATACCATTTGCGATAGACTTCTGTACAAAATACTCAACAAGGTCATCAGCATAGTGACGATAACCAAGCATATTCTGACCTCTGAAAAGCATCTGGAGCTTTGTGTTAGGCATTTCTTTTCTGAGGATACGAAGTCTTTCCCATGGGTCCTCATTCAGGAATCTGATACAAGAGTCAAATGTAGCACCGCCCCAACACTCAGCAGAATAGAAACCGATCTTATCGATCTCAGGGAGTATCTCACGCATATCGTCCATTGACATTCTTGTAGCGAGAAGTGACTGATGAGCGTCACGGAGGACAGTTTCAGTTATTTTAAGCTTTGCCATTTTCAATCGATCCTTTCGTTATTTTCAGGAATGTTATTAGCCGATAACAGCAAGAACTGCACCAGTCTCAACAGCAGAGCCCTTAGTTGTATTAACGCTCAGTACCTTACCGTCGCAAGGAGCGTTTACGTCATTTTCCATTTTCATAGCCTCGAGTACGCAGATAGCCTGACCAGACTTAACAGTGTCGCCTACAGCTACCTTGATGTCAAGGATAGTACCAGGCATTGGAGCTGTTACCTTTGTGCCATCTGCAACAGGTGCAGCGGCTGGAGCTGGAGCAGCAGGAGCGGCAGCAACAGGGGCTGCGGCTGCTGGAGCAGCTGCGGCACTTCCGCCAACTTCTTCAACTGCAACGTCATAAGCTTTTCCGTTTACTGTAATATTATATCTTTTCATCTTAAAAAACCACCAATCTTTTTAATTTGATATGTTTATCACAACTGAATATTGCTGTGTTTCTTAGGCAGTCTGGAAATTCTCTTTCCAGCCATTACCTCGATAGAGTCCATAAGTGTCTGTCTGATCTCGTTCTTAGCGATGATGCCGTCAACGCAGCCATTCTTTGCAGCAACAGCAGCAGAGGCATTCTCCTTAGCGAACTTATCAGCAAGAGCATTTCTTGCAGCAGTAAGATCAGCAGCACCCTTCAGCTCATCATGCTGGAGGAACTCAACAGCAGTTACAGGAGCAAGAGCAGAGATAACAGCTGTATCAAGTGCGAATGAAAGGTCAGCATTTGAACCCTTGCCGGCAAGAGCGATGAATGCAGGACCGTAAGCCTTGCCAGTAACTACAGCAAGCTTGATAGTTGTTGCCTCAGCATAAGCGTGGCACAGCTTAGCCATATCCTTCACAGCACCGTAAGCCTCAGTATCATCATCAGCCTTAAAGCCCTCTGTATCAACAAAAGTTACAACAGGGATAGCGTAAGCGTCGCAAGTTCTAACAAATCTTGCTATCTTTGAGCAATCGGCAGCTGTAAGCTTGTCGTCAGTCTTATTTGTAGCAACAACGCCCACTGTAGCACCACCGAGAGTTGCAAGAGCTGTATAAGATGCCTTGCCGTACTCAGCGTTTAGCTCAGTTACACTGTCGCCGTCGCAAACAGCCTTTGCAATGCCCTCTGCGTCATCGCCGACAGCCTCAGCAGGGTCAGCAAATTCGTACATTGGAACTGGTGAAAGGTTGTTCTGTGGAAGTTTTGTAAGTATATTCTTTGCAGCCTCAACAGCAGCCTTATCATCCTCACAGACAACAGCAACAGTGCCGTTTTCAGCAGCATTTTCAGCGGAGTTCTTTACATTTGCGTTTGGTGCAACATAAAGCTCAGCGTCCTTAGCGATAACAGTAAAGTCAGCAGACTCAGCCAGCATAGCTGCACAGCCTGCACAAGTGCCGGCAACAACAGCTATCTGTGGAACAACGCCTGAAAGGTTTGAAGTCCACATAAGCAGCTCGCCGTAAGCGTTGAGAGCCTTTGAGCCGTCGCTCACGTCAGCACCGTAAGAATCAAATATTCCGACAACAGGAACGCCTGTCTTTGCAGCAAGGTCATATACCTTTGCGATCTTCTTTGCCTGTGCCTCTGTCAAAGCACCGTCCTTAACAGTCACGTCCTGAGAAAAAGCATATACAGGGTTACCCTCAACATAGCCAAAGGCAGTGATAACTCCAGCAAGGGAGTCGCCCGCAGCAGCGTAAGCGTCAAGCTCTGTAAATTTTCCTTCGTCAAACAAATATGTCAGCCTGTTTCTTGCAGCAGTAGGAGCCTGTGCCGCAGCTTTAAGCTCAGCAAGAGTAGAAATTGAATCAGACATACAGTTTCCTCCATTCAAATAATTTTTGTGATAAAATAACGCAAAACTACTGGATTTTATCATATTTATACACTTAATATTATACCTGTCTCTTATACACATCTCCGAGCCCACGA
>UQAR01000067.1 GCA_900539095.1 uncultured Ruminococcus sp.
TGGGCTCGGAGATGTGTATAAGAGACAGTAGGTTATCATATAAAAAGAATATGAATTAATAGGGAGGAATCAATAATGGCTAAAATTCTTGTTGTTGATGATGAGATAAAGATAAGAGAGATAATAAAGGAATATGCTGAGTTCGAGGGCTATGAGGTGGCTCAGGCGGAGGATGGTATGCAGGCTGTGGAAATGGTGAAAAATCAGGATTTTGACATCATTATCATGGATGTTATGATGCCAAAGCTGGACGGATATTCCGCTTGCAAGGAGATAAGAAAGATAAAAAAGATACCTGTTATAATGCTTTCGGCGAGAGGCGAGGAGTATGACAAGCTTTTCGGCTTTGAGATAGGCGTGGACGATTATGTTGTTAAGCCGTTCTCGCCTAAGGAGCTTATGGCGAGGATAAGGGCGGTACTTAACCGTGCGTCGGCTACTCAGCACACGGAGGACGTTATCAAATACGAGGGACTGGAGATAAACTTCACAGCTCGTGAGGTAAAGATAGACGGCGAAAAGGTATCTATGACGCCTAAGGAATATGATCTGCTTTTCTATCTTGTGAAGAACATGAACATTGCACTTTCAAGAGAAAAGCTGCTTGAAGAGGTTTGGGGCTTTGATTTTTATGGTGACGACAGAACGGTTGACACTCACATAAAAATGCTGAGAAACAGTCTTGGAAAATACCGCAATCTGATCGTGACTCTGAGAGGAATGGGATACAAGTTTGAAAAGATCCAGTAAGCTTACGGGGCTGAAAGAAAAGGTCGGTCGCAAAACGGAGGAGATAAAGGCGAAAAGAAGTCTGCGGTCATATGTATGGATGTATTTTATCTTCTTTACGGCTTTTATACTTATCCTTATATGGCTTTTTCAGTATGTCTTTTTAGAAAGATATTATCAGTCGGCTAAGATAAGAGATATTACGGACGCTGCAAATCAGATAATACAGGCATACGGCACAGATCAGCAGGAGGTAACAAACCGCTCGCTGGCTTTTGACAACAACCTTTGCATTATTATAACGGATGAAATGGGCAACCTTGAGGTAATGGAAAACAACATGGGAGCGTATTCGTATTTGAACAAGGTGGTAAGCAAGGGTTACGGCATTGGGCTGTTTCAGATGATATCGCAGCTGAAACGATCAGATGACAACTATATCACGAAGATAGCTCAGAACGAGAACTTCAAGAGCAAGGAGATCTTTTACTGCACGTCTATCTACACAGAGGATTCGGACACGCAGGCGTATCTTTTCATTGAAAGCTCTATCGAGCCGATAGATTCAACGGTGAGCATTATAAGAGAGCAGCTTATTTACATCACTATCATACTTTTTGAACTTGCGTTCATTGTGACGATGTTTATTTCAAAGAGGCTTTCAAGGCCTATCGTTGAGATAACGGACACGGCGAAGAAGTTCGGTGCAGGAGATTACACAGTGGACTTCAACGGTCACGGATATCGTGAGATAGAGGAACTTTCCACGGTGCTCAACAATGCCAAGGACGAGATACAGAAAGTTTCGGAACTGAGGAAAGACCTTATTGCGAATATTTCTCACGACCTTAGGACGCCGCTTACCATGGTAAAGGCTTATGCGGAGATGATAAGGGACTTGTCGGGGGATAATCCTGTTAAAAGGCAGGAGCACATTCAGGTCATTATCGACGAGGCGGACAGGCTTTCAAGCCTTGTAAACAATCTGCTGGAGCTTTCTAAGCTGGAGTCGGGCAATGCGGAGCTGAAACTCACTGATTTCTCTATTGTTGACAAGCTCAATGACTGCATGACAAGATATCAGCTGCTTATCGAGCAGAATGGATATGACATCAAATATATCCCTGATGAGGACAGGATAATAACGGCGGATATCGAAAAGCTGGATCAGGTCATTTACAACTTTATAAACAACGCTATAAACTACACGGGTGACAACAAGGTCATTCGTATCAAGCAGATAAACAAGGCTGACGTGGTGCGTATCGAGGTAACGGACAACGGCAAGGGCATTTCTAAGGAACTTTTGCCGAAGATATTCGACAGATACTACCGTGACGCTAAGGTAAAGCGTGATGTGGTAGGAACGGGTCTGGGACTTTCTATTTGTCAGGAGATACTAAAGACCCACGGTTTTGCTTACGGCGTTCAATCGGAAGAGGGCAAGGGCTCGACTTTCTGGTTTGAGGCGAATATAGCAAAACAGGAGAGCAAGACTGTACAAAAAATGGAGAGCAAGCTTTCACTCAGCGGACTTGAAGAAAAATAGGGTAAAATTTAAGAGTGCATTATCGGGAATGGTAATGCACTCTTTTTGGCTATATCAGTGTTCCCTACAAGCGTGATAGGATAGTTTTTATGGTTATCGAACGGTGTTGTTGCCGTGGGTTTGTTTCTCCGATGGGCGTTTGAGGGCAAAAAAATCCGCCCTACACAAAGTAAGGCGGATTATGGTGCAGGGGCACGCCCCTGCTGGTGGAGGTGAGGAGAATCGAACTCCTGTCCGAAAGCCTATCCCCACGAACTTCTACGAGTGTATTCTGTTATTGCGGAAGATCCCATTCCCTTGCACAAAGGCAAACAGACACGCCTGTGTGTTTGGTAGACTGTGATACATCACAGGGCTACAGTCATCGCCAAGCAACGTTCACCACTGATCGACGCCCTTACCAAAGCCGTGGTACTCTAAGGCAGGACGAGTGCTGACTTAAGCAGCAGCTAATTCAAAATTATCGTTGTCGTCTAATTTTAAAACGTACGCCGTTTTAAGAGTGTGCGTTCCTCTACTCGCTTATCGTGTTTCAAAACCCCCGTCGAAACCTTTACACCCCCGTGTCAGTTTCGCTCTTTCATGGCTCGCTCTATGTCACGCTGGGCGGCTTTCTTTGCCATGTCATCTCGCTTGTCATACAGCTTTTTACCTTTGCAAAGCCCAAGTGCCAGCTTGACTCTGCTGCCTTTAAAATAAAGCGACATCGGGATGAGCGTAAGACCTTCCTGCTGTACCTTTCCGAACAGCCTCAGTATCTCACGTTTGTGGAGCAGCAGTTTTCTCTCTCGGCGTGGATCACGGTTGAAAATGTTGCCGTGCTCGTAGGGCGAAATGTGCATTCCTTTGACCCACATCTCTCCGTCCTCGATAGAACACCAGCTGTCTTTCAGGTTGACGCCGCCGTTCCTTATAGACTTGACCTCTGTTCCAACAAGCTCGATACCGCACTCGATCTGCTCTAGCACGAAATAATCGTGACGTGCCTTTCGGTTGTCGGCTATCTGCTTTGTGCCCTTTTTGTCTATTGCCATACTGCTCACCTCCCGTGGATTACTATTATAACACCATTTTACGCCTTTGTCAACAGGTGATGTGTTCGAAAAAATGTACAAATGGTCGGAATGTTTAGTTTTTTACACATAGCTTTATGTGCAAATTCGTATATTGAATTTGTATGAGCGTTGTGATATAATATTAGGTGCGATGAAAATAGTTAGTTGAAATATGAAAGAAGATATTTTATGAAAAATAAAGAAATAGATATGCTGCACGGCCCGTTGGCGAGCAAGCTCGTTATTTTTGCTCTGCCTCTTGCGGTGTCAAGCATTTTGCAGCAGCTTTTTAACTCGGCTGACCTTGCTGTTGTGGGAAGATTCGACAGCGATCAGGCTATGGCGGCGGTGGGAAGTAATGCGTCGCTGGTGAACCTCATAGTAAGCCTTTTTCTGGGACTTTCGGTAGGTGCGAACGTTGTGGTGGCTAGGCTTATCGGTCAGGGCAGGAAAGAGAAGATAAACGAGGCAGTGCATACGGTGGTGCTGCTGGCGGTCATAAGCGGATTTATCATACTGGGTGTGGGCGAGATACTTGCCCCGATACTCCTTGGCATGATGAACGTGCCTGACGATGTTTTCACGCTTGCCACCCTTTATCTTAGGATATTCTTTTTTGCAATGCCTTTTATCGAGATATACGATTTCGGTTCGGCGGTGCTGAGAAGTAAGGGCGACAGCACAAGACCGCTATATGCTCTTATCACGGCCGGTATCATAAACGTTGCATTGAACCTGCTGTTTGTTATCGTGTTCAAAATGGGTGTGGCAGGCGTTGCGACGGCGACTGTTATATCGAACTTTTTCAGTGCCTGCATGATACTTTATTTTCTCACTCACGAGGAGGAAACTTTCAGGCTTGACCTGAGAAAGCTCAGGATACGTTCTGAATATCTCATTGGTATCATAAAGATAGGTTTGCCGGCAGGTTTGCAGAGCATGGTGTTCTCGCTTTCAAATGTAGTTATACAGACGGCGATAAACAGCTTTGGTTCGGGCGGAATTGCCGGAAGTACGGCGGCTCAGAACTTTGAGTTCATGTCATACTTTGTGATAAGTGCTTTCGCTCAGACGGCGACCACGTTCACAAGTCAGAACTTTGCGGCGGAGGACAAGGACCGCTGCAAAAAGATATACAGGCTTTGTACTTTTATCGGGCTTGCGAGCTGCCTTGGGCTGAGCTTGATATTCCTCATTGGCAGACACCTTTTTATACAGATATTCTCAACGGACGAAAATGTTATACACTATGCAATGATAAGAATGTGGAGCGTTTGTCTGCTTGAACTGCTCACGGGTGTATACGAGATATCTGGCGGCTGTTTGAGGGGCATGGGTCACTCCATGATACCGGCGGTAATAACGGTGCTTGGAACTTGCGTGTTCAGGCTTGTGTGGGTGAACACGATTTATGTTGCTCACCGCAGTTATCTTATGCTCATGATAGTTTATCCTGTTTCGTGGGTGATAACGGGAACGGCTGTCACTATCGCATACTTTGTCACACGGCGGAAAGAATTTGCCGCCATGGGCAAACGCAGGGCGGATATAATATAAAAAATAAAAACGCAGCGAATGGTATGAGCCGTTCGCTGCGTTTTATTTGTATCAGTTTTTATCACGTTTTGTTTTGGCTGCAAGTTCAAGGATATCCTTGGTGGTTTCCTCGCTGCATATTGGAGGATCAAAGGACGGTCTGCCGAAATCGTCAGTATCTGTGAGCTGCATATGTGCAGTCCATGCAGAATCAAGCATTATGTTAAATTCTTTTGAGGTATCAGAACTGCTGATAGTCATATTCTTTTTACAAAGCCTTTTCTTACAAGCGGGATAAGGATACCGCCGGCGGCGTTGCCAAGGGACATTATAATAAGGTAGCCGAAGGCTTTTGTGCTCCATGAGCCTGCAAGGGTGAAGTAGTACATATTTGCGATACAGTGCTCAAAGCCGCTGAGGATAAAGACCACAACGGGCAGGAAGATCGCAAGGATCTGCCCCACAGGATTTTGGATATTTTTATAGCCGTCTGCGGCGATGAACATAAGAATACCGCAGAAGAAAGCTAAGATAAAAATACTTGTGACGCTGTCGCTAAGCTTTATATCGCAAAGCTCTGCGGCTTTATCGCTTATGGCGGATATGCGTGTTTGGGTGATAAGCAGGGCTGAAAGTGCCGCACCGACAAAGTTTCCGAGCCATATTATACACAGTTCGCCGAGGTAGGAGGGCTTATTTTCCACTGCGTAGCCGACTTTTCCTGTGAAAAGGTTAAAGCCGAAGGTGAGTATCACGAAAAGTCCTGTGCCGAAAAGGAACGCTCCAAGATATTTATTGGGGCATGAAAGATAGACTGTTCCGCCTATGGCTATCGCCACGCCTGTTAAAAGTGCACGCAGGAATATATCGGTTATTTTCTTCATATGTATTCTCCTATAATTTTTTGCCGCTTTGGACAGCACTGTGTTATTATACTATAATTCCTACGCTGATTCAATAAGGATATGCTTTTGTTTACACTTATTTCGATATTTGTTTCCAAGTCAACTATGGGTAACATGGAATTTATCACATATTTTTTATGGAATGGGCTGCATATGGATATTAAGATAGAAAAACCGCCGACACAGGTTTGTATCGGCGGTTGATATTTATGCTTTTATGAGCGGTGAGAAATGGATATGAGATGTTTTTTCTCAAGGATAAACATTACAATGCCCAGGATAAAAATTGCTATACAATATATGTGAGGCTTTTTCTGCATATCAAGTTCGGTGACGGAGTTTAGTGGGTCGCTGTCTTTATAATAGACTTTGACAGGGTCGTTTGAGCTCATGCCATGAGGACAGTCGCTCACCACTCTTACATAGTCTTTGTCATCGACTTTGTACTTGACGACTATGGTATATGTTCTTATCTTATCGCTGGCTTTTTTATAACGTCCAAAGCTGGTGACGTTTTCCTGAAAGTCTATGACATAGCCAGTGGTCTGCTGGGCGTTTTTTGAAAATATCCAATGGACAAGGTCTGAACCCCAATAATACAGACATGGGATACCGCCCACCAATATAAGCAATATACATATGGCTTTTAACTTTATTTTGTCTGACATATATTTTCCCCGTTTCTATGATTTTCTTTTTTCAACATTATATCACGCTTACAGCCTAAAGTCAATTACTTTTTTTCAAGCCTCATATATCAAGCAGGGCGGTCAGCAGGGGAGCAGGTCTTTCGTTGGTCTCGTATATTTTCATTTTACCTCCATTTCAGAACAGGTCAAGCATACTGTCAAGGTATATCAGTTCACGAACGTTCAGCTGATATTCGGGCTTTGTCATATAATAAAGGAGAAATTCCAGTATCAAGGCACTGCCAAGACCTCTGCCCTCTATTTTGAAGTTTGAAAAGCCCATGGGGAGATAGGTGTTCACGATGTCCTTTATGCCGATAAAGGCGGGGCTTTTCATGGCTTTTGAAAAGCGGTAGCCCTCGGCGGCGTTTGGTGCGGTGCAGATATGGTCTGGACAGTTTTCGCCGAGGTTTTTGCGGCTGACGTTTTCGTAGCAGTTTTTCCTATCTGTGCAGCCTACATAACAGCACTCGTTACAGAGAAATTCCACTTTGTTTTTCTGCTGAGGAGTGAGGGCAGAAAGCTTATCGAGGGCTTTGTTAAGGCGGAAGTCGGGGACTACATAGGAAAAGTCGTCACGGTCAAGCTCGCTGATGAGCTGGGAAAAATCAGTCAGGACTTTTGTGGTAGAGGACACGAAATACAGGTGGTGGTAATTCTTTTTGATATACGAGAGCAGCAGGTCGGAATATATTATCACGCCGCTTTTTGGGTCTGCATTTTGGGAGAAAAGCTTGCAGAGGTCATTGCATTTTTTGTCGGAGAGGTGCTCCTCTGTGAGCAATGAATTGCTGAAGGTCAGTCGGGCGGAGATGTTATATTCTTTCATAAGGGACAGGACTTCGCTTGGTGAATGGTAGCCAAAGCCTGCTCGTCCGCCGCCCCAGATACAGTCGGCAGGTGCACCATAGACAGAGCCTATTTCGCACCAGTCATAGAAATACTCTCTATGCTCACGGAATAGGGGCAGAAATGCGGCGTAAAGCTCGTAAAACTCGAAAAGCCCCGGCAGGTGATAGTATGCTTTATTTATAATGATGTCAGCTCCTTTGGTATCTATTTGAATGTAATATGCTTTTAGATACATTTTAGCATATTTGGAGGGGGATTGCAAGGTGGGTGATATACCAAATAAAAAAGTCCGCACAAAGTTGTACGGACTGAGTAAATTTTTATATTATTTCTCCAAAACGACTATCCTGTTTGAGACATTGCTGACAGGCTTTATTCTTTTGAGCAGTTTGAATATCGGGACGAACTCTGCCATGCCCTCGGCGAGGCTGTGTTCTTCTATAAGGCGGAAGTTTGGGATAAGCTTTGCAAGCTCGCTGCCGTTTTTGACTCCCCATGTGAATTTGGCTTGGCTGCCCTCGATAGACTTTTCTTTCATATGCTTTACCATGGCAGGATTCATTGTTTCAACAAGGACGGTGACGTGGTCAAAGCGTTTGCTTATGACGTCAAATATCCGCTTTACGTCCTTTTCGGAGAGGTACATAGTCAGACCTTCGATGATGACCATTGCAGGGCCGTCATGCTCGGCTATCTCGCTGCCCCAATCGTCCATGGCGGACATTGCTATTTGAGATATCTCTCCTGATTCAGGGAGCAGTTTTTGACGGACGGTAATAGTTTCAGGCAGGTCAAGGTTATACCAATGGGAATAGCCGTTCATTCTATAGCAGCGTGTATCAAGTCCGCAGGCGATATTCACAACGGTCGCACCCTTATACTTGTTAAGATACTTTTTTGTCAACTCGTCAAGGACTATGGTTCTTGCAACAACGCCGCTGTGCATTGCGGAGTCCTTATCGGCAAGTGAAAAATCATAGTTTATCTTATCTATTATCTCCACGGCTTTTGTATCTTTTATCGCACCCCTTGTTTTGGTTTCCTTTGCACGGGCATACACGGTTTGCAGCATAGTTTCAGGCACGCCTGAGAGCGTTGGTTTTTCATTCATATCCATTTTTCTTCCTCCTGCGGTATTATTGGGCTAGTTACGACTAACTCGTTCTTTTTTATGATAGCACAATAAGGGGGAAATGTCAATAGAGGGGTGTGGGGTAGGTTTTGTGGCAGAAAAAACACCGATACAGGTGGCTGTATCGGTGGATATATCTGAAGTTAGTTATTGTTATATCAATAATCTCCCAATATCATTAGAATGTCTTTACCGTATTTTAGGCATTTGGCATCACCAAAGCCTTTTATTGATTTTAGTTCTTCTAAAGTTTGAGGATTAGTTTTTATTATCTCTTCAAGCTGAGCATTATTAAAAATGAAATATGGCTTGATTTTTTCCTTAACACTTTGTTTGTAGTGATAGTCTTTTAATGCTTTATATACAGGTGAATTTTCAATGCTGTCAAAATATGTGTTTTGAATTGGCTCTTTCTTTACAGTAACTGTTTTTTCCTCATTGACTTCAAGCTGATATTTGGCAGTATAGTCAGTAGTATTTGGAATGCTGCTTTGCAGAAAGAAATCAGCCAATTCTTTCATTTGCTTATCTGACATATTTTCGTTTCGGCTTTCGTCATTCAGTCTTTTTATATAGCTGTTAAGTCCGTCAACTTTAACTATCTTGGATTTTATATCCTTAGGTGCATACTTCATGTCAATTATGGTTTTTGGATTAGCTAAAACAACTACTGACTTATATGTATCGTCAAAATAATGTTCAAAAATAGCCTTGGTGAGTAAGCCTTTAGTGTTTCGACGCTTTTCTTTTATCATATCCAAATGACGCTGATTTTGAGTTATAGGGCTATATATACCTTCTTTATGATAGCGTTTTCCAAATTGAATGGTTCTAGTGAAATCTCCCTGATTATTAACAGTAATATTTCCATAGAGGTTTTTGCACTCAATTATCAGTATCACTTTTCGTGTGATTACTATATAGTCTATCTGCGTTGTAAGTCCATTTTCTTCAAAGAAAATATCGTGAAGAATATACATAGGCATATGACTGTTTTTCAGCTCAAACATCAATGCCTCTTCGCCTTTTATGCCATAGTAAACAAGTTTTTTGTCCTGTTCTATTTGTTCCTTGACACTTTCAGGTGCAAGCTTTGAATAAAAGTCCAGCTGCTCAAGTTGTTTTTTCGCACTGCTGTCCTCTTTTAGTACCACAGGTTCACGAAGTTTATCAAATAATCCCATATAATTTTCCTCCGATAGTTTTTTAGATAGTGTTATTATACCATATTCCGTATGTCATTTCAAGTATTTTACTTTGCAATGTGGTACAACTATTGTAGCACTACATATATTACAAGGGTTTGACTTTGCAGGGCTGTTGAAATATTGCGGATAATGTGATATACTGTCAATAAACGAAATACCGCAGCAACGATAGGACGGACAATGTGCTTGTCAGGGTTTCTTCTTTCGCAAGGCTAAGGGAGGCTTATCCTAATTATTTTGCGGATATAGGGGAATTTGTTGGCGTTGTAAAGGGGTACTTAAAGTGAGATACATTACAGAGGTGACGGCAAAATGACATACCATTATTATGGCGACAAAAATGCTGATATTGTTCTTATCCAGCCGGTGGGCGACCATGATCTGCCTGAGATAGAAAACGAGGCGGCAGAGATAAAAAAGCTCACGAGTGTGGATTTTCAGCTTATTGCGGTGAAGGTCGATGATTGGAACGATGAGTTATCGCCTTGGAACGCTCCTGCGGTGTTTGGCAACGAGGATTTCGGCATGGGTGCTCAGGTTACGCTGACGGAGATCTTAAAGCTTTGCTCGGATAAGGGCAAGACTTACTACATTGGCGGGTATTCTCTTGCAGGGCTTTTTTCACTGTGGGCGGCTTATCAGACGGACGTCTTTTCAGGCGTTGCGGCGGCATCTCCGTCTGTGTGGTTCCCGAATTTTATTGAATATATGAAAGACCATGATATCAGGTGCGACACGGTTTATCTCAGTCTTGGGGACAGGGAAGAACACACCAAAAATACTGTTATGGCAAGGGTCGGAGACTGTATTCGTGAGGGCTATTCTTGGCTTACGGAGCATGGTATTGACTGCGTGCTTGAATGGAACAAGGGCGGTCATTTCAAAGAGCCTGCTTTGCGGACGGCTAGGGCTTTTGCATGGGTGATGAGCAAGAACTAAATACAAATGAAATACAGCCTCAATGCAACTTTAGGGCTGCGTTGAGGTCATTTGTTTAAAATTCACAAATAAGCTTATAAATTAGATGCATAATTTGTATATTAAGTAGAAACTCACAAAAGCGTCTTGACTTTTATGATGACATGGTGTATTATGATTGTAGTACAGATGTATTGAACTTTTCTAGAAAGGTAATTAAGTAAAAATAATATTAAAATAAAGGAGTTACACAAATGAAAAATACTGAATATTTAATTAACCTTAGGGCAGACAAAAGACTTTGCTTGATAGAGTATCTTATCAAACAGAAGGACAAGTCCCTCGACCAGTCAAGAGCTGCGATTTTGAGCAGGGCTATCGCTGTCTCTTATACACATCTGACGCTGCCGACGAATTAGACGGTGTAGAT
>UQAR01000068.1 GCA_900539095.1 uncultured Ruminococcus sp.
AGCAAACAAGCGGATCAAAGAGCTTGAAAAGAAAAACCGTGAGCTTGAAGAGCTTTGCAATAGTCAAAACGCACTTCACAAAGTTTTTCCGCAGGCAGGTTTATGAGATGACGTATTCGTACATTTACTTTGCGGTGCTGATAGTGATACTAGTGGTATTGGCATTCGTTTTGGTGAAAAACGCTGATTTTATCACGAACGAGGAGGACAAGTAATGGCTATGATAGAGGTCAAAAATGTTGATTTGTGCTTGGCAAAACTGAGATATTAAAGCACATAAATGTGTCCTTTGAGGAGGGCAAGATACACGGGCTTATCGGCAGAAACGGCAGTGGAAAAACAATGCTTATGAAGTGCATATGCGGTTTCATCAAGCCTACAGGTGGCGAGATTATCGTTGACGGCAAGCAAGTCGGCAAGGATATTGACTTTCCGAAAGATATGGGCATCATTATTGAAACGTCTGGGTTTATCCCGTATTATTCGGGCTACAAAAACTTAAAGCTCCTCGCTGGACTGAACAACAAGATAGGCAAAGAAGAGATACGCAACAGTATGAAACAGGTGGGGCTTGACCCTGACTTAAAACGGCACGTCCGCAAATACAGTCTTGGTATGAGGCAGAGGTTAGGTCTGGCACAAGCCATCATGGAAAAACCTAAGATACTTATTCTCGACGAGCCTTTCAATGGCCTTGACAAAGACGGCGTAAAAGAAATGCGTGAGTACCTGCTTTCATACAAATAGCAGGGTAAGACTATCCTTATCTTGCTCACACTCGGCGGAGGATATTTCTGTGCTGTGCGATACGGTGCCGATGATCAATATCGTTACTGATATTACCGAGAACAGCAGAACTGAAATTATCTCCGCTTTTCGGCATTTTAATATTTCAGTTTCCTTTATATCAGCAAACCTAAATATCATTATAGCCAAAACAACAATGCAGGCAAAGCATGATTTTGATTGGGATACATACAACTAGGATATCAAGGGGAATAACTGCTACGATAGCTGGATACAGGAGTTTAGAAAAGGTAGCCATGACGGGGTAGTTAAAAATATCACGGTAAGTGCCTTGGGCGACCTGACGATAGAGACCGACAGCGGCATGGTGATAGAAGTGTTTGTTAATACGGCTGTCAATGAGTGTTGGAGATTTTTTGAAAGAAATTCAGACGAGCATTTTATCATGAATGGTAATGGGATAGAAAAAAGGCAACCGTTTATACGGTTGCCTTTTTCTATATCAAGTTCTTATTATTTACCAAGTGCTATCTTTCCCATTGCGTCTGCCTGCATGATAGCGTCATAAAGCTCGATAGGCTGTACGTCGCCTGCAAGGTTGTGGATAGTTTCGCCAGGGATACAAGCGTTCTTTGCGATTGTTTCCACCTGCTCAGGGGTCGTTACTCCTATTTCCTCAAGGGTAACAGGAAGTCCGACTTCAAGACAGAAGTTCTGTACCTCTTCAAACTCTTCCTTTGGTGCACCCTCAAGAACAAGCTGTACCAGCGTTCCAAGTGCTACACAGCAGCCATGGTCTGCGTGCTTGATTCCCAGAGATGTCACACCGTTGTAGAATGAATGTGCAGCCGCACAGTTTACGTTGTCTGCACCAACGCCTGATAGATATACGTTAGCCTCGCAGATAGCCTCCAGTGCAGGTGTTACTGCGTGGACCTTACAAGCCTCAACGGCCTGCTTACCGTATGTTTTCAGTGTATCGTAGCAAAGTCTTGCAAGTGCCTGACCTGCCCTTGTGATACCTGTGCCCTCAAGGCTTGCGGACTCTGTTCTTATGGACGCTCTGCCCTCAAAATATGTGCCCAGTGCATCGCCCATGCCTGCAATAAGGAACTTCACAGGTGCGTTTGCGATAACTGTTGTGTCTACCATTACTGCGTCAGGATTGGTAGGGTAGAAAAGATATTTGTCAAAGCTGTGGTCATCATTGTATATTACTGACAGACCTGTGCAAGGTGCGTCAGTTGCCGCAACAGTCGGCACGATAACAATGTGCTTGCCAGTGTAAAAAGCCGTAGCCTTTGCAGTGTCTACCGCACTTCCGCCGCCAACTGCAACAACGGTGTCGATGTTGTCAGCCTTAACTATCTCTTCCATTTTGGCGATCTCGCCCTTGCTCGATATGCCGCCGAATATCTCGTAACGTCTGTAATCATCAAGGTCGCCAAAGCTCTTTTCTATTTTGTCATGACAGGCTTTATAACCGCTGTTTGAACATACAAACAGCCATCTTTTGCCCATATAGCCCATTTCCTCGTGGAATTTGAGTGTTGCATCTCTTCCCTGAACATATTTGAGCGGCTCACGCATTGCTCTGAGTCTTCCCATCATAATGAATTACCTCCAATTTGTTTAATATGTTTATTTTATACGGAACCCTCTCCGTATTTTCAACTAAATTATAGCACTTTGCATAAAAGAAACAAGAACTTTTTCATTAATGATATGTGAACAATTTGTTGTGCCGCACACTGAAACATACTAAAAAGCAGTTGATTGTGGCAAATTTATGTAGTATAATATGAATTAGACGTAAGACCATGGGTCGATAATGGCTTTGTGCATAACTGACTGATGTCGCAGAATGTTTTTGTGCATATATACAAAAGCGTATTTCTTTGGTAACCAAATGAAAATAACTGCAACTAAGTATATGAAAGGGCAAAACGAGTTCAGGCAGGAGATAAAAAATGATAAATGCAGAGCTAAACAAAATCATTTTCTCTGTTTTGCAGTCTATGAGCGAGGAAGTTCGGCAGACCGATAAAGAGGCGGAGAAACAGATGAAAAAAATTATTGACAAACTGGTCTTGGAGGGATATGTGAATGAACAAGAATGAATTGAGAGCCGTTGTAGAAAAGGCTCAAAAGGGTGAAAAAACTGCTTTTGAGGAGCTGTACAGAGAGTTTCATGATAAGCTGTATTTCTTTGTGCTCAAAAACGTTGGTGATAAGCATATCGCAGAGGATATCACTGAGGACAGCTTTTTGGCGTCGATGCAGGGGATAACGGCTTTGAAAGAGGCTGAAAACTATGAAACATGGCTGCATTCCATTGCTTTCAACAAGTGCAGAATGTATTTCAGGCAAAAGGGCAGAGAGAATAACATAAGCCTTGATGACGAAAACGTCAGCGAAGATCTCCATACTGACGATACCGTCATGTTACCTGAGGATTATGCCGACAACAAGGAGTTAAAACGCAGCCTGAAAAAGGTCATAGAGGGGTTGAAACCTGAGCAGCGGTCTGCGGTGATACTTTATTATTATGACGGAATGCCTCTGAAAAAAGTTTCCGAGATACTGGAGATAAGCGAAAATGCCGCAAAGCAAAAGCTTTTCAAGGCAAGGGCAAAGATAAAGAAAGAGATAGAGCGTGTCTTTGAAGGCGGTGCACTTATGGCTGTGCCTGTGAGCATTATGATGAGAATGGCTTTGCCGAAAAAATATGCCATGACAGCGGCTGCACCTGTGACGGCTGTAAAAAGTTCAACGGCTGCTGTGAAGATAGTCGGCACGGCTGCGGCGGTGGTGGTTGCGGTGAGCATACCTTTAGCATTGCGTGGCGTGAATAACAACGGTTTTGGTGTTCATGACATAAGCAGCAGCGTTTCTGAAAGCGACTGCGACGATAGTGTGGATATCCCTGACAGCAGCATGGCAGATACTTCATCAGAAAAGATACCAGACAGCAGTGTGGCACAGTCTGAAACCGACAGCATACCTGAATCGTCAAGCAAGCCTGAAAAGGTGACTGACGCCGCCGTAACAACTGCACCTGTTCCGCAGGATACTCCTGTTACAGATACTCAGAGCGACAATAACAACGCAGACGGAAATACAAGCACTGTCATGCCGGGTGCTGATTTTTCGGGAGAGCAGTTTTTCTCAAAAACTGTAGGCGAAATGCTCAAAATGTCTGACAATAACTATGAACTCGTTTATCCTACATTCGTGCAGAACGGTTACGATTCTATGTATAAGTGTGCGGCTTTTCCTCAGTATCACTTCGGCAGAGCGGCTTACGATACCCAAGTGGGAAAGGGCTATGTTGATGAAAGCGAGCCTGTCACAAGGGTAGAGCTTTACAATGGTGCATACGTCACAAAGGATATCTATGTGGGAATGACCTACAATGAGCTTTGCAATGTCCTAGGCGAAAAGCCCCTTATGTATCTTTCAAACACAGACAGAAACCGTATCGTATCTGCCAACATAAACGGCAGAACATGGTGGTTTGGCTTTGACCTCACTGACGAGCAGCTTGATGAAACATACAAAAGAATGCAGGCTCAGACCGACAGCGAAACTTTTGAGCTTAATCCATATCAATACGGCGTTGATATCTCGGATATTGACCCTGTTATCAGCGTAGCGGTGTGCGATATAGGCGAAGAATAAAGGCAATAGCAAAACGGATATAGATAAAGCAGTCCGCAGGGAGCACTTCCTGCGGACTGTTTCCTTATAGTTTTAAGCTATAGCAAACGCAATGGTTTTTGTATTTTACAAATTCCCAGTAAAGCACTATAATAATAGCATAAGCTTATGAATTTAAACGGTGAAAGGAATTTGATATATGAAAACAACTATTGTGGGCTATCCGAGGATCGGCTCTCTCCGTGAGTTGAAATTTGCAGAAGAAAAGTATTTCAGAAAAGAGATATCCGCCGCAGAACTTGAGGCTACAGCTGAAAAGCTCCGCCTTGAAAATCTTGACGTTCAGAAAGCGAGCGGTCTTGACCTTATCCCTTCAAACGATTTTTCTTACTATGACGGTATGCTTGATACAGCAGTCCTGCTGGGTGCTGTTCCTGCAAGATACAAAGGACTTGGCCTTTCTTCTCTTGACACATATTTCGCTATGGCAAGAGGATATCAGGGCTGCGAGGGCGACGTAAAGGCTCTTGCTATGAAAAAGTGGTTCAACACCAATTATCACTACATGGTGCCTGAGATAGACGACGAAACAGAGATTAAGCTTTCTGACAGCAAGCCTTTTGACCTTTTCAGCGAGGCTCTAGAAAAGGGAGTAAAGACAAAGCCTGTCGTTATCGGTGCTTACACTTTCTTAAAGCTTGCAAGATTTACAGGAAAGAAAACTGTTAAGGATATCGCACAGGACGTTGTGAACGTGTACGCTGAGGTTATCGCAAAGCTTGCAGAGCTGGGAGCAGAGTGGATTCAGCTTGACGAACCTTGCCTTGTAAAGGATATGACAGCTGAGGATATCGCTTTCTTTAAGGATATTTACAAGAACATTCTTGACAAAAAGGGCAGTGTGAAGATACTTCTTCAGACCTTTTTCGGCGATGTTCGTGACTGCTATGACGATATTTGTGCACTTGCTTTTGACGGTATCGGCCTTGACTTTATCGAGGGCATAAGAACAGCTGAACTTGTGAAAAAGAACGGTTTTCCTAAAGACAAAGTGCTTTTCGCAGGCGTTGTGAACGGCAAGAACATTTGGAAAAATCACTATACAAAAACTCTCGCTGTCCTTGATGAGATAAAGGACAAGTGCGGCGAGATAGTGCTTGATACTTCCTGCTCACTTCTTCACGTTCCTTATACTCTCAAAAACGAGAGCAAGCTTTCTGACGAATATAAGAAATATTTTGCATATGCAGAAGAAAAGCTTTCTGAACTTGCAGAACTCAAAGCTATCACAGAGGGCGAGTGTGCAGACAAGCTTGAGGCTAACAAAACTCTGTTCTCACAGCCAAGGAGCGGTGCGGATAAGGCAGTAACTGAGCGTGCAGCAAAGCTTACAGATAAGGATTTTGTCAGACTTCCTGAGTTTGCAGAGCGTGAAAAGATACAGAAAAAGGAGTTTGACCTGCCGCTGCTGCCGACAACGACTATAGGTTCATTCCCACAGACTGTAGAGGTCAGAAAGAACCGTGCGGCATTCCGTAAGGGCGAGCTTGCTGAGGCTGACTATGATAAGTTCATCAGCCAGAAGATAACAGACTGCATAAGACTTCAGGAGAAGATAGGTCTTGACGTTCTCGTTCACGGTGAGTTTGAAAGAAACGACATGGTAGAGTATTTCGGCGAGTGCCTTGATGGATATATCTTCACAGAGAAAGCATGGGTGCAGTCTTATGGCACAAGATGTGTAAAGCCGCCTGTTGTATGGGGCGATATCTCAAGAGCAAAGCCTATGACTGTCAAGTGGTCAAAATTTGCTCAGAGCCTTACTGACAAGCCTGTTAAGGGAATGCTCACAGGCCCTGTAACTATCCTTAACTGGTCTTTCCCAAGAGAGGATATCTCTCTTAAAGAATCAGCAATGCAGATAGCACTTGCTATCCGTGACGAAGTTCTTGACCTTGAGGCAAACGGCATAAAGATAATTCAGGTGGATGAGGCGGCTCTTCGTGAGAAACTCCCACTTAGAAGATCTGATTGGCACAGCGAGTATCTCGATTGGGCTATCCCTGCATTCAGACTTGTTCACAGCGGTGCAAAGGCTGACACACAGATACACACTCATATGTGCTACAGCGAGTTTGCTGATATCATCAATGATATTGACGATATGGACGCTGACGTTATCACCTTTGAGGCGTCACGTTCAGACCTGACCATACTTGACGTTCTCAAGGAGAACAATTTCAGAACTGAAGTTGGCCCAGGCGTTTATGATATCCATTCGCCAAGAGTGCCTTCTGAAAAGGAGATCGAGAACGCTCTGCACAAGATGCTTGACAGGATACTGGCAGAGAAACTGTGGGTGAATCCTGACTGTGGTCTTAAAACAAGAGGCGAGACCGAAACAGTTTCAAGCCTTGAAAACCTCGTGGCTGCGGCAAAGAACGTAAGAAATTCCCTTTAAATTAAACATACCATTATAAAAGGCGGACGCTCCGAAGAAGAGCAGTCCGCCTTTTTTATATGTTGAGCATTACAGATGCGTAGAACATTCTGCCGTCATACTCGAATTTTGCAATGCCGTCGTATTTCTCGGCTATGCTTTTTACTGAGTCTATGCCTATGCCCTTTCCCCCATGTTTTGTGGAAATAAAGCTGCCGTCAGCGTCGGTGACTGGAGTGCCGGTGAAAGTGTTGTCAACGGCAATGCAAAGCGAATAGCTGTCCGCTTTGGCATTTATCTCGATCTTCTTGTGCTCTGACTTGTCATCAATGCAGCCGTGAAGAGCATTTTCTATAAGGTTTCCAAAGAGAACCGAAAGGTCGGTGATGTCAGCCTTTATGTCCTCAGGTATGTCAGCGTTCACAACGTATTCAATGCCGCTGTTTTCAGCCTGCTGAGCAAAATATGCAAGCAGTGCACTCACCGAAGTATTCTTGCAGTAAATGCGGTCGGAAACGTCAGGCAATGCGTTTTGATATGAACCGAGATATTCTGACAGCTTGCTGTATTCGCCCTTCTTCAAAAGTTCCTGCATAAGAGCGAGATGATGTCGGGCGTCATGCTTTGAACGCCTTGCCTCAGCTATCTTATCCTGCAAATAGCCGTATTGCAGACTTTGCATTGCAAGAAGATGATTTTTTTCATGAAGTCTGAGGTTTTTCTGCTGCTCTATCAAAAGTTTCGCCACTATGTAGTAAACAAGGAAAGCTCCTGCATTTATGAAGAAAAGTGCAGCGGTGTTCTTTGGCTCAATGGCAAGTTCAAGACTGGTCTTGGAAGAATTGCCATAGAGGGTGTAATACCATATAAGATAGAACGTGGCAGGTATCAGCCATAGGTATCTCCACTCGATTCCTGAAGGCTCTTTTTCCACAGCGGGGGTGTAGACTTTTTTCATGTAGAAGAAAAGGGGAGTCCATATGAACGCCTCTATGAGGAACATACAAAGTGAAAATGACCAGCGGTATGACTGATGTGCAAGGGCAGGGAACAGCTGACCTTCAAGGCATTTTGACGACATCACGATAAAGCTTGCGTTGTTTGACAGCAAAAGAAGTGTGAACACCGTTTTGCCCATATTCACTTTTACGGCGAGAAAATAGAACGCCGCATAAAGCAGTGTGCTCACCGCACTGAGCAGACCTGCGTTGCTGCTGGAAAATGCAGCCTGCCAGCCGATAAATATCTGCACCACAGATAGCACCAACACAAGTACTGCGGTGACGGCTTTTGAAAAACGCAGCCTGTGCCTGAACGGATAAAGTGCAAGCACCATAAGCGGCAGGAAGTTCAGCAGGGAATAGACCCCTACCTCCGCCAGTCTGTATACCGGAGGCATTATCGCTCACCGCCTTTTCTCAAGTTGTCAAAGCGAAATCTTGCAAAAGCCTCTAGTGTCTCTTTGGATTTTCGGCGGCTTATTGGTATGCGTGTGCCGTCGCTCATGACGAAAAGGTCATTCTTTTGCAGGGTGACTTCATAGAAGTTTACGATAACGCCTTTTGTGGAGGTGTAAAAGTACGAATGGTCACGGAAAACCAGTTCTGCATCGGTAAAGGAAGTCCTTGAAATTATGTTTTCGCCGCCTTTGCAGTGGATAGTTACGAAATGTGAGCCGCAGTCTATGTAAATGACGTTTCGCAGTATCACCGACTGTCCGTCAGAGAGTTTGACTGACCGCACAAGTTCCATTTCATCGGTGTTTATCCTGTCAAGCATAGCCTTTATCTTGTCTGCCTGAAATGGCTTGCAAAGATAGTAGCAGGCGTTGAGGTCATAGCTTTCGCTTGCGAACTCGTTGCTGGACGTGCCGAATGCGATATGCACATTTTTGTCCGTTTCACGAAGCTTTCTTGCGACCTCTATGCCCGTCATTTCTCCCATGAAGATATCCAGTACCACAAGGTCATAGCTGCTTTTTTCCCACAAAGCAAGAAAGCTTTCTCCGCTTGAAAACGTATCTATCTGACAGCTGTGAGCGGTTTGTTCGGAAATATATTCATGAAGAAGTGCAAGGTCGTTTTTATTATCGTCTACCAATGCCACTCTCATACTGTAAAAATCCTTTCTTATACATGATTTCTTAATATATAATAACACACATCAAAGCAAAATTCAAGTATTATTCATTGATTTTGTTACCGCTTGTGCAGATTTTTGACCGTTTGTGCTAAATTTATTGACAAAGTGTGTAGTCTGTGTTAAAATAATCGTGTAAAATTATGTTCTGAGTAAAAAAGAAATATCAACCCAGAAAAATATTATGGAGGAATTAGAATGAAAAAGAAAATTTTAAGCCTTTTGGTGACGATGGGTCTTGCGGCAAGCTTAGTGCCTGTTTCTGTTTTGGCCGACGGTACAGAGGTCTGGGACGGCTCTGTAGCGGAATCTTTTGCAGGCGGAAAAGGCACAAAAGACGACCCTTATCAAATAGCTACTGGCTCACAGCTTGCATATCTTGGCGAAAGTATGAAATCGGGGACGGATGGAGAAAAGTATCAGGATACATACTTTGAGCTTACAGAGGATATCGACCTTGGCGGAAAGGAATGGACACCGATAGGCTACACAGCGGCAGACCTTATTATGGGTGGTCATGAATATTTTGTTTTCTCTGGCAGCTTTGACGGAAACGGTCATACTATCAAAAATCTTACCATTGGAACGGAAACTTCACCATATAGCGGCGACGTATGCGGCTTGTTCGGTGCAACAGGCGGCACTATCGAGGACGTTGTTCTTGAAAATGTTTCTATAAATTATGTAGGCGGAAAGCACCGCAGTGGAGATGGTTTCCGCATGGGCGGAGCACTGGTAGGCTATTCTATGGGCGACATAGTAAATTGTACGGTTACTGGTCTTGACTTTAAGGCTGGTTCTGAAGGCGGTTATGTTGCTCTTAACAGCGTTGGCGGATTGGTCGGTGTTCAGGATAATGAGACCACCATAAGCAATAGCCGTGTTTCAGGAAAGATAGAGGAAACAACAAAGAAGGGCAATGTTGGTGGCTTTGTTGGTACGCTCGTAAAAGGCTCATCTGCTAAATATTGCGGTGCAGACGTTTCTGTTGAGGTAACAGGAAACGGACGTGGCATTGCAGTAGGTGGCTTCGTTGGAATAGGTAATGGAGTGACAACTGATGAAACTTTGATAGAAAATTGCTATGCCACAGGCAATATAACAGGTGCAGAATATGCAGGCGGCTTTGTTGGAAACATCTCAGGTCTTAACATCAGCAACTGCTATGCAAAGGGCGATGTAAGCAACAGCTTTGTTGGTGCGTCATTCTTGGGTACTGACGCTGCAAGCAATAACTATTATGGCACTGTAAAGAATTGCTATGCAACAGGTCTTGTATATGATATTTCTTCTTTCGCTTATGCTTTTGCAATGCAAGATACGATGAAGAGAAGTACGATTCAAAATTGTTACTATAATGCAAAAAATACTGCGGTTGCTGCGGAAACATCAACACCTCTCACAGTTGACAATATGAAAGACAAGGATTTTGTTGATTCACTTAACGGCTCATCAAGCGTATGGATCAAGCGTGACAAAAACACTCCTGCCTGCGGAGCTGAGCCTGCTGATTACAGCAAGGTAAACGAGGCTTTGGACGGCGTGCCTGCTGACCTTTCAAATTACACTGATGAAAGCGTTGAGAATTTGAATAACGCTGTTAATTCTGTAAGAAAGTATAGAAACCTTGCACAGCAGTCAGACGTTGACAAAATGGCGAAAGACATAAACGATGCAGTCGCAGCACTTGTTTACAAGTCAGCAGACTACACAGAGCTTGACAAGGCAGAGAAAGCCGCAAAGGCTCTTAACAAGGACAATTACAAGGATTTCACAGCAGTTGATAAAGCCCTTGCTGCTATAAGCAGAGGTCTGAACATCACAGAGCAGACAGCTGTTGACAAAATGGCTAAGGACATAAACGATGCCGTCGCTGCACTTGTTTACAAAGACGCAGACTACACAGAGGTAGACAAGGCAGAGAAAGCCGCTAAGGCTCTCAACAAGGACGATTATAAGGACTTCTCAGCTGTTGAAAAGGCTCTTG
>UQAR01000069.1 GCA_900539095.1 uncultured Ruminococcus sp.
GAGATTCGCCTTAGTCTCGTGGGCTCGGAGATGTGTATAAGAGACAGAATCAATGCTATATCTTTCAGGCGAGATAAGAAAAATAGGTCGTGTTGACCACGGCGACGCTTTTCTTGACACAGATATGATAGAAAAAAACAGGGGTATAACCGTTTTTTCTAAACCTGCCGAGTTTAAATATAAGGACACTTTTTTCACCCTGCTTGACACTCCGGGACACGTCGATTTTTCCGCTGAAACAGAACGTGCTTTGCAGGTGCTTGATCTTGCAGTGCTCGTGGTCAGCGGAACTGACGGAGTTCAAAGCCATACGCAGACACTTTGGAGTCTGCTAAGAAGATATAATGTACCGACCTTTGTGTTTGTAAATAAAATGGATTTGGACGGTGCTGATAGAACTTTCGTTATGAACAGCCTTGAGGCTCGCCTTGGTTTGGGTTTCGTTGACTTTTGCCGCAGCCGTGGAGAAATTTGTGATGACTGTGCCGTTTTTGATGAGAATATTATGAACGAGTTCCTGGAAAATGGTAGTGTTTCTGATGAAACATTGTCAGCGGCAGTTCAACAGAGAAAAGTATTCCCATGCTTTTTCGGCTCTGCGTTAAAGTCACAGGGCGTTGAGCGGTTCATGGATTCACTGGCAGATCTCACACCATGCGTGCATGATAAGGGCGACTTTGGTGCAAAGGTGTATAAAATATCAGAGGATGGCGGTTCACGTCTGACGTTTATGAAGATCACAGGCGGTTCACTCAAAGTACGCAGCCTTGTGAACTATCTTTCCGCTGACGGTGAAAACGTATCTGAAAAAGTTAGCAGGATACGCATATATTCAGGTGCAAAATATCGTTCTGCTGACATTGCCGAAACCGGCATGGTCTGTGCGGTTGAAGGTCTTACCAAAACATACGCAGGTCAGGGACTTGGCTTTGAAAGTGATTCGGCTATGCCTATGCTCGAACCTGTTTTGTCATATCGTGCTGAGCCTGTGAGTGAAACTGATATGCACACTTTGCTGTCATATTTTCGTATTCTTGAAAATGAAGACCCTCAGCTCCACGTTGACTGGAACGAACAACTTGGCGAGATACACGTTAGCATAATGGGCGAGGTGCAGCTGGAAATACTGAAAAATATCTTTAAGCGACGTTTTGATATTGATATAAATTTTGGCGAGGGCAGTATTGCTTACAAAGAAACTATAGCTGAACCAGTTTATGGCTATGGTCACTATGAACCGCTCAGGCATTATGCAGAAGTGCATTTAAGGCTTGAACCACTGGAACGAGGGAAAGGGCTGTATTTCGCAACAGAGTGCAGCGAGGACGTTCTCGATAAAAACTGGCAGAGGCTCATTCTTACACACTTGCAGGAGAAAAAATATCTTGGCGTGCTCACTGGTTCGCCTATAACCGATATGAAGATAACTCTTGTGTCAGGCAGAGCACACCTAAAACACACAGAGGGCGGTGACTTCCGTCAGGCAACTTACCGTGCTGTAAGGCAAGGCCTGAGGCGTGCAAATTCAGTTTTGCTTGAACCATATTATAGTTTTACTCTTGAAGTGCCACAGCAGAACGTAGGACGTGCTATCACCGATATCCAAAACATGGGCGGAACTTTCTCATCGCCTGAGGTGGCAGGGGAGTTCTCTGTCATTAAAGGTAGTGCACCGGTATCGGAAATGCGTGGCTATCAGCAGCAGGTGGTGAGCTATACAAAGGGTCTTGGAAAGCTTATATGTATAGCTGACGGCTACCGTGAATGTCATAATACTTCCGCTGTTTTAGCTGAGTGTGGATATGACCCTGACAGCGACCTTGAAAATACAGCAGATTCCGTTTTCTGTTCCCATGGTGCAGGCTACAACGTCAAATGGAACGAAGTGCCCGAAAAACTTCACATTCCGCCTGAGGACAGACGCAGACAAGCACCTGAGCCAAGGTCATTTGACCGTGCAGAAGATTTTGTAAGACGTGCCGCAAGTGACAAAGAGCTTATGGAGATATTTGAGCGGACATACGGCAAAATAAACCGTGATAAACGCTATGCAATGAGGACACCTGAAAAAACGGTCAAATCAGTTGCTAAGCCGAAACAGATATACTCAGGCGTGGAATATTTGTTAGTTGACGGATATAATATAATTTTTTCATGGGACGAGCTGAAAAAAGCTGCCGCCGAAAGCCTTGACCTTGCAAGAAGTATGTTGGTGAACAGGCTTTGCAACTATCAGGGCTATAAGCAATGCGAACTCATACTTGTTTTTGACGCATATAAGGTAAAAGAGCAGGAGCGTGTGGTGGAAAACTACCACAACATCAGTATAGTTTACACTAAAGAGGCTGAGACTGCTGACACCTATATCGAAAGAACGGCCCATAAGCTGAGCCGTGAACATAAGGTGCGTGTGGCGACTTCTGACGGCATGGAGCAGGTCATTATAATGGGCAGCGGTGCTTTCAGAATGTCAGCACAAGAGCTGCACGAGGACGTTATGCGTGTTGAAAAGGAGATTCGAGAATATATCGCCAATATGATATAGAAATACCGATTTTCTGTTTGTCAGCAGAAAATCGGTATTTCTTTACTTTTTCTTCTTTTTTGGATTTATCTTTATCTCAGGTATCGCAAGGTTGTCAAATATTACGTCTGTTTCATCATCGGCGTCATCATTTTCATCGTGCTCAGACCTTACATTTTCAACGTGTACTTCAGGAAAAGCAAGGTTATCAGTGTAACAGTCAAGATGTTTGTTCTTATCGTCCATATTCTTTCTCCTCCGTTAATGTATAAAATTGATAAATCCTGTGATAACAAGGCTGTTTATAAAGTCGGCAAACATACTTCCCACAATAGGGACGAGCATATAAGCCTTTATTGACGGTGCAAACTTTGCGGTGATAGCCTGCATATTTGCCATAGCATTTGGCGTCGCACCCATTCCGAAACCACAAGTTCCTGCCGCAAGGACTGCTGCGTCATAGTTTCTTCCCATAACAGTGTATACGATGAAGTATGAGAAAAATGCCATAAGGATAACCTGTGCAAGCAGAAGTATTATCATTGGCAAAGCAAGTTCAGCAAGCTGCCAAAGTTTAAGGGTTATCATAGCTATGCCAAGGAAAAGTGAAAGGCATATTCCGCCGATGTCGTTTATTTCACCCATGTGAATGTGCAGCTTGCCGCTGTATTCGCCGATGTTTCGCATAAACGCTGCAACTATCATTGAACCAATGTATACCGGGAAAGTCATGCCCGTGTATGAGAGTGCCCATGAAACTAATGTGCCGATACCCATTGCGATCGCAAGCTGATAAGCGGCAGGGGCGTACATACTTACTGAACGGTGGTGTTTCTGTTCGTCCTCAACAAGTATGGAGTCGTCCTCAGGAACAACAGTTTTGAGAAGGTCATGCTTTATTATAAGCTTTCTGCCAATAGGGCCGCCCATTACAGAGCCTATGATAAGTCCGAATGTCGCCGCAGCAGTGCACAGTGTAGTTGCACCTTTAAGTCCAAGGTCCTCTAGCACAGTGCCGAATGCACCTGACGTTCCGTGTCCGCCTACCATAGGTATCGAGCCTGTGCACATGCCAACCAGCGAGCTTACACCCAACAGCTTTGAAAGTCCCACCGACAGTGCGTTCTGAGTAAATATCAGCACTATCAAGCATAGTAAAAACGCTATAAGGCTTTTTCCGCCTGCTCTCAGTACCTTGATGTTTGCCTGAAAACCAACAGAAGTGAAGAACATTACCATGCAAACAGTTTTTAGTGTCTCGTCAAACTGAAATTCAACGATGCCTGCAACATGAAGAATACAGGATACCACTGCGAAGATAACTCCGCCGATAACAGGGGAGGGTATGCAGAAAGTTTCGAGAAATTTGACTTTCTTTTTTAGAAATCCCCCAAGATATAAAACTCCGACAGCCACGGCAAGAGTCTGATACATATCAACATTTATTGTTTTCAAATTCAGTCCTCCTCTTTTACAGCCATACCAATGCTGCTATAATAGTCTGCCGCACCTTTATGAAAACCGCATGGGATATTTTCTGTTGCGAATTTCAGATCATTGTTTGCAAGTTCGACCTTCTTCTTTATCTCACCATTTTCTTCAAAGAGCATTTCGGTGAAGTTTCTGACTGTGTTGCTGTCTGTCTTTTTACTTGCCACCAAAACTGCCTTAACGCCGACTGTCTTAACGTCCTCATCTATGCCTTTATAAGTTCCTGCCTTTATGACTGTTTCGTAATATCCGTCATAAAGGTTTGTCATGTAGGAAATAGTTCTGTCATCAAATGGAAGTATCCTTATATCCATATCCTGCGATAGCTGCGTAATAACGTCGCAAGGTGCACCGAGCACAACGAAAAATGCGTCAATAGTACCATTTTTAAGTGCCTCAGCTGACTTTTCATAGGTCATGTTGCAGGTATCTATCATATCAATGTCAAGGCTTACGGAGTTAAAAATATACTCTGCATTTTTAGAAACGCCTGAATGTTCTTCGCCTATGGAAACCTTTTTGCCTTTAAGATCGGCAGGAGTCTCAATGTCAGAATCAGCTGCAACGATTATCTGAAATGACTCCATATAAAGTGCCGCCACAGAACGGGCGTTATCCACTTTGTTGTCTTTGAAATCTCCTGTGCCGTTTATCGCTTCTGACAAAACGTCGCTCTGAACTATACCCATGTCGATAAAACCGTCTTTCAGCAGCCGCATATTTGCCTGTGAACCTGCGGTCTGCTTAACGGTGATATTTCCGTCAAGGTCGCTAAGTGCATTTGCATAGTTATAATATATTCCGCCCTTGTTGCCCGAACCAAGCCTTATCTCTGAGCCTTTAGAGCATGAGCAAAGTGCCGCAAACAGAACGCTTGCTATCAAAAGCGACAGCAGTCTATTTATTTTTCTCAATTATATCATTCCTTTCTTCGATAATAAAATACACAATTATTATATCATGCCCATATCTACACAAAAACAAGTTTTTCCCGATATTTTCAAAAAATTATTTTGCTAAATTATTTCCAAGTAATAATATTAACCATAATATAAAAAGCCACGCCGCATTACCAGCGTGACTTTTGTTTTAATATAGACAGTGAACAAATTTTGCAGTGAGAAGATCAACACCAGAAAGCCGTGAAAGCACTATTTTGTTCCTTATGATAGTAAGATCATCGAGTGCCGTTTCAAGCTCTTTGTCAGTTATCACTGAGTTGCTCATATAAGCCTTGACTGCGATCCGTCCGATTTGTTCGATCAGTTCGGCGGCGTCATTTATCTCTTTTTCCTTGCACTTTTCAGCGAGTTTGTCGCAAAGCTGCAAGTCAGTAACGTTTCTGCTGTCTGCAATGCCTATAAGTTTTAGATATTTGAGCATATAACTGTATACCGCTATGGTCCGCTTTTTGTTATCGCCTTCGCTAAGCTCAGACTTCATTCTCTTTATCCTGAGATCTCTGTGCAGAACAACGCCAAAACCTATGAGCAGAAGTCCGCCAAGCGTTATGAATATTCCTCCGAATGAACCGCCATAGTCGCTGTTTTGTTCGGCGATACTGCTTGATGATATCGTGCCTTTGCCTGCACCTGATATCACTGCCACACCATGACCGCCGCTTGTAGCAGAATTTGCTTTCTTTGTGGTAGTTGTGGCTTTTGAACTGTTTGCAGGTTTCGTGGTCGTCACCGTTTTATTGCCGCCTTGGCCGTCGCTCTTCGTGGTCGCAGCTGGACTGCTGTCAGTAGACTTAGTTGTAGCCGTAACTGACTTTGGATCTTTTTCCTGCTCTGTGAGGTTAGGATTATCATTGTTGTATCCCGGAGTGAATTCAGCAGGATACCAGCCGGCATTGTCGATAAATACCTCAGCCCATGCGTGTGCACATTTGTCCTTGACACTTACTTCGTATACTGAATCGCCGTCAGACTCTCCAAGCTGTGAGCTAAGCACAACATAGCCCTCAACATAACGTGAAGGATAGCCGAACTTTCTTAACAACTGAGCACCTGCCGTTGCAAAGTATGAGCAATAGCCCTCTTTCTGCGTGCCAAGGAAGTATTCGATAAAGTCCTCGCCCTCAGGGGTAACGCCAGGTTCAAGGGTGTAGGTGAAGTTATCAGAGAAATATCCTCGTATTGCAGAGCATATCTCTTCGTATGTCCATTCGTCTTTGTGATAAACGCTCACACCGAGATATTCGCTCAGTATCGTTCTGTAAGCCTGTTCAAGTTCATCTGATTCTGAAACGTCCATATATTTATCGTGAACAAATTCAGTATAAGAGTCAACGCCTCTGTCTTTGTTTACCGACAGTGCAGGTGTTTCTTCGGCTATATATTCAGGAACAGACTCAGGAACTTCCACTATCGACGCAGTGTCAAAGTAGAAAAGCGAATATTTCGTAGATGTCAGTTTGATGTAAGATTCTGTTGTAGGACGCATTTTTTTGTCGCCCTCGTTGCCGTCGCTTGAATACAGCGACGCATATGGTGCATAAACAAACTTTTTGCTTGCACCAAGAACAGAAACATTTATTTTCTGAGGAGTAAGAAATGGGTATTTACGTTGTATCAGGTCATAGTCCATATCCTGTACCCACAGACCGCCTTGCTCAAAATCATCAGAAAAAGTATCGTCTTTTTCGCTGACCTCAAGCGGCGTCCAGCTGTTATCGCCGTATACGCCTGCGACATATCCACGAAGATAAAGTGTGTTTTTGAATTTTGGAGTTTCGATTTTCAGGGCAGTTGAGCCGTTGAAACTTATGCCTGCTGTCTTGCCGAGAACTCCGCCGTTCGTACCGCCCACTGTTTTTATGCCAAAGAGGTCAAAACCTCCGTCATAGTCAGAAAAAGCATTTTTGATGTCCGCAAGTGAAAAGTTTGCCACGGTGGTTGAAATGTCGTGTCTGTATTTAGCAAATGACTCAGGACGTGTAAATCCAGTCACAGCCGAAAACAGCATTATAATACAAAGCACCGCAGAACTGAGCACAACTGTGTATTTCATAAACACGTTGTAAAAACAAGCTTTCTGCTTTTCTGAGGTGAAGTAAAACGTGCGTTTTCTCTCGTGCACCGCAAATGTGTTCTTTCTGCCAGCCTTATTGGTAGTGTGATTTATTATGTGCATTGCAAGCACAGTCACCCAGCATATGAACAGTCCTATGACCGTCCACATGGAAGGCTCCCAGCCCCAGTACATACCAAGCTCAAATACAGGGAAAGTTACTATAAACAACAGCGGAAAATCTATCCTGTAAATGCAGGCAGCCGCAACGCCAAGTGCTACAAGAGTTATAAATAACACAAAGAAGTTTGATGCAAGGTAAGTGTAGTCAACAGGTGATATTCCGTTGAGGTGCACGCCAAGCGTGGAGTTAGGTTGGTTTGCCCGTGCAAGATATCTGTCTATGACCACGAACATACCGTATTTTATAGTGGATATCCTGCCGAGAAGGTAGATAAGGTGCAAAAGCACAACTCCCAGTGCGGAAAATCTCACTATCTTTTGTGAGGATTTTATCAGTCCGAATACCAGCGAAAGCACTGCCGAATAGTAAATAAGCGTGTGTGTGTAGATATCCATATCCAGAAATGACGCCGCCATAAATGCCGTGCACAAGGTCGCCGCAAATGCCAGCAGTATCTGAAACCAAAGGTACGAACCCGAAGTGTGTTCATTCTCGCAGCTCATAAGGATATCACCGTCAATGCACAGTCCGTTGCTGCTGATAAATCCTATATCTTTGTTTTTGCTTTTTATTCTTTTCTTTTTCATGTTGTCACCTTTATAGACATATTTCCTGTATGCTTTCGGCAACGTGCTTTGCAGTGACATTTACAATGTCTGCAAACTCGTCATTTATAATGCCATCTTTATTTTTGTTTGTGATAAGCATATAGGAATAGCGGAACGCCAGATCATTATCGTTCATAACGCCGCTGACATCGCTGTTATACACAGGGGAGAAATACATCAAATGACCGCATTTATATTTTTCAGGCTCATTGATGTAATTTATCAAAGACAAGTCAGCCTCATCATACACAGACGCTTGCAGCAGCAAACTGATAAGCAGTCTTGCACTTTCTTCGTCTGTGACGTTTACTATCTCGGTGCTGTCTTTCTTTTTGTCATACCATACCACTTTATGAGGAGTGTCGTTTTCTACAAGATAATAGGATATGGACGCTATAGCCTCAACCAGTGTATCGTATATGAGCAAGTAGTCCTCAGTGCTTGTGTCAAGATGTAAGTCAGCCATAAGCACGATAGAGTTTGATATAGGCAGGGAATAGTCCTTGACCATTGTTTTGTCCTGCTTTGCTGTAAGTTTCCAGTGTATCCTGTTTATTTTGTCGCCGTCATGATATTCATGAATGTCAAATATCTCCGACGGGTCATCACCCTTTGAAGTCTTGGAATAATCGTCGGTTTCAAGACCCATTTCAGCATAATTTGCAATATTGTTTTCTATAGGAATATAATCAGGCACGATAGTGAAAGTGCTCTCGCCGAACAGCTGTGACGCTGCATTCGTGCTCACCTTTACCTTGAAAAGCTTTAGCATATCCACAATGCGGCAGCGTTTTATGTTCATTCTGACAGTGCCATAATGTTTTGCGGAAACGTGCATTGTAAGATATTGTACGTCATTTGGATAGAGCGGCGTGTTAATTTTCATCGTGTTTTTATCGCCGTCAAGTGTGTTGTAATACTCTATCTCTATTATCGTATTGGCAACAGGCAGCTTAGAACGGTTTTGCACTCTTAGAACAACAGGTATCTTTGATGACCTGCTTGAAGTCTTTTGAGTGTTCACAAAACCAATGCTTATTTTCTTTGACATTCTTTTGAGCATGACAAATAAGATAAAAGGCATGACAAGCAAAAATGCAAAGAGATAAAAAGAAAAGCTGCCCACATATAATATATAGAAAAAGATAGACGCAATAAATAGTATTATATATAAAATCAGCATTTGTTCCTCCGCTATTTACTAGCCCTTGGCACCTGAACGGAAGAAATGACGCCTTTAAGTATCTGTTCGCCTGTAAAGCCGTTTATCTTGGCTTTTGAGTTGAAGATCAGTCTGTGGAGCACAACATCATTGAAACTGTAGATGACATCATCAGGAATAACATAATCTCTGCCCTTGAGCAGTGCAGTAGCCTTTGTCATTCTAAGCAGTGCAATAGTTCCTCGTGGTGAAAGACCAAGCTTTATATATTCGTTGTTTCGTGTAGCGTTTGCAAGCATTGCAATGTACTGGAAAACCTGATCTGAAACATAGATATTCTCCACAACTTTTCTTGCCTGAATAATATCCTCAGCAGAAACCACAGGTCTTACGTTATCCACCGGCACAAGGTTCTGCTTTGATTTGAGCATTGCGACCTCGCTCTCAAGGTTTGGATAACCCATTGTGAGCCTTACTATAAATCTGTCCATTTGAGATTCAGGGAGCATTTGTGTTCCTATTGAACCCACAGGATTCTGTGTTGCTATAACGATATAAGGGTCAGGCATTTTGTGTGTAACGCCGTCAACAGTGACCTTGCCCTCTTCCATTACCTCAAGGAGTGCAGACTGTGTTTTGCTGGAAGTTCTGTTTATCTCATCAGCAAGAAAAAGATTTGTGAGTGCTGCACCCTGTTTGTATTCAAACTTATGTGTTTCCTTATTAAGTATAGTAAATCCTGTTACGTCGGTCGGAAGAACGTCAGGTGTGAACTGAAGTCTTTTGTAATCAAGGGACAGAGCCTTTGAAAGTGCCACCGCAAGAGTAGTTTTGCCCACGCCCGGAATATCCTCGATAAGAATGTGACCACCTGCAAGTATCGACAGCAGAACTTTTATAATTATCTCGTCCTTGCCGATTATGACCTTTTTGACCTCATTTATCACGCTTTGTGACATATTCAGTACCTTGATCTGATCTTCTGTTAAGCTGTTGTTCATAAATTTCTCCTTTGTTTTGTGTATTTATCTTGATATTTGCAATATTTGTACACATTGCATTAATATTATAGCACGAATACCACTGTATTTCAAGCATTTTGTGCGATAATTATGTACAATAATGTACTTATTACTCTGTCAGAGGATACAAAAATGCAGAGTGGATAACTGTACTAAACCATAGACTTTCAGCATAATATTTTCATAGGACAAGTCAAGGGAGCGTGAAAAAATGATAAGAGAAGTCAGCAAGATAAAATACGTTTACGAACTGCTCACGCCGAGGATAAAAGGAGCGTTGATGTCAGTGCCTGAGATAGAGTGTGACAGGATACAGGAAATAAGACTACGCCGAGGCAGACGGCTGTCTGTGACCATATTTTCAAAAGAATATTTCGTCAATGACTTCGGCAGGCTAATGAACAATATCGGTGACAGCGTTGAGGTGACGTCAGAAGATATCGAAACTATCTATCAGAGAGCCTTTCAAAATTCACTTCACAGCTTTCACCGTGAGATAGCAAGAGGATATATAACCGTATCAGGCGGCTGTAGAGTAGGTTTTTGCGGCACAGCAGTCCTTGACCCCGCAAAAGGATATACAGTGGAATCTGTAAAAAACATATCTTCTCTTAATATAAGGATAGCCCGTGAAATGATAGGCAGCTCTGATGAAATATATGCAAAATGCTTTTCAGACAAGCCTGTGAGCCTGCTTATTGCGTCACCGCCGTCAGGAGGTAAAACAACGATACTCCGTGACCTTGCGAGAAAGCTTGGTGAACGCTGGCGTGTTGCACTTATAGACGAGCGAAACGAGTTTGCCGCAACAGTGGCAGGGGAGCCGCAGAACCTTATAGGG
>UQAR01000070.1 GCA_900539095.1 uncultured Ruminococcus sp.
ACATAATGCTTGGCGGATTTTCGCCATACAAAGAGGTTATAAATATGAACAACAAAAATTATGACGTAATTATCGCAGGCTGCGGTGCGGCAGGTCTTTATGCAGCACTGAACCTTTCTCACGATCTTAAAGTGCTTGTGCTTTCAAAAAGAGAGCTGACATTGTGCAACTCTTCTCTTGCACAGGGCGGAATCGCTGGTGTCTATGACAACCCTAAAGACTCCCCTGAATATCATAAGCACGATACATTTGTAGCAGGCGGCTTTGAAAATGACCCTGAGTCCACTCAGGTGCTTGTTGACGAGGCTCATATCGATATCGGCAGACTTATAGAACTTGGTGCTGACTTTGACAAGTGCCCTGACGGTTCTTATCACCGCACTCTTGAAGGCGGTCACGGCATGAACAGAATTTTCCACCATGCTGATACAACAGGATTTGAAATAGAAACTACCCTGCTGAGAAATGTGCAGAAACTCGATAATGTTGAGATACTTGAAAATGCTATTATGTGCGACGCAAAGAAAACCAAGACAGGATTTTCTATTCTTGTGCTAACTGATGACGGCACATATACCACTTATAATTGCAGATATGCTGTTTTCGCAACGGGCGGAATAGGCAGAGTTTATGAATACACCACAAACTCTGCTATCGCAACAGGCGACGGTATCACAACAGCTTACGAGCTTGGTGCTGAGATCAAGAACCTGAGCTATATCCAGTTCCACCCAACAGGATTCAACAACAAGCACACACGTGAAACTTTCCTTATCTCTGAGTCAGTCAGAGGCGAGGGTGCTTATCTGAAAAACTGCAACGGTGAAAGATTCATGCAAAATTATGACGACCGCCTTGAGCTTGCACCTAGAGATGTTGTATCTCATGCTATAATGGCTGAGGCTAAAAAAACCGGTTCTGACAAATTCTATCTCGATATAACTCACAAAGACCCTGAGTTTGTCAAGAATAGATTTCCTATGATAAACGAAAAACTCCTTGAGGCTGGATATGATATGACAAAGGATATGATCCCTATTTTCCCTTGTCATCATTACCTAATGGGCGGAATAAATGTAGATACATACGCAAGAACTAACATTGACAGACTTTATGCCTGTGGCGAGTGTTCACACACGGGTGTACATGGCAATAACAGACTTGCAAGCAATTCCCTGCTGGAGGCTCTCGTATTTTCAAGACGTGCTGCTGGGGATATCAATGAGAAGATAAAGTCCGACAACGGCGAGCTTGAGACCTACGATTTCAAGATAGACAATGACGCTCCGCATATCCCTCACGGCATAAGAACTGAGGTCAGGGACATTATGCAGCGTGCATATTTTGTCATTCCTGACAAAGAGGCTCTGCCGCCTGATCTTAAAGAAGTCACAAAGCTTAAAAACTTTCTTTGTGACGGCAACTTCAAGATAGACAGAGATTACGTTGAGGCAAAGTCGCTTACAACTGTTGCTTATATCGTATTGAAAGACGCCATTGAAAAGCTTGATGCCAAAGAGAAAACGGAGGAAAACAAATGAGATTGATGCAGTTTCAGATCGACGATATCATAAAGGCAGCTTTGCTTGAAGATATCAATTATATAGACGTTACAACAGATTACCTTGTTGACGAAGATTCAGTTTCAACAGCAAAATATGTATCAAAGGACGAGGGCGTTCTTTGCGGAATAGACGTTGCAATGAGAGTTTTCCAGCTCCTTGATGAGAACGTAAAGTGCGAGATACTTATTCACGACGGTGAAAAGGTCAAGAAGGGCGATATAATCGCAAAGATAACAGGTTCAACAAGGGCACTGCTCAAGGGAGAGAGAACTGCTCTTAATATCGTTCAGCATATGTCCGGCGTTGCGACTGCAACGAACAGATGCGTTGAACTTGTAAAGGGCACAAAGGCGTCAGTTGCGGACACAAGAAAAACGCTCCCAGGACTGAGAGTTTTGCAGAAATATGCTGTTACAGTAGGCGGCGGAAGAAACCACAGATACAACCTTTCTGACTGTGCAATGCTCAAAGATACTCACCTTGACGCATATGGCAGCATGACTGGTGCGGTAAACGCTCTTAGAGAAAAAATGGGACACACCGTTAAGATAGAAGTTGAGGTCGGCAGCCTTGAAGAGCTTAAAGAGGCTCTTTCACTGGGCGTTGAGATAATCATGCTTGACAATATGACAAACGAAGATATGGCAAAGGCTGTTGAAATGACAAACGGCAAGGCACTTCTCGAGGCGTCAGGAAACGTGACCGCTGAAACTATCCGTGCGATAGCTGAAACAGGTGTTGATATCATTTCTATCGGTGCTATCACACACTCAGTCAAGGCGTTTGACATTTCAATGAAAATGGAAAAGTAGGATAAAACAAAAGCCGACACCATATGAAGGTGTTGGCTTTTATGCTTAAATGGGGGTAAATATGCGGTATTACAAAAGTTATAGTGTGCAATACAACAAAACGGGAATGAGAATAATAGCGTTTGTTTTTATGCTGATAGGTGTAGTATTTCTTGCAGTGGGGATAGGTTTTGCAATTTATGCGAATAACATGAAAAACAAATGCACCCTTGAAGTCACTGCTGTGGTATCAGACATTCTCAGCAAAGAGGAACGTCATGAAAACGATGACGGATATACCACTTACACCACGGTTTACACACCTGTTTATACATATTACGCAAACGGACAGATGTATACTTCTCACAGCAATACATATTCCAGCAACAGCAGTTACAGAAAAGGACAGACAGTCCAGCTGTTCTGCGACCCTGACGACCCTATAACGTTTTATTCGCCTAAGGATACGACCAGTACCATATTGACGGTCGTATTCTGCGGAATCGGCGGACTGTTCATTGTTATAGCGACCGTGTTTATCATTTTACTTGTTCGTTTTAAGAATAAGCCACATTCAGGACACAGATTTGTAAGCAATGAAATTTATGAAGAAAATAATTATCCATACAACGAATAATTCTGAGAGGAGGAATTTTTATGGCAAGCATTATGGACGGTGAAAGACAATTTCACATCAGAACTATCCCTGAAGAAGTGGGCAGGTATGTTATAATGCCGGGCGACCCGGGCAGAGTTCCAAAGATCGCTGCTCTGCTCGATAATGCAAAGCAGGTGGCACAGAACAGAGAATACAATGTCTACACAGGCTACCTTGACGGCGAAAAAGTAACTGTATGCTCAACCGGTATCGGCGGACCGTCTGCGGCTATAGCAGTGGAAGAGCTTGTAAAGTGCGGTGCTGACACATTTATACGGATAGGCACCAGCGGAGGAATGGACCTTTCCGTTAGCGGCGGCGACCTTGTTATCGCATCGGCTGCTGTTCGTGGAGAGGGCACTTCAAAAGAATATCTACCTGAGGGCTACCCTGCTGTGGCAGATTTCACGGTCACGACTGCACTGGCAAAGGCAGCCGCGGCACTGTCAGAAGATAAGCTTGGAAAGCGTTATCATGTAGGTGTTGTTCACAGCAAAGACAGCTTTTACGGTGAGGTCGAGCCTGACTCAATGCCGGTGAGCGATGATATAAACTACCGCTGGGACGCATATCTGAAATGCGGCTGTATGACTTCCGAAATGGAATGTGCGGCAGTTTTCTCAGTGGGCATAACAAGGCACGTCCGCTGCGGAGCTGTAATAACAGCCATATGGAACGTTGAGCGTTCAAAGGCGAACCTTGAGGACAACGTGAGCGATGATACTACAAGGGGTATCCGCTGTGCGGTGGACGCCGTGAGAATACTTATCAAACAGGATAAAAACAGGTAGAAAAAAGCCGCCATGAATGCCATGGCGGTTATCTTATTTTATTCTTATTCCAAGGAGCATTGAAAGCTCCACAGCCTGATCTGCTGAAAAGACAGCATTGCGAAGTTCTCTGAACGTATCGGAAACACGCAGACCGCCCACAAGACAGTTAGAAAAATCAACGCCGCCTAAAGGTGTTCTGAAAAATGATGTGCCAAGGTATTTGCTGCCGCTGGTCTTAAATGCTTTGAGATTGCAGGAAACAAGCTCAGCCGAGGACATATCACTGTTTTTCACCTGGGTTTCAGACAGCTTGCACTTATCAAATATGGCATATCCGCAGTTTGAGGATTCAAACACAACCCCCTGAACTGAGCAGTCTTTGAACTCTGCACCCACAAGTTTGCAGGAGCGGAACTCACATCTGCTTAGATAGGCAGAGTCAAGTGATGAATTTGATAGGTCACAGGATATAAAGGTGACGTCAACAAATGAAGAACGTTCAAGGTCGCAGTCAGTCAAAACGCAGTTTTCAAACACGCAGTTTATAAAAGACAGACAGGAAAGATCTTCGCTTTCAAAATACTCACCGCTGAATTTGCAGCCTGAAATATCGCTGTCGCTGCGTTTTGCGGTACGTCTGACCTCGTTAAGGTCGCACAATGGAAGGTCTTGCATCTTATTCACAGCTTTCCTCCCAGTTATCAGAAAAATCAAAATCCTCAGGGAACTGCTCCGCTATGACAGTCTTGGAAAACTGCGAGGCAGTTTCAATAAGCTCTCTGCCTCTGCCCGTCCATGTGAGCAGGTCTGCGTCGATATCGACAGCCTGAAAAGCAGTTTCAAGGCTTATTGATCTGAGATCGGCAGCAATGAACTGAGGCTTTGAAATAATTCTCCAGATAAACGGCTGAGCACAAATGAACCTTTCGATATACTCAAGATCAATGTTTTTTCTATATTTTGAAATAAGCTGTCCCCTTATGACCTTCGGCGAATTGAACCTGAACCACATCACTGAGAATGGGTTAAAGCTTTGCACAGCAAACTCGCCTTTGTATTTTTTCATCATGTGGTCAAGTCGGCTTTCAAGCTCACCGAATGGTGCACCGCCTTTTAATTCTATGAGCAGCGGCACTTTGCCGTCCACGGCTTTGAGCACATCAGACAGCAGCGGTATTTTTTCATCACTGCCACCAAGTCTGAACGCAGACAGCTGCTCATAGGTATAATCAAAAACTCTGCCCTCAACGCCGCAAATTCTTATAAGGTCATCATCATGGAAAACCACAATGCGGCAATCCTTTGTAAGGCGAACGTCAAGCTCGATAGACAACCCCTTATCCACTGCAAGTCTGAATGCAGGCAGGGAATTTTCAGGAACAAGATCGGAATGGAGTCCCCTGTGGGCGATATATTTACCAAAATCCATATGGAATACCTCTTTTCGTGTTTAAAGTCACTTATATTATACTCTTACACTCTCAGATTGTCAACTGTGTCAGATAGTTTAATATATATTTCATTCACAGAAAGTTTAATAATTATCACACAGTATCATCACAATAATAAGCTATAATAAAACCTATGTTATGCAGAGAGTTTTCTCTCAAAGGAAAGGACAATTATTATGATAAAGAAAATAGCCGCTGTTACAGCCGCTCTCACAATAGCTATATGCAGCTTTACTTCATGCAGCAAGAATAATGACAGCTCATCTGCCACATCTTCCGCAGCTGACTCATCTGTTTCATCAGTTGACAGCACTGCCGCCAAGGAGACCCCTGAACCTTCACTGACTATCGACGGAAAGTCTATCGACACAAAGGACTTTATCGTCTGCACCATTGATGGCAAGGACATAGATTTTGATACTTTCAGATACTACTATTATTATACTATAAGCAAGTACACTTCCACATACGGTGCTACACTTGACACCATAAAGTCAACAGACGGTGGATTTGAACTTCTTATGGAGGACGTTATAACTGCCCTCAAGCAGGAGCTTGTCGCACCTAAGCTTGCTGAGGAAAACGGCATCGAGCTTACAGATGATGATAACAAGACCATTGACGAGCAGATAGCTAAAGCAAAGGCAAATTATGATTCTGATGAGGCTTATCTCAATGACCTTAAATCAGCTTACCTCACAGAAGATCTTTACAGAAAAATGCTTGAAACTGCTACAATCTATACAAAGGTAAATGACACGCTCTTCAAAAATGACGGCAAATATGCCACAAAGAAAGAGGATTTCAAGAAAATAGTTAAGGACACGAGCGAGTATTGCCGTGAGATACACGTTATGATACCTTTCTATGCACAGGTAGATCTTGATGACAGCACTTCTGACAGCTATGACAGTATGTCGCTTTCTGAAAAGGCAAGTGCAAAGCAGTCAGCTTATGCAAAGCTTGACGATGACGGCGTAAAGAAAGCTAAGGAAAAGGCTAAAAAGCTTGCTGAGGAAGTTCTGAAAAAGGCTCAGGACGGCGATGATTTTGACAAGCTTGTAGAAGAATACGGCTGGGATCTCGGTCTTGAAGACCCTTCAACGGGATATTATTTCAACAAGGACACAACGGGATATCCTGAGGAGCTTGTAAAGGACGCTTTCGCACTGAAAGAAAACGCAGTTTCTACAGAGCTTACAGAGAATGACACATACGGATATTTCATAATCAAGCGTCTGCCGGTGGATATGGATTATGTTGAGCAGAACATAGAGGATATGATCTATTCTTATGACACACCGACTATCTCGAAACTGTATAACGACATGATGGACAAAATGGAAGTTAAATACTGCGATCAGTGGGACAAGATCACTGCCGACAGCATAACCTGATAATTTATGATACAACCAAGAGCCTGAGTATATCTCAGGCTCTTTTTATGCGTTTTGTGATTGACGTAAGAGTAAATATCTGATATAATAAAAGTTGGGGTGATCTTACGGACAGGCTGAGATTTCAGGAGGCTTGCGATAAAATCATAGGCAAAAGCCGTGAACGCAACGGTATCGGAACACTGGGCGAAAAAACGCTGCACGCTGTTTTGAAAAACTATTTTGAACCCTACGGTGAAAATCAGGAGATACGCATTGGCGGATATGTGGCTGATATCGTGGGTGAAAACGGCGTTATCGAAATTCAGACAAGGCAGTTCAACAAGCTGCTTAAAAAGCTTGAGGCTTTTCTAGAGTTCTGCGATGTGACGGTCGTGTATCCAATACCTGCCGTCAAATACGTCCGCTGGATAGACACAGAAACAGGCAAGCTGTCGGAAAGGCACAGATCGCCTAGGAAATACACTATCTACGAGGTCATGCCCGAACTTTACAAAATAAAATACACCCTTGACAATCCGAGATTTCACCTATGCCTTTGTATGCTTGAAACAGAAGAGATACGATTTCTGAATGGCTGGTCAAAGAACAAAAAGCGTGGTTCTTCACGTCATGACAGGATACCAAAAGGTCTTATTGATGAAATACATATCGACTGCCCTGCCGATTTTGATATTTTTATCCCTGAGGGACTGCCTTTACAGTTCACTTCAAAGGACTTTTCAGCGTATGCCAAAATATCACGGGAGGGTGCACAGCTGACGCTGAATATTCTCACATATCTTGAAAGAGTGAAACGTGTGGGCAAACAGGGTGCTAATATACTTTATGAGAAAACTGAATGAGCAAGGCTCTTTACATACAGTGCGAAAGGAAACTGTCAATGAAACTAAAACGAAAAATCAGCAGGATATTATCCATGACGCTGGCAATAATGCTGCTTGTGCCTGCGATGTGTGCAGACGCATTCAATTTTACACCTACATCAGGCTATGATGATGACGGCAAAGCGATACCGTTGGAGCTGTATTCTGAGGCGGTGTATATGGTCAATCTTGACAGCGGTGAGGCTATCGTGGATATAAACGGTGAGGACGAACGTGTGCCGGCGTCTCTCACAAAGATCATGACTGCGGTTGTCCTGCTGGACAAGTTCAAAGGCGACGAACAAAAGCTGAAAGATACATATTATTCCGCAGGTTCAGAGGCGTTTGACGAGTTGTATGACACAGGTGCGTCAACGGCGGATATACAGCCTGATGAAGAGGTAAGCTGCTATGATCTGCTTGCGGCACTGCTTATCCCCTCCTCTTGCGAGGCGGCAAACATAATCGCACTGAACGTGTCAGATTCTATAACAGAATTCACAGACCTTATGAACGAGAAAGCCGAAAAGCTTGGCATGGAAAACACCCATTTTTCCAACGCTCACGGACTTTGGACACAGCAGAATTATTCTTCATGCAAAGACATGGCAACGCTGTGCGAATATGCAATAAGCAAATATCAGGTTTTCCGTGATATCGTCTGTCAGCCAAGCTACCACATGAGCTCGACTTCATATCATTCCGATGGTACAGACATTTACAACACTAATCTTATGCTTGACTCAACAACGGATTATTACTACTCCTACGCCAAAGGCATAAAGACAGGTTCACTTGACGCCGCAGGCAGATGCCTTGCGTCATATGCAGAATATGACGGCACTTCTTATCTTATCGTAACAATGGGTGCACCAATGGATAAGCTTGAAGAAGATGTGAAAAAAGGCGAGGAAGACCCTGACTCTATTTACGGCGGCGACTATGTTTACTACAACATTCTCGACCACATTCACCTTTACAAATGGGCGTTTTCAAGCCTTGTTGCTACAGATTTTGTGGACAAAAACAGCGAAGTCCGTGACGTAAAGGTCAGCTATGGTGACGGAATAGATTATGCAAACCTGAAACCTGCCAGCGGATTCACAAGGCTGTGGCCTGTGAACATATCGGTAGACGATGTTGAGAAGAAAATAACGGTGTATGACAATGTTGTTGCTCCTGTTGAGATCGGCGATGTGCTGGGCAAAATGGAGCTTGTTTACAACGGCGAGGTGCTTGCGACCATTGATCTTGTTTCAACAACAAAGGTCGAGCGTTCACAGGTGAAAGCGAAAGTCAAGGTAGCAAGATCATACTTTGAATCGTCTGTGTTCAAGATAACAGCGGCTGTGCTCATAGCACTTGTTGTTATATACTCTGCGATACACATTGCAAAGGTACAGAAAAAATACATGAAATAAAATAAGCGGTCTGCTCTTTGGTGAACAGACCGCTTTTATTATTCGTTATTATCTTTATTCTCGTTGTGGTCAGCCTCTTCAGGCTCTTCCTCACGGTTTATCTCATTTACCTCGTCAGCACTTGGAATGACAATGGCGTCAAGCTGTTCAGGGGTAAGAGGGACACGCTTTTCATTTTTCTTATACAGATGTTCAACGTCCTCCATATAATAGTCGGTATCGACAGGGAGCTTTTTCTTACGAAGTTTCTGCACAACATTCTCTCGTGTGAATGTATAAAGAAGTGCAAATGTCGGAACTGCGATGACCATTCCGATAAATCCAAAGAGGTTTCCAAAGAAGAACAGTGAAACAAGCACCCAAAATCCCGGCAGACCTGTGGAATCTCCAAGTATCTTAGGACCAAGGATATTGCCGTCGAACTGCTGCAAAATAACGATAAAGACAAGCAGTATGACCGCTTTTTTAGGGTCAATGAGGAGCATAAGTGCCGTTGACGGTATCGCACCGATTATCGGTCCGAAGAACGGGATAATGTTCGTCACTCCGATAAGCACGCTTATCATGATGTTATAAGGCATATTCATGATAGTCAGACCGATAAAGCAAAGAACACCGATTATAGCTGAATCTATTATCTTTCCGCTGAGAAAGCCTGCGAACACCTTATTTGTTTCAGTGCACACACGCATGATCTTCTCGCAGGTGGATTTCTTTGTGTTTGCGATAACAAGTTTTTTAGCTTGAGCAAGGAGCTTTTCTTTGCTGCAAAGCATATATATAGAAACGATAAAGCCAAACACGAAGTTTTTAAGGACGTTGATAACGCCCCACGCACCTGAAAGAATGTTCTCAAGCATTGGCTGAATCTTATCGATAATGGTATCAAAGTCGGTAGAGAAAGCTTTGAGCTTTTCTGTCGCCACGGTTTCGATATCAGGATAGTTCCTAAACAGCTTGTTTATCCAGCCCTGCACCTTCACAATGATACTTGAGGCGTTGTTGAAGATGTCGATGATAGAGTTTATAAGCTCAGGGACTACTACATAAATAAGTCCCACAACTATGCCTAAAAAGACAAGTGACGCTATTGTCACCGAGCAGGCTCGTGTCAGCTTTTTCTTTGCAGGGTTTTTGACCACCTTGTTTCTGAACAGCTTTTCAAAATTCACCATGATAGGGTTTATAAGGAAAGCAATGACCAGACCTACTATAACAGGCGTCAATGCCGACATGAGAGCCGAAACAAGCTTGAAAATAGTATTGAATTTGAATACTGCCACTACCAAAAGCACGTTCACCGCAATGACCAGTGCCGCATAAAAGGCGATAGTGGTGTATTTCTTGTTAGTTTGTATTTTCATGTATATTCCTTTCTCAATTAACTGATTATTTATTTTATTATACACTACATTATTTATAAATGCAAGGTCTATTGAAAATTTAAGAATTTTTTTTATTCGACAGAAAATGCGGTACAGTAATGTTTCTGTCTCTTATACACATCTGACGCTGCCGACGAATTAGACG
>UQAR01000071.1 GCA_900539095.1 uncultured Ruminococcus sp.
ATCTACACCGTCTAATTCGTCGGCAGCGTCAGATGTGTATAAGAGACAGATCGAATAGTCCTGACAGGGAAATCCGCCGACGAGCAGGTCATGGTCGGGGATATCTTTCTTAGCGACGGCTATGTCTTTGCAGACATGGTTCGGGCTTTTGCCGAAGTGCGAGACATAGCAATCAAACGCCCTCTGGTCAGCCTTATACGGCTCCCATTGGTTCGCCCAAATCACCTTATATCTGTCCGATGCAGCTTCAAGCCCTAGCCGAAAACCGCCTACTCCTGCGAACAGTTCGACAACTTTGATATTCCCCACATCATCACCTATAATGCTTGGCCATTTTTCTTTTCAAGAAGCTCTAAAACAACTTGCAGACATTCATCGGTATGTTTCAATACCTGCTTCTCCCAGAAATGCAGCGTAGTCCAGCCCATTTCTTGAAGCTGACCGTCAACACGCTTGTCCCGTGCTATGTTTTCTTCTATCTTTTCTATCCAATACTCACGATTATGTTTGAGCTTGACTTTGCGTTCTTCCCAATTTTCGCCGTGCCAAAATTCACCGTCCACAAAGACTGCTACACGATATTTCGTTAATGCGATGTCGGGAGAGCCAGGCAATTTTCTATAATTTCGTCTGTATCGGTATCCTTCATGCCATAAACGTTTTGCAAGTATAGTTTCAGCTTTACCATTTTTAAGACGCACCTTGCTCATACGTTTTCTTATATCGGGAGTTGTGTCGTAACTTTTAGGGTGTTTCATGTTATTTCTTAATGTTTATAGTAATCTTCTGCTGTATCTGCCATATCTGCGGCAACATCTAAATCCATATTTATTTCTGAGAAATCTACGTTATCTTCATCAATTTTCAATATGACGCCGTCTGGCTCAATTATGTTTATTTTTTCAAGACTCGGTCTTTTCTCCTTATCAAAACAGATATGTATTTCACAAGTTGCAGTTCCTTTTGCTTGCTGAAAATCCATAACAGCAAATGGAATGATATAATACGTCCTTGTTTCACTATCCCATACTGAATTATCATAATCGAAAATGGTAGTAGCACCATCTACAAGTAAATCAACAGTTGTTTGAAGGACGATTTTTTCATCTGAAATAATAAGAGGAACAACATTATTGTCGATATTATCCAACTCCACTTTTTCAACATCTATATCGCTCTCTAAATCATAATCTTGTATATCAAACCATGTTTCAGTCGTAGTATTATTTGTAAGATAATCAGCGATATCTTCGTATAATGATTCTATGATGTCGTTTATACTCCGTTCCTGAGAGTATAGAAGTTTAAGAGCATCATCTAAATTGTCTTTCATAGTGATTTGACTTTTAGTTGATAAAGCCTTTTTCCAATCTTCATCACTTGAAATAACTAAAATAGCAACAGTCGGGTTTGTATCGATATAATCGATTATAGATTCAATGATGAAAGCATCGGGGAACTCATATTTTTTGTTTCGTTCTATATCAAATGGTGCTTCATTATTAAAGTATTTTTTAAAGACAATTTCCGGATTGCAATATTTTAGCATTTCTGCGCTGGAAAAATATTGATCAACCTTTTTTATGTTTTCATTTTCAATATCTAGTTTCTCAAGCTGCTGTATTGTTGAATCATAATCTATATCTATAAATTCTAAAATATTTTTGTATCTTGTCAATGCCTTTATTGCATTTTTAACCTTTTCATTATCTGTTTGACCATCATCTAAATGATTGATATGCTTTTTGGTCTCACCTATAAGAATTGGATGAGATAGTATTTTTATACCATTTTTAGATAGCGTGTCAAAAAAAGCTGGAATAATACTGTTAAAGTATCCACAAAAGTCATTTCCTTTGCTATCAAATGCATTAGTATCAATAATAACAGTATTAAAGTATTGAGGCTTATTCATATAGATATACTCCTTACAACGTTCTATCAAGTTAATTCCCTGATATAATTATGTACTAATTCATTGTGAGCTGCTGTTACTGATTTATTTTTATTCTGTGCGACGTCAAGTGATACTCCTGTTGCTCGAACATCCCACTCAGGCAGTTTATTACCATCTTCATCTTTGTCAAATAAACCGACAACAAGCGTTGGAACGGTAATTGAAAGTTTTGCTTGAGGTATCTCTCTTGTAGCTTTTTCAAAATTTGCAACTCCGCTATCTATCCTGTTAGCAAGCTCCGAAGAAGGTACTATCAGTACACAAATGTCTGTAAGATCATATGAGAATGATAGTTGAAATTTAAAGTAATTTCGGTAAGAACTTGCCACATTACCAAACTCCACTTCTATTTGGAGTGTTATCTTATCATCACCCTCACCGAAAGTCTTCCTAAAATCAGCTCGTAGAGCATCTTCATTATTAATAGGTGTGGCAAGCGGTTCAGCTGTCCATCCAAGTGATGTGAATTGTAATCTGAAATAAGTATTCATTATCTGCTGAACAACATCTTTACTAGGTTGCTTTCGAGATTTACCGCTATAAACAGGTATAGGACAATTATTGCATACGCTTAATAATTCATCTCTAACGCCTGTAAATCTAGGGGACAACAGTATATCATCTGCAAATCTATATGAAAAAGTCTCTATTCTCATAATTACTCCTTTATCTGTTCCTCAATATACGTATTATTCAACCAGAAACACTGCTTTGTCATCCATTGTCCATCTGGTAGAGGCAATGCAGACTTATCAATATCACCTATGATCGTACCATCTGAGAATTTGTAAGCAGATAATCTTGAATGTGGACGCACATGAGCAACAGGGCTATCTGTTTGTTTTGGCAGATCGTTTTTTACACCATTAGGTGTAACTTCAAACTTCACTCCATTACGGACAGTATTTACTGTACGTTCCCATACACGCCGCAATTCATCAAGATCCTCATTTGGTATGTTCCAAAACTTTACACGGTCAAATATATATTCCCCATTATCTTTTTCCTGAAAGATAATAAACAAGAACTTGGTAGGGGCGACATAATTGTACAACTCAGAACCTTCCCATTCAGTTTCTTTGCTCAGTTCGATAAATTTAAAAGTAGGGAATGACATACTTTCCTTTATCTTGCCTGTTTTCTGAACTCTTATCGTTTTAGGTATGATACAGGCTTTTTGAAACTCATCAGTTTTAGATATCTTACCCCTGATACCGAGCATTTTAGCAAGCAAAATTTCATTGAGGTTCTTTGCCTTGCACTTTTCAAGAGAAAACTGCTGTTTGAGTTGCTCCTGTGTCTTTCCGAAATATGGACGAAGCTTTTCTGTTATCACATCTTCAAACGAGCGTGTACTTAACTGTCTCCAATCAGAGATTATGTGCTCATTAGTATCACTGCCAAAGATATACTGGTTCAGTATCTGCGTCATATACGACGCCTTTAAAGAATAAGCTCTCTGTTTTGCCGGAATATCTGAACAAGGCTGTGGTCGTACGCTTGAAGCATTCGCACCTTTAGTGCAAGCGGCTAAGTACATCGTATCTCCCTCTGAAATAAGATGTGCTTCTCCCTTGCGAACTTTATCCATTATGGTTTTCCAGTCGTTTTCTATGATCACAAGATCCTTTTCTGGAAAGCTAAAAAGCACAGCTTTATCTATTTTAAACTCACCTTTAGATACATCTTTTATATGTTCATATGACATCAGCAGCATCGTTTCGCATTTGTGCCAAAATGAGCTTGTTTCAAACGTCTTATCATACTCTTCCATATAATTTATTATGTTACATACAAGACGTTCTTTTGCTCTGATCTTACCATCACGGCCTCTGGTATATGGTGTCACCTTTAGTTCGACCTTTGCTTCAGGGAAATCTGGTTCAGCTTCTGAATTAGGAGAATAACCAAACCAACTTTCCTCTATTACTGTACCGATGGCACCTTTTCCTTTTTTTAGCCTACCTGTTTTATCTATATCTTTTAGTGGTATACCTATGGCTTCGTTAGCTCTTTTGAGTATTTGCTCTTTAGTTTTATATTCTGTACCCTGCATAAATTACCCCTCCTTTTGTAAAAAAAGATAGGTATCACACTTTTGGTATAAGACCTACCTTTAAAAAGCGACCGCTTATTTTTCTGATGAGATGATCTTATCAAGTACTCTGCCCATTCTAGTTATCATAGGAACGACCAGAGCATTTCCCATACAGAAATACCTCATTCTTTCCGGCATGCCTGTATTTGTCCAATCATCATCGAATCCTTGTAAACGTTCAGCTTCAACGGGTGTCAGTAAACGCAATCTTCCAGCTTCTCGATCTGCAACAACGTGTGTTGAACGATTGAGCGTCGATTCACTGGTCAGCATGGTGCGTCCTGGCCTGTCCCACGGATCAGGGAATGCTACTGGTCCCTCAGAGAAAACATACTTATGACCGCTAGCAGACGTTCTATCTATTTTCTTTGCACCCTTAAGATATGACCATTTTTCCATTTTATCGCTAGTTATAAAATACTTTTCTGCGACTTGTCCTCTCTCTAGTATCTTACCTAGTTTTATAGACTCTTCTTCACGCTCTTTTATTTTCGCAGTAGTTATCTTTCCATTTATCATATAGCCTGCATTTTCAAATGGGAACGCAAATTTGTCGCTCACCTCAACGAGGTCTGTACTGATCTCAGTACTATGCATATTTTCTGTGTCACTGATAGGGAATGCACTTACCATAAAGCCTTTGTCTTTTACTATATCCTCTGCTGACAGCTTTGACATCTTGTTGCTGTATACTGTATCTTTGTGATAAGCAAATATGAACGTACGCCTTCTTCTCTGTGCAGCACCATACTGAGCTGCATTTACCACACGCCATTCAACACTATAACCTAGATTTGAAAAACACGCTAGTATGACACCAAAATCTCGTCCACGCTGACTAGCTGGTGATTTCAATAGTCTATCAACATTCTCAAGCAGACAGAATGGCGGACGTTTCACTTCTAGTATATCACGTATCTGCCACCAAAGCACACCTTTTTTTCCTTCGATACCTTTTGAAGAAGCTAAAGTGTGTGCTACACTGTAATCTTGGCACGGAAAACCGCCTACTAACAGAGAATGGTCTGGTATCGATGATTTATCGACTATGCTGATATCATCGCCTGTGTGATACTCGCCATTTATGTCGGGTAGATCACCATAATGCTCAACATAGCAATCGTGTGCCCATTGCACTCTTTTTCCCGGTTCCCATTGTGAGAACCAATTTGTTGTCCAGCCGGACGCAAGCCGATCAAACCCGAGTCGAAAGCCACCGACTCCGGCAAATAATTCACATATCGTTTTATCCATTTTTAAGCCCTCCTATGACCAATAAAGGTCAGCTCGCTTGTAATTTGTAATTAGGTCAAAAATTATTAACACCGATGAATATCGGATCGACGACCTATATGATATTGTAACATATAATTGACAAAAAAGCAATCGTTTTGATGTAAATTCTAGCAAATTCGATGAATCTCGCAAAAAAATCACAGCCCCCTCGAAAGCTGTGATTCCTTTTCAACTCAATACTCCTCCGCCAACAGCAGCGTAATATGATCCACATCGTCGATCATATACGCCCTGCCGTTTATCTCCACGTCGGTCGGTATGAAATATTCAAGCTTAGCATCGGGGCATTCCTGCATATGATAAATGTGCAGGAATTTTTTCTGTCTCTTGACTTCTGTAACTATCTCGAAAACTTGCAGATAATCAAGCTGTCCGCTGACCTTTTCTCGCATTTGCTCTACGGCTGAAAATAACGCAACTTGCAGTTCGATAGGGAAGTTTTCTGCCACGCCGCTTGTGATGTATCTGCTTCCGCTGAATGTGTATGCCATAAAATACCTCCTAATAATATTCCCCCACCAGCACCCTAGCCTCCTCGATACACTCCCTGATCATACTCCTGTCGCAAAGCATACCCTCTATCTCTTCGTCCGTGTAACCCATATCGTAAAGCAGCATAAGATCCTCCTGCGATACCCCGAACATACCGCATATATCAAAAAGTTCATCATCGTCATAAGCGGGCTTTCTGTATCCGTAATAGTTCCAGCCATAGCAGAACTCGTTTGGAATAAAACTGCTTTTCTCAAAACGCCCACGCTTGTCAATGCTTATGATCTCCCCCTCTGTGATTTTTATCACTTCAAACGGCAGCTTTTCAAGGAAACTGCCTTTCAGCACATTTTTCATAATGTCCTCGGTGGACGTGTAAACATACAGCCCCAACTGCTTGTAATGGATAAGGCAGAGCGGATTGTCGCCCTTTGCGATGAAAAGCTTGTTCTTGTCGCTCAGTATCGTGAATACGAACGAACCCTCTACCGCCTCTGACATCTTCGCTATGGTCTTGAAGTCAAGTCTGCCGTATTTCTCGATAAGCTGTGCGGCAACGTAGCTGTCAGTTTCTATCTTGCTTTTCGGCAGATGTTCGGACTTTGCAAGCTGACTGTCGTTGTAAAGCACGCCGTTGTGACATAAAGCAAAAGACCCGTCCGCAGTTTTGCCTGTGAACGGGTGGTTATTGCAAATGTATCTGGCGTCGCCTTGGGTAGTCATTCTCGTGTGACCTGTGAGGATAACTGTGTCCTCCGGCACATAAAGCTTTACCTTGTGAGCAGGCTTTGCTCTCTTGAAAACTTTAAGTTCGCCGTGTTTCACATACGCTATTCCCGTTGCGTCCTTGCCCCTTACCTCAGACTCTACGGATAACCTGTTGATAAGTTCTTTCATCTCGCTCCTGCTGAGCGAACGTCTGTAATTTACAAATCCAAATATCGCACACATAGTTAATCCTCCTCGCTGACAGGCTCGTTAACATAGAGCCTTTTCTCTTTCAGATACCTGATAAGTTCTGTATATTCAGGCTTTATGCCCAGCACAAAATCCGCCCAAGATTGCTTGTTCATATCATCGTCATTAAGGCAAACTGCATTTTCGCATATGCTGTCAACAAGTTCAAGCGTCGCCATAAAGCTGTTGAATTTTAGAGTGCCCCTGAACAGCCTTATCTCCACAGTATCAGCATTTGTTATGTTCACACAGGCATATCTGCCCTTAGTGCTTTTCTTTGCCTTTTCAAGTATCTCTTTCGGCTTGTCATTGTAACCGTGTCTTGCTGCCCAGCGGTCAACGCTGTATGCAGTACGCCGTGAGAATTTGAAAAGCTCGTTCCAATGGCTCTCGAAAAAGAACATTATTCGGCTTATGACGTCTTCCTGTTCCTCATAGGAATATCCAAGCTGTTTTCGGCCTATATGGACGTGAAGTCCGCAGGTAGACGTATTATGCGAACGGTAGCCAAGAGAAAGCGCTTTTCTCACAATATCCTCCCACGGAAACTTCTTTCGATGAAAATCTATGGAACAAGGGTGGCTGACAAGTTCCATTCCCTCGTCCAGCGAGCCGTCTGACTTTATGTAAAGCACTTCATTCTGAACATTAGCTGTATCATATATCTTCTCCGCATTATCATCATATCTTCCTGCACCGTCTATCTCTAGTTCAGCGCCGTAAAAACGCACGTTGTCTTCTTTCGGCAGCTTGTAAAACACGGGCTTAGGCTTGTAGTAATAATCATTGATGTAGTCGCCGCTGTCACAGCAATCGTCATAACATTCACGGCAATAGGCGTTATCGCCGCGCCAGTAAGTATCGTCTGAATGCACGATAGTTTCGCAGTTTGAACAGCGGTAATAATGATTATCATAGCAATCTGTGCAGAGGATAGTGTTTTCATCGCTCACGGTATTCTGTTCAATACAGCGTTCGCCGCAATGGTCGCATACCACAGTTTCGTTATCGTAGCAATCCTGACAAAGTATCTCGTTTTCGACTTCATAGCATTCCGCCTCGTCCTCTAAAGCGCAGCCGCAAATGCTGCAATAGGTAAGTTCGCTCATTTTAAAACTCCTTTACAAAATACAAAAATTAAAGGCAGACCCGAAAGCCTGCCCTATGGTGTTCACTCGTCCTTATCTGCGATGTAGGTGATGATCTCCTGCGCTATCTCCGCCAGCACGCTGCCCACAAGCACGAGTATGACTTTAGCTTTGTTCATCGTAACGCCCTCCTTTCTGCATTTGCGTTACTTCATGAAGATGATGTATATTTGTAAAGATCAAGTTTCCGAAAAGTGCCGTACTAAACCGCCGAACATTAAGATAAACCGATATTTTTTGAAAGGAATGATAAATTATGTTTGACGATATTCCCGATATACTTACCGCTAAAGAATGTCAGCAGCTTTTAAAGATAGGCAAAAACTCTATGCTCCGTTATCTTAAAACAGGGGAGATAGAGGGTTTCAAGATTGGCAGCAGGTGGAGGATATACAAGTTTAGTGTTATTGAGTTTTTGAGGAAGAGGTGAAAAAGCAGGCTGTTGTGGTGTACGCAACAGCCTGCTTTTATGCTACTCTATCTTATTTTTTCTCAAACTTAAAAACCTCCTCCGCAGGTATCCTCCAAACACGGATACTCGGCTTGAAAGCTTTTATCTTTCCCTGCTTGATAAGCTTAACCAAAGTTGGTCGGCTGAGCCGCAGCATTTTGCAGGCTTCATTAAGAGTAAGGAACAATTTCTCTGTTTCAACATTCTTCTTGCTCACACCTAGGCACCCCCTCAAATTCGTAATAATTATCTGACGCATTAAGATAAAACTTTCTGTTTCTTGTCTTTTTGAGCAGATACTCATACAGCTTAGTATCAGTCGGCGTTGGAGCGTTAAAGCCAAGTGCACTGCTCAATGACTGCAAAAACGGATATTCCATGTTTTGGATAGTGACAGGCGATATGTGTATATCTTCGAACCAATTCATCACACCCAACGACGAATTATGTTTATCGCAGTATATCAATCGTGCGTCCGTAATATTTGGCAAACTGTCTCGGTCAAGTATCGTCGCTAGATCTATCATATACTTTTTGTGCTTAGGCTTGCCGTCAATGCTTCTTTTTATGTACTTTTTCAGCCAGTAGATATTCAAAAACGACTGCGTTCTTTCTTCAACGTCAAATATCCTATAAAATTCTCTTTCGATAAAATAACTTCTCCGCTCAAACATATGGCGCAATATCTCGATAGTAGTCGTTTCGTCCGCCATTTTTCTTATGTAACTTTTGTAACATCTTAACTCTAGCCTCATAGTGTTTTTGTAGTATTCAAGCTCCGTGCCGGTAAGGTTTTGATCTATTGCCGCACGGGCTTTATTGTATACAACAAATTCTGCTATACTTGTGTTGCCCTTTTTCATCAGAGCATTGAAGGAATCTTCTCTGCGAAAATACTTTGTGTTCTTTTCAAGCTGTTCATTAAGTTCAAATTTATCAGGCGCGAACATTCTCCTCATAAGCATTATGTACTCCTTGATGACCGTCTCAGGCATTTTGTGTATGTCTTTAGTTAAATCTATCCTAGTCAGTTCAAAGTCATTTATATCGAGGTCAGGCATTCTGAACTTGATAAATTCATTGACGTAGTATATCATTTTATCAAGATCGTCCCTTGTTTCAACGTGCCGTACTTCGTCTTTGAAATATGGTATCTTTCCGGTAGCTATCCTTAAAACTATCTTATAGTTCTCACCTTTCTTATGACGTTCTCCTTTAGAACATTTTCTCGTCCTCATATCTATACCCGACCTATTAGCTTCAAGTGAAGTCGGATAATAAAATTCACCTTTCTTTACGCACTTTTTCGGTATTGTGCTTAGTTTTTCTGTAATATATTCAAATGTAGTATGATAAGTCAGCTCGATAGTATCTATAAAATAATTGTTTTTCATTTAAATCAACTCCTTTTTTTCGGCAAAAAAAATTTATTTTATAGGAATGTTATATCAAAATAAAAAATAATTTAAAACAAATAATAAAATAGAGGAGGTCTAGTTATGGATAAAATATTTGTTTGTTTAGGAACACCAATAGCCATATTTGATTCTATTGGTCCTATGGTTGGAAGCAAATTACAAGATTTGGGATATGAGGTTTATGGTACTATGGAAGAACCTATCCACGGTACCAATGTAAAAGCTTATTGGGATTCTACAATAAAAAAAATAGACAAACAAAGAGTAGTATCAATAGATGCTGCTCTATCATCAAAATTAAAACCAGGAGCCTTGGTTCATAGACGTAAAGGGGTTATACCTCGTGCAGGTATTGATAAATCTTTTAACAATATAGAAATAGGCTCAAATTCTATAGTTGGTATAGTGGGAAATAGTATTGACAATGTTATAACATCAGAAAATAAAATTAAAGAAATGGTTAATGATATAGTTGATTATGCAATTAAATTCTATTCAAAAAACAATATAGTAAGAGGTAAATAAAAATATAATAAAAAGTAAACATTGTAATTCATGACATTTCAATACCTGTCTCTTATACACATCTGACGCTGCCGACGAATTAGACGGTGTAGA